>DASWMI010000047.1:0-73985 GCA_036399835.1 Pyrinomonadaceae bacterium | reverse complement strand
CTGACGTCGCTGACATATATTACCGCGGCCATCTGCGTGACTCTGATTTATATCACCGTCGGCAAGTTCGGGATGATTTACGTCCTGCTCAGCGCGATGGTCCTGGCGGCCACCTATGCCTGCTACAAGGTCTACTTCGAGCGGCTCAATGTGAAGACGCACGAGGCATCCGAGATGGGCCGCCTGCATCTGGCGACCGTCGAAGCGCTCGCCACGGCCATTGATGCTAAAGACCAGACGACGCATTGCCATGTCCGTCGCGTGCAGATTTATGCCGCCGGGATGGGCAAGGTCTTCGGCCTGCCCGACAACGAGATAGAGGCTTTGAAAGCGGGCGCGCTGCTGCATGACATAGGCAAGCTGGCTGTGCCGGACCATATTCTGAATAAGCCCGGACGCCTGACCAGCGCAGAGTTCGAGCGTATGAAGGTCCACACGATTGTCGGCGCGGACATCCTCAACCGTGTTGATTTTCCTTACCCGGTCGTCCCCATCGTCCGCCATCATCATGAGCAGTGGGACGGCCTCGGCTATCCTGACGGGCTGAAGGGCAACGAGATACCGCTGACGGCGCGCATCCTCTCCGTCGTTGATTGCTTCGACTCTGTGCGCGAGGACCGCCCGTTTCGGCGCGGGATGACGCGTGATGAAGCCATCGCGCTCTTGCTGCGCGGCTCAGGGACACACTTCGACCCGAAAGTGGTCGAGCTGTTTATAGAAAATCTGCCGCGCTTCGAGTCTGAAATCTCGCTGCTCGGATTAGAGCACAGGGACGCGAGCGATGATTCGGTCGCGCCTGCCCTGACCGAAGCAGACCTCGCGCACATACGAGACCGTGGCCGCGACGCCGCCCTCTTCGCCTACGACCAGATTAAGAACGCGCACAGGGAAGTTTACGCGCTCTACGAGATTGCGCGCACCTTCGGCTCTTCGCTCAACATCGAAGACACCGTTTCGATTCTCATCAACAAGGTGGGCCACGTTGTCCCCTTCGATACCTGCGTCGTCTATCTCTACGACGAACTAAAAGCTTATGCGACGGCAGCGCACGTCGCCGGAAAGAACGCCGCCGCCTTCGAGAATAGATGCGTTGCGCCGGGCGAAGGCGTGACGGGCTTTGCCCTCGCCAATCGCCGCTCGATCAATCGCATCAATCCCAAGCTGGATTTCAGGGGGCTTCAGCTCTCCACAGAGATAGAGTATCGCTCGATGGCTTCGCTCCCGCTCGTCAAGGATGAGCGGCTCATCGGCGCTCTCTCCGTCTACTCGATGGAGCTGAACGAATACACGGACGACCATCTACGGCTGCTGGAGACGGTCGCGCGCCTCGCTTCGGACGCGCTCTTCAATGCCATACATCACGCCGAGGCCGAATCCAACGCGCTGACAGACCCGCTCACTGGGCTGCCCAACGCGCGCAGCATGTACCTGCGTTTCGAGCAGGAGGCCGCGCGCGCGCGCCGCACACACAGAGCCTTCCAGGTCATCATGCTCGACCTGGATGAATTCAAGCAGGTCAACGATACCTTCGGCCACAAGGTCGGCGACCAGATGCTGCGCGAGGTGGCAGGCATCCTTCAACATCAACTGCGCGAATATGATTTCCTCTCGCGCTACGCGGGCGACGAGTTTGTCGCCATCGTGCCGGATTTTGTCGGCGAGCAGGTTGAAGAGCTGCGTCATCGCATCGAGGCGGCGGTCTCGAAATTCTCTCTGCGCGTCCACTTGGACCGCTACGCGCGCGTCGGTATCAGCGTCGGCTCGGCTACCTACGGGCTTGAGGGCGAGACGCTGGACCAACTTCTGATCGCTGCCGACCAGGCCATGTATCGCGCCAAGTCCGCGCACAAGCAGACGCGCCGCCCCGAAGGCGAACAGCCCGTGGACGAGATGATTGACATCAACACGGATAAGCTGGCCTCGACGGCCATCAACTGAGAAAGGAGAAAGGTGAAAAGGCAGCAGGCAAAAGCGAAGGCTCAGACAGCTTTTTTATAAGAACGATTTCTCGGACCTTTGCCTTTGGCTTTTTACTTTTGAGTTGAGCTTTATGAGCTACCACATCCTGCAACAATTTGACGAGCAGTTTCTGGCAGACGTTCTGCGTCAGGATTCGGGTGCGAGCGCGAAGCAATCAAAAGCGCGCCGGATGGAGAATCTGGCGCGCTTGGACGATTGCCCTGACCCTGATTTCCCGCGCAAGGGATTATGGCTGATCGTCATCGCTTCGCTCTTGATGGCGGCCTTCTCACTCTCGCTGGCGCTCGACGCGCGCCGCCGCGCAGACAATTTGCAGCAGCGCTACTCGACGCTCGAAAAAATGAGAAAGTAGTGGTCCAGCGCACGTCTCTCAAGATGGGTTGATAATTGCCCACCCGCCTGACACTTTTCGACCAGCTTTCAAGCCCGCGCATAACGTTTGAGATACTGCCTCAGCCGCTCGACAGCATTCCCGAAGCGCGATGACATCTGAGCTTTCAGCGCATACTCCTCATCATCAATCGCGCTCAAATTGCCGCTCGCATCCAGCCGAAAGACCCCTATCTCGCCGGACCAGGGCACAAAGCCGATTCTGTTTGCATCATCCATTTGCAGAAAGAGCAGATATTTTTCAGACAGCTTGTATTGAGGGCTGTTGTAATGCTCCCTGACGCGCACTCCCTCGACCATCACAGTGCCGCCGCCCTCCGCCATCAGAAATTCGTCGGCCCGGACCGGCAGCATCTCCGATGGCAACTCCTGCGCGGGATTGGTCCAACGTCTCCAATGTTTGAGCATCGGCCTCTTTGAGAGAGTCTCGACTACCTTAAACTTGTACCAGGTGACGATGCCGTAATCACCCGAAGGATAGCTTCTCTTATCAACCGCCTCTGCGACGACGACAGTGTTTTCCCGCAATGCCTGGTCCAGGCTGCTAATCTCTACGCCGCAGCCCATCGCAAACATCTCGGCCTCGTCCTTCCCCTCTGCTCTGGCCTGCTGTGCATACCAACGCAGCGAGCCGCTCTGAGCAGCCTGCTGGCTGACTTGAGGCGCGCTGCCGATACTTACCCTGGCAGGCTCGCGGAGCTTGTGCCAACAGAGAGCGACAGCCACGCCGACAACAAATGTCAGCAGCGCAATGCTCGGCCTCAACAGCAAACCTCTCATCATCTTCCTCGCCTCTCAAGCAGATTATCCCACACGGCCCGACATCTTTTAGACACCCTCCATACAGGAACGTTCCGGCAGACTATTAATTGCAGACTATGTTGGTGAATCCGTTCGGGGCAGGGAAACTAGACAGCGATAAATTCAGGCGGGAATCTGCGTGTTATAAACGCGAGACGTTGATCTTCTGCATGAGTTCGCTAAAGCGCGCAGAGTCGCGGAGCGAGGCCCAGTTAGGGTCACGCTCGAACCAGGCGCGATTCTCGTTGCCGAGAGCGATGGCCCGGTCCAGCCATTCAAAGGCCGCGCTCGTTTCACCCTCGACCGCGTAGGCGGAGGCCAGCCCGTAGGCAATATCCGGGTCAACCTCCGCGCTTTTCCGGACCTGCTCCGTAAGCTGCGCGCGCGCCTCTTCGTGCAGCCCTCGGGCGCTCAGGAAGATGGCGAACAGCGGTCGTAGCCCGTGCATGTTCGGGTGCTGGTCCAGAACCTGCCGCATAGCATCGGCGGCCTGCTCGGTCTCGCCCAAGTAATAGAGCGTCAGCGCGCGGAAGCCCTTGACCAGCGGGTTGTCTGGCTCGCTCCTGGCGGCCTGGTCCAGCTCGCCTAGCGCATCCTTCAAGCGATTCATGTAGATATAGAGGAGCGAGCGGTTGCAGGCGGCGACGACATGAGCCGCGGGGTCAAGGCTCACCAGCCTGTCGTAGCTGCGCAGCGCCCTCTCGTATTCGCCGTCCAGCCTGTGGAGCGTGGCCTTGACGAAATAGACCACGGCCTCGTTGGGCGACTGGCTGCGCAGACGCGAGACCTCGTTGCGAGCCAACTGTTTTTCTCCGCGCCAGAGTAGAACGAAACTCATCAGCATGCGAGCTTCCGTCAACTGCGGGTCGAGCCTGAGAGCCTCTTTGAAAGCGGCTTCGGCGCGCTCGTAATCCGCCGCCGCGCCGAAACCCTTAAAGACTCTGTTGACATAGCACGCGCCGAGGCCGTCGTGCGCCAGCGCGAAAGAGGCATCCAGCTCTATCGCACGCGCGAAGTGTTCTATCGCGGCGTCGCAATCGGCTGGCAGGTTGGTGCGAAAGATAAAGCGTCCGAAGAGGTCTCGCCCGCGCAAGTATTCTTCGTAGGCGGCGGGGTCCGTGGTTGCGCGCCGCGCCATCTCAACCTGTTCATCAGGACTCAGCTCGACGCGCAGCCCGTCAACAATCCTCTGCGCGATAGTATCCTGGACCATGATGATGTCGCTCGCGGAAGTGTCTATGCGGTCGCTCCAGATAATCTCTGCGCTGGCGACGTCGAGCAGTTGGGCCGTGACGCGAAAACGCTCGCCCGCGTGCATAAAGCCGGCGGAGAGGACGGCCTGGACGTTTAGCTCGCGGCCCGCGTCGAGCGGGTCTACCTGCTGGCCTTGGTATTTGGCAATCACAGAGCTGGGGCGCACGACCAGGGAACGCACGCGCGCCAGCTCCGTGATGACGGCGTCGGCGAGCGAGAATTCGTAGAAGCCGGAGGCTGGGTTGTTGCTCAGATTCCTGAAGGGCAGGATGGCTATGCTCTTCTTTTTCTCGCGGTCGCCGACGCTCGTCATGGGCGTTAGATGTACGTCCTGCGAGTTGTCGGAGCGTTGTCCGGTGAGGGCCTGCGAGCCTGTCGTCTGCGGCTCTCCCGAATGGGTGATGTGGCGCAGCCAGCGCATGGCGCGAGAGACTGGACCAGAGCCTGCCAGAAATCTTGGCGGCGCGGGCAAGACTCCTTCGGAAAACTGCGAACCAGCGCCGCCCATCGCGGAGACTTCCTGTAGGACGCCGCGCAGGTCGTCGCGGAATTCGGAGACCTTCTGATAACGATCACGCGGCTCTTTCGCCAGCGCCTTATCCATAATCTGTTGGAGCTTGGGCGGGAGGGCTTCGGGCCGCGTTTCAGCGAGCGGCCTCGCCGCATCATGCAGGACGGCGTGGCGCACATCAATGGTCGTCTTGCCGCGAAAGGGCCAAGTCCCTGTGAGCATCTCGTAGAGCAAGACACCCGTCGAGAAGATGTCCGCGCGGTGGTCCACACGGTCGCCGCGGGCCTGCTCCGGCGCGGCGTGCGTCGGCGTCCCGTAGGGCACGCCGACCTCCGTCAGCTCTGTGCGATGAATCCCCTGCGAGCCTGCTTGCTCATCATCCAGGAGCTTGGCGAGTCCGAAGTCCAGGACCTTGACCTGGCCCGAGCTGGTGACCATCACGTTGCCGGATTTGATGTCTCGGTGAATGATGCCGCGCGCGTGCGCCGCCGCGAGGGCGTCGGCCACCTGTATGCAGATGAGAAGCGCGCTCTTGAGGTCCAGGGGGCGACCGTTGACGAGCTGGCGCACGTTCTTGCCTTCGACATGCTGCATCGCTATAAAGTGCACGCCGTCCGCTTCATCAAGGTCGAAGATGGTGCAGATGTTGGGGTGGTCCAGGCTGGATGCGAGCCGAGCTTCACGCTCGAAGCGTTTGAGATTGGCTTCTTTGACGGTTAGCTCAGGCGGCAGGACCTTGATGACGACGGTGCGACCGAGCTTGGTATCAACGGCCTTGTAAACTGCGCCCTGCCCGCCCTCGCCGAGTTTCTCCGTGATGCGATAATGGAGCAGAGTCTTCTCGTTCATGGAAGCTATATTAAACTCCTCAAAGGCCGCGGGCCGCAATGATTATCGCTGCGGCGCATGGAGATTGGCCGAAACCAGCTCAAGCTTTTCTGTAAGCGTTGGCGGCGGCAGCCGTATCCATGAATTCATGAAAGCCTGCAATCTTGCCATCGCGCACGGTAAAAACATGCGCCCAGTCGCCGCCATACGAGCTGCCTGTGGCCCTCGTCTGCCACATGTAAGACCCAAGCGCGACCACCTTGTCTCCCTGCGCGATAAACTCGCGCGGCTCGAATTGCCTTGCCTCCTGCGCCTCTGCGAGCTTAGAGAAAAACTCCGCGACCTGCGCTTTCCCGCGACGCCTGCCCGCGAACGAGACGTTCTCAATCTCCGGCAACTGCCACTCGACATCATCCGAGAGCAGTCCGAGCAGAGCCTGTATGTCGCCGCTCTGGAAATTACTGTAAGCCTGCTGGACCAGCTTGACGTTCTCCTGTTCGCTCATGGTCCGTACTCCTTTCAGATTTGGTATTGGAGGGTGAAGAGCGACGTACATTTATCTCTATTCGATTGAGAAGTCAATCCGTTAAGGAAATGGTGAACCGGATTCATCCGCGCTTTTTAAACGTCATCTTGACAAACATGCTGGCATCGCTTTCAATCTTTGAAGGAGAGAGGCAGCCCAAGCGTTGAGCGTTGATGGCACGTGTGCTTCAACTGCCTCTGTGCTCCTCGCGCTCGCCAAGAGTTTTCCGCGTGAGCTTTCCGAGTGGCGCGGCGCGTCCCCTTCAGGACCGAGAACGGCATGACTGCTCCCTTTAATCAAAACGCACAGGGCGCAACGCTCCTCGTCGTTGACGACGATGCGAATATGCGTCGCAAGCTGAGACGCATCTTTGAGGAAGCGGGCTATCGCACCGTGACGGCTGAGGACGCGCCTTCGGCCCTGCGGCTGCTCCACAAGGAACGCTGCGACCTGGTCATGCTCGATGTAGAGATGCCGGGCGTGAGCGGCCTCGCGCTGTGTCGCCTGCTTCGCGCGCAAGCCGCGACGAGGCAACTGCCGGTCGTTATCTTTTCCGCCAGCGATGACGAGAACCGTAAGGTTGAAGCCTTTACGGCGGGGGCGGACGATTACATCGTCAAGCCTTCGACCCCGCGCGAGCTGCTCTCGCGTATCAACGCGCATCTTGAGAGCGCACAGCAGACACGCGCTCTGCTCGGCAGTAATCGCGAGCTACAATTTCTGGCAGACCTCGGAAGAGGACTGCTCCGCGCGCTTGAGCCTGAGCAGGTCGTGCGCCGCGTGGCCGGAGCAACCTACGAGGGAACGAACGCTGCGCTCTGCGCGGCAGCCATCAGGAGCGATTCGAGAGGGCCTGTCATCTGCGTCTTCGACCGCGAGGGGAGCGCAGAAGGTCTCTCGCTGATTCACATGGAGAGGCTCAACGCCTGGCTCGATGCGGGCGGACCTCCTGCGCGCACAGCGCTCATAGAAGACGCGCAGCAGTTTCTTCTGCTTGATGAAGGCCACGCTCTTGAGCTGGTCGCGCCGCTCTCTTTCGGCGGGCGGACGCAAGGAGCTTTGATAGCCTGTTTCGATGCGCGCGAGGATTGCGGCGGGACGGAAGCGCGTTTGGTCGAGGCCGCCGCGCAGCAGGCCGCTTTGGCTGCTCATATCTCTTCGCTCTATGCTGCGGCGCGCGAGTCCTCTGTCAATCTCGCCAAGGAGGTCGAGCGGCAGACCGCCACGCTCGAAGCGCAGAGACGTCTGACGGAGGCGATTATTGACAGCCTGCCTTTGTCGCTCTACGCGATAGACCGCGGCTATCGCATCGTCGCCTGGAATCGTAACCGGGAATTAGGCGGGCAGGGCATCCCTCGTCAGGACGCGCTAGGCCGGAATATCTTTGAAGTCCTGACCAGGCAGCGGCGCAATGTGCTGGAAAGGGAATTCGCGCGGGCCTTTGAGACGGGCGAAATCGAGCGCATAGAGCAGGAGGCCATCTCGCCCGATGGCAAGACGCGTCACTGGCTGGTGAGCAAGATTCCCATGCGCGCCGAAGAGGGCGCGGAAGTCTCGCACGTAATCACGGTCGGCGAAGACATCACGGAGCGCGTCGAAGCCAGCCGCGCCGTCGCGCGTGCCGAAAAGCTGGCCGCGATAGGCAGACTGGCGGCGGGCGTCGTACACGAGATTAATAACCCGCTGGCGACCATCTCGGCCTGCGCCGAAGCCCTTGAGACGCGCGTCCGCGAGGGCGCTTTCGATGCTTCCTCGGAGGTCGCGGACCTGCGCGAATACCTTGAGCTGATTCGCAGCGAGGCTTTCCGCTGCAAGATGATTACCAACGGGCTGCTAGATTTCAGTCGCACCCGCGCGGGCCAGCACGTGCCCCTCAGTATCCTTGAAGTCATCAAGGCGGCGGCGCGATTGCTGGTCCACCAGAAACGCGGGCCGGGCGTAGAGATTCGCGTCGAGGCGGCTGACGACGTGGCGGTTATCCTCGGCGACGAGGGGCAGTTGCAGCAGGCCGTGATTGCGCTCGCCACCAACGGGATTGACGCGATGCCGGAGGGAGGGCTGCTGACGATAGGCGCGCGCAACGAGGACGGGCATGTGCTGGTCCAGGTGAGCGATACGGGCATCGGCATCGCGCCCGAAAATCTGGTCAAAATCTTCGACCCGTTCTTTACGACCAAAGAGGTCGGGCGCGGCACGGGTCTCGGTCTCGCAGTCTGTTATGGTATTGTAACCGAGCACGGCGGACGCCTTGACGTTCAATCAGCGGTCGGTGTGGGAACAACCTTTACCATCTCGCTTCCCGCCATGATCTTGACGCATGGAGAACAAAACAGTTGAGTGAAACGCAAGGCCCGAGGCTCCTGATAGCGGAAGACGAAGCCAATCTGCGACTCGTGCTTCAGAAGGAGTTGGAGCGGCTCGGTTACAGGGTACAGTCTGCGTCGGACGGTGAAGCGGCGCTGCGCAAGCTGGAAGAGAGCAATGTTGACGTGCTGCTCTCTGACATTAATATGCCGCGCATGGACGGGATGGAACTGTTGCGCCGCGTGCACCAGCGTCCCAATCCGCCCGAAGTCATCATGCTCACGGGTCACGCCACGGTCGAGACCGCTATCGAGGCGATGAAACTCGGCGCTTATGATTATCTGACCAAGCCTTATCGCCTCAACGAGCTTGACGCGCTGGTCCGGCAGGCCGCCGAAAAGCGTCGCCTGCGCGTGGACAACCAGCGCCTCCGGCAGCAGCTTGCGCGCCGCTCGCAAATGCCTGAGATTATCTTTGTCTCTGATGCCATGCGCGAGGCCGTCAGGCTGGTTGAGCGTGTCGCTCCCTCTGAGGCTTCCGTGCTCATCACGGGCGCTTCCGGGACGGGCAAGGAATTGATCGCACATGCGATTCATCGTCTCTCGACGCGCGCCGAAGGCTCTTTCGTTGATCTCAACTGCGCGGCCTTTCAGGAAACGCTCCTCGAATCTGAGCTCTTCGGTTACGAAGCTGGCGCTTTCTCGGGCGCGAAGGCGCGCAAGCTCGGACTGATTGAGCTGGCAGACGGCGGGACGCTCTTTCTTGATGAAGTGACGGAGCTACCGCCGCAGCTTCAGGCCAAGCTCCTGCGCGCCATCGAGACGCGCACCTTCTATCGCGTCGGCGGCGTGCGCAAAGTCGAAGTCAACGTTCGTATAGTGGCCGCGACCAACCGCAATCTTGAGCAGGTCGTCTCCGACGGCAGCTTCCGCTCGGACCTGCTCTATCGCATCAACGGATTTCAGATTAGCCTGCTCCCCTTGAGTGAGCGCACGGAAGACATCGAGCCGATTACGCAATATCTTTTAAGACAGTTGAAAAGCCCGCATCCGCCCGAGATTACGCCCGAAGCGATGGACGCGCTTAGGCGTTATAGCTGGCCCGGCAACGTGCGCCAGCTTCGCAACACGCTTGAGCGCGCCGTGCTGCTTTCCAATGACGGGCGCATCACGCTTAATGAGCTGCCGCCCGAGGTCTTGCGCCCCGTCGCCCAAAATGGCGCGGTCTTTATACAGGCCCAAACGGGAGCCGTCGAGAGCGGCGCGCAGCCTTCAAATGCCAACGCCTCGCCAGCTTCCCTGCGCGATGTCGAGCGCCAGCAGATTCTCGCCGCGCTTGAACAGACGGGCTGGCATCGCGGCAAGACAGCAGAGATTCTAGGCATCTCCCCTTCAACGCTCTATCGCCGCCTGCGCGACTATAACCTGGACCGGCGCAACGGCTAATCTGTCTCTTCATCCCCTGAAGCTATGAAAAGAAATCTTTATCCCTCGCGGACATCCTTCAAGACACATTTGCTGAAGCTTCTCGCCATCGCCGTCTTTTGCGCTCTGGCCGCCGCGCTCTGCTGGACGCGCGCCGGAAGCGCTGCGCACAACACGGCTGGCGTCAGACCGGATGGTCCAGCTTTATCCTTTGTCGGCCCTCGCTTGACGGCGGCTGCCGCCAACCAGTCGCCCGAGCTTGGCCCCATCAGGTTCAGGGAAGTCGGCGTGGGCCAGCGCATCACCTTCGGGCTGGCGGTGATTGACGAAGAGAGCGACGACGTGCGCGTCGAACTGGTCCAGAAGCCTCTCTCCGCCAGGTACAACGAAAAGACACTGACTGTTGACTGGACTCCGACGCGTGCAGACGGCAAACGCGGAGATTTCGCCGTCCGCATGACGGAGTTTCCGCGCGAGGCTGGCAAGCCCGGTCGGTCTTCGATGAAGACTTTCAGCATAGAGATTAAGCCTCAGCCGGTCGCGCTGCCGGAAGTCGCACGCGCTCCGCTGCCCGTCGAGACGCTCATCTCCATCACCGATGCCGAGCGGCTTTCGACCGCCAACGAGCGCTGGTCCATCCTCTCTATCTTCGACCGCATAGCGGAGATCGAAGCGAGCAAGCAGATCAAAGAGGGGAGCGACGTTCAGCCGACCACAGGCGCGGCCCTCTTCCGCGATACGCTCAAGAATCTCTCCACGCTTCATCGCAACGAAGAGATTGACCCGGACAGCCCCAAGTTCAACCCTCAATGGAAGGCGGAGAACTGGCGGCTCATCATGGTGCGCCCGCGCGTCAACAAGAAGATTTTCGAGCTGCGCCTGGTCTATCGCAACGAGGTCGCGCCGGAGCCTGTCTACCTCATGCCGCGCCTGCGCATAGTGCGCGGCACGGACCCGGACATCCTCAAGGACAACGACCTGCGCCAGAGAAACAACGAGACCTTTGCGCGCCTCCTGCACGAAGCCTTCTTCGACGGGGCGAACCTCAAGCCCTTTGTCGCGGCTGACAAAAAGAAGTATGCTGCGGCGCTCGCCGATTTCATCACACGGATTGTCACTTACAAGGACGCGAAAGAGCCGCGTATGCAGGCCAACTTCGCGGCGCTGCCGCACAACGCGCGTCTAGGCGGCGACGACGCACTCGACGCGCAGGGTCGTTACCTGCGCGGCAACGGCTGGGCGCTCGGCGTGATGAAGGTCACGCCCATCGAGCGTGATGGCAAGCGTGTGCTCGGCTTCGCCAACCTGCCGATTGACGGCTTCACAGCGAGCGTTAAGCCTACGCCCGACGGCAAAGCTTATAAGGCCGCCGCCGCTCCGCGTTTCAATCCGAACAGCCCTCTACATTTCAAGGGGCTAGAGAAGTTGATTGACGTGCTCGGCTTTACGGCCATCCCTGACGAGCGCGACGAAGAGGAGGTCAAGCCGAGCACGATTGATGCTTCATCGGTTTCGCGCGCCTTCAAAGAGCGCTACATGGTTGAAGAGACATCTTTGCGCGACCCGCGCCGACGCCTCTTTGAAGAACGCGGGATGACCTGCATCCAATGCCATGTACGCAATTTCGACGAGGGCGACTATATAAACACGGCTGTCCCCGACCCGAAACAGGCTGACAAGATTGGACAGACGCGCGAGATTCCGCGCCTCTTCTTCGTCCTGACGCCGGACGAGGGCCGCAGCGAATTCTTCCGCCGCAACGAGGAGGAGCAGGTCGGCCAGTTCACAGGCGTGATGCGCGATTATCTCAACATCAAAGTTAACCTGGCTTCGCCCTTCCCTGTCGAATGGCCCTTCAACACGAGGCTCGGCAGGGGATAACAATCAAGAGTCTGAGAGTCCGAACAGTCTGGAGTCTGGAGTCTCAGAATAAGTTAGAGCATAGTGTTTTGACTCCAGACTTCAGACTTCAGACTCTCAGACTTTTCTTATGGCTGTCGCATCGCCCAGACCTCCGGCCCGGCCCATCGCGCACGCCGCGGGGCGCACGCTCCCCGTCGCGCATAAACAATCGCCCGCAGAGCCTGAAGCCGAATGGTGGATTAAGCCGCTCAGTTGGGTTGCGCTCGCGGTCTTTATCGCCGTTCCCGTCTTCGCGCATCTTGTTCAATCGCTGGCGGGCCGCGTGGTCTGGACCATAGTCGTGGCGAGCCTGCCTTTCTTTATCGTGCTCGTCGGCTATCACCGCTGGCGGCGCATCTGCCCGCTCGCCTTCTTTGCGCAGATACCCGTCAGGCTCAGGCGGCCCGGCACGAAGAAGGCTTCGCCCTGGCTCGAAGCAAACTACTACTACGTGGCCTTCGCGGTCTTTTTCTTTTCGCTCTGGCTGCGTTTGATTGCGACCAACGGCGACGGGCACGCCATCTCTGCCTTTTTCGTTTTAATCTCGGCGGCGGCGCTCCTCTTCGGCGCGTTCTACACGGGCAAGACCTGGTGCAACTATGTCTGCCCGCTCTCTTTCATCGAAAAGATTTACACGGAGCCGCACGGATTGCGCGAGACGGACAACTCGCAGTGTGCCAAGTGCTCTGCGTGCAAAAAATTCTGTCCGGACATCAACGAGGAGAACGGCTATTGGAAAGAGATTGAATCGCGTCCGAAGAGATTCGTCTATTTCGCTTTTCCGGGTCTCGTCTTCGGTTTCTACTTCTACTACTTCCTACAGGCTGGCAACTGGGATTACTACTTCGGCGGGAGCTGGACCAATGAGCCGATGCTGATTCACACGGCCTTGATGCCGGGCCACGATGCACACTCGGCGGGCTTCTTCTTTCTGCCCATCGTGCCGCGCGCTGTGGCTTCAATCCTCACGCTGGCTGCCTGCGGCCTGCTCAGCTTTCTTTTCTTCTCTGCGCTTGAGCCGCTGGTCGGCAAGTGGCTGCGCCGCCGCGAGGCGGAGGCTGATGCGGCGCGCGTGCGTCATGTGATGTTCACGATGGCAGCCTTTACAGCCTTCCTGACCTTTTACAGCTTCGCGGGCCAGCCTTCGCTGAGAAAAATTCCTGGCATCCACGCCTCGCATTTCGTGCTCATCGCGGTGGTGCTAACGGGCACGCTCTTTCTGGTCCGACGCCTGCGCCGCACGCAGAAGACCTTTGCCGAAGAGACGCTCGCGCGCAACATCATCAGGCGCTGGGAATGGACAGACATCCAGCCGCCTAAGGATTTACACGAAGCGTTTCTGATTCACACCATCAAGTCCAGGGAGACGGCCAAAGGCTCTGCGCAGGTTTTGGAGATTTACAAGGACGCCGTGCGCGAAGCTCTCGCCAACGGTTTCGTCACGCGCGAAGAGATACACCTGCTCGAAAGTCTGCGTAATCAAATGCAGATTAAGAAGACGGACCACGAGAAGATTATGGCCTCGCTGGCCGAGGAAGAGCGCGCTCTGCTGAGCGATCCTTCAAAGCAGATTTCCGCCGAAAAACGTTTGCAACTGACGACCTACGCCAACGCGCTCAAGAATTATCTTGAGCATGTCTTCGCCGCAGAGGATGAGCCTGATGATAGTTTTATCGTCCAGCTCCGTTCCGAATATCGCGTCACGAAGGAGGAGCACGCCGCCGTACTAGACGAACTGCTCGGAGGCTCGGGCGGGATGGCCTCGCGTCTGGCCGAAGAGCTGAGCGCCATCGAGCGCGCCGCGCAGACCATCAAGGTGCTTGAGCTTCAGCCTTCAGCCTCGCATGATTTTCTCGCGGACCTCCTGCGTCGCCGACGCGCTCGCGCCGTCGAGAACCTGATGCGCGGCATCAGCTTTACGCTTGATGATGGAAAGGCCGGGGACGTGCGCGATGCGCTCTGTAGCCTGGATGATTCAAAGCGCGAGTCCATCGTCGAACAACTGCGCGCCAGCCTTCCGCCAGCGATAGCCGAACGCCTCCTCTTGGCCTACCGTGAGACTGTCGAGATTGAAACCTCTCTGCCGACGCTGACCGACATGCTCTTTATGCGTCTGCAGAATCCAGACCCTTACGTGCGCGCCGTCGCCCTTCATGCTCTGGGCGAGCGAGGCGCGGCCAATGAGAAGACTCTGGACCAGATGAGCCAGGACGAACACGAACTGGTCCGAGAGACCGCGCAGCATTTGAAGAAAAGCCAGGAATCGGAGACGGGCGAGGTCGGCTCGCACAAAGCCTTGAGCACTGTTGAGAAGATGATCGCACTGCGGAGCGCGCCCATCTTCTCGCGCCTGCCGCCGGAAGGACTGGCCGAGCTGGCACGCGCCAGCCGCGAAGCGGAGTTTGCGGCTGGCGCAAACCTCTGCCTCGAAGGCGAGCCGGGCAATGAAGTCTTTATCCTGCTGGCGGGCGAGGTCGAGGTCTTTATACGCAAAGGCGAAGAAGAGCAGCTCGTCAATCGTGAGAAGGCCGGGGCTTTTATCGGCGAGATGGCCGTGCTCGACCCCGCGCCGCGCTCGGCCACCGTGCGCGCGGCCTCAAGCGGAACGCGCGTTCTGCGTCTTGACGGCGACGCTTTCCGCAACGTCCTCAATGACGACCCGACCATAGCCTACGGCGTGATACGCACGCTGGCCCAGCGGCTGCGCAAGAAGATGTGATGATGTCCGGCTGACGAAGCGATGATGAAGTGCTTGCTCATCAGACGTGCGAGCAGTTCAGCAAAGCTCAATCGGCGCTCGCGGCAAAGATGCTTTTGTACTTTTCGGGAATGGGTATCGCTCGCCTCTCATCAAGATTCATCGCCACCTGGACCTGCGTCGAGCGCGCGCAGAGCTGATGATCGCTCGTGCGCCGCGCACTGTACTCAAAGATGGCCGAAGAGCGGCCCGTCTGCGAGACGTAGATTTCCACCTCGACCTCATCGCCGTAAACCAGCGGCGCGAAAAACTCGGCCTGCACGTTGACAGTCGGAAAGCCCAGCCGCTCCTCTTTCATCAACCTCTGATAGCTGACCCCGCAACGCCCCGCAAAAAACTCTTCGAGCGCGATGTGGAAATAATGAAAGATGACCGGATAGTAAACCAGCCCCGCCGGGTCCGCGTCGCCGAAGCGTACCTTGATGCGTGTGGAGAAAGGCATAATTGATGTGACAGGTGACAGGTGACAAGAAAGAACAAGCTTTTATCCTGTCACCTGTCACTTGTCACCCGTCACGGCTTTTAGTCGTTTGCGGTCAATCTTGCCGCGATCATTTTTTGGTAAAGAGGTGATGAACTCTATCCAACGCGGGTATTTGTAAAGCGCGAGCTTTGATTTGACGAACTCTTTAATCTCCTGTGCCAGCTCTTCCGAAGACGTCAAGCCTTCGCGGAGGACGATAAAGGCTTTGGGCTTGACCAGTTGGTCGCCCTCTTCGTGACCGATGACGGCGCATTCCTGCACGGCCCTGTGCTGGAGCAGGCAGTTTTCAATCTCCGCCGGTGCAACGAAGATGCCGGAGACCTTGAGCATGTCGTCCGTGCGCCCGTGATACCAGTAGTAGCCCTCCTGGTCCAGATGAAATTGGTCTCCGGTCGTACACCAGTCGCCCGCGAAAGTCTCTTTCGATTTCTCGTGCGCGTTCCAGTAGCAGAGCGCCGCCGAGTCGCCCTTGATACGCAGCGTGCCCATCTCTCCGGTAGAGACTTCGCGTCCTTCGGCATCCGCAATCCTGGCTTCGTAGCCTTCGACGATGCGGCCCAGGCTGCCGGGCCTGACATCCCCCGGGCGATTCGTGATGTAGATGTGAAACATCTCGGCAGAGCCTATGCCGTCGTAGATT
Source organism: Pyrinomonadaceae bacterium (assembly GCA_036399835.1). Classification (GTDB taxonomy): domain Bacteria; phylum Acidobacteriota; class Blastocatellia; order Pyrinomonadales; family Pyrinomonadaceae; genus DASYML01. The sequence continues at coordinate 58,183 of DASWMI010000047.1, read as the reverse complement.
TCCACGCCGAAGGCATCCTTCCAGCGGTGGTAAAGCTCGGAGGGGAGCGCCTCGCCGGCGGAGTAGCAGAAGCGTAAAGACGAGAGGCTACTGCGCTGGTCCACTCCTTCAAGGTTGAGCATGGCGTTAATCATCGTCGGGACGGTGGTCAGCACGCTAGCTTGATAACGCTCTATGACCTCGAACATACGCTCGGGGGTCGCGCGCTCGGAGAAGAGCGCGGTCGCGCCGCCGACAGCGAAAGGGAACAGCAGATTTGTCCCCGTCGCGTAGCCGAAAAAGAGCTTGGGCACGGAGACCGTGATGTCTTCCTCTCTGACGCCGATGGTTCGCTTGGCGAAGACTTCCGTGTTGAAGGGCAAATCGTGTTGCAGATGGACAGCGCCCTTCGGGTGGCCCGTCGAGCCTGAGGTGAAAAGCCAGATGGCTATGTCGTCGCGGTGCGTCGGGGCCGCCACGCAATCTTCCGGCATCGCGTCAGCAAGCTGCTCGAAAGAGTGAAACTTTGCGGTAGCGCCGCCCTCCGCGCTGTCATGCTCGCCGCCGACAATGAGCACGTGGCGCAGGTGTCCGGCCCCGCGTGCAGCTTCAATGAATGTCCGGACCATTGATTCGTGTATGACTGCGACGCGAGCGCGCGTATATTCCAGGTAATATTGATAGTCCGCGGCGGGCAGCAGTGGATTAACCATCGTGATGACCGCGCCGATGCGGCTCGTCCCGAACCAGGTCCAGACAAACTGCGGGCAGTCTGGCAGGGCTATCAGCACGCGGTCTTCCATCTCCACGCCAAGCTCTCTGAGCGCATTGCCCAGACGATTCGACATCCGCGCCGTCTCGCCGTAGGTGTAGGACTGGTCTTCGTAATAAAGACAGGTCTTATGCTCGCGCCCTTCCTCCAGGTTGTGATAGAGGAAATAGTCGGCCATGTTAAAGCGTTCGGGAAATTCTATCTTCATTGTCTGCTATGGAAGATAAAGCCGTCTCTTATTCTCTCTTGCGAAAATGGTCCACCAGACGGTCGAGCAGCATCTGCTCGGTCGCGCTCATTTTGTTAAAGCGCAAAGCAAAACCGATTTCGAGGGCGGAATAGACGACCTCGCCGGATAACTGCATGTGCATCAGGGAGGGCACATTGATTTCAATGTAGATGAGTTCGCCGTCTTTGACTTCGCCATCGGTGAGGACAAAGCAGCCGGTCAGGCTGAGGTCGCTGATCGTGCCGATGTGCTTTTCCAGCACGCCCTCCCATTGGACCGGGAGATTGACCAGCACGCGCGCTGCTCTTCTGCGCTCATTCGTCATAGTATGGGCAAGCCTCCATGTAGACTTGGACGAGATCGAGTGCCTGTTGATTCTTCGATGAGCTTCTCAAGCGAAGCTCATCCCGATTTATTGCTGACCTGCGAAGGGGCAGCTCGCCGCGCCGTGCCCCGGGTCCAGATGGGTGCGCGCCTCCCAGAGCTCCGGGAAGAATTTATAATCGAGCGTCGTGCGCAGGTAGCCGACGCCTTCAGAGCCGCCCGTGCCGCGCTTGGTGCCGACCATCCGCTCGACCATTTTGATGTGATGCGAGCGCCAGAGCGCGAAGTATTCATCGTGGTCCAGAAGGGCTTCGGCCAGCTCAAACTCTTCGTAGCGGCTCTCGAAATGCGTCAGCACTTCGAGGGCTGCTCGCGTGCGCTTGTGGTAAGCCGCCTGACGCTCTTCCTGTCTCAGCGCGGCATCGTCCGCAGGCGCGTCCAGACCTCGCCTGCGGAGCAGAGCGTAGAAGGCATCGCCCAGCGTCCCTCCCAGATAACGTGCTTCGAGTCGTCGGTAAGCGAAATCATCCGAGCGAAAGCTGTCGAGCGTCTCCTGCTGCTTGAGGCCGGAAGAAAATTCTATCTCGCGAAACTGCATGGATTGAAAGCCGCTCGCGGGGTTTAGCTCGTCGCGAAAGCCGAGGAAGCTGATCGGCGTCATCGTCTCCAGAATGTGAATCTGCTGGACCAGGACTTTTTCAATCTCGCAGACGCGCCGCAGCGCACGCGTCGCCAGCGGCGCGCGATCCTCATTCGTCAGAGCGATGGCCGCGTCTATCTCGTGAAGCACCTGCTTGAACCACAGCTCGTAAGCCTGGTGAATGGTGATGAAGAGCAATTCATCATGATGCGCCGGGTCGGAAAGACAGCTCTGTAAAGCAATCAGCTCTGGCACGCGCAAGTATTTATTGTAAGAAAGAGGCGCGTTCTGACCGTATTCGTTAGGCATAATCGGGTGACGGGTGACGGATGACGGGCAAGCACAGGTCGCTCACTTGGCGACTATCAGGCGTCACCTGTGACAACTCTTAAAATGCTGCTCCTGCTGTTTCGTGTGCGGCGTAGGCGCGTGTCTCGCGTATGTTGCGCATCTCGCGGATGACAAGTTCGATCTCTTCATCCCTGGTGTAGAAGTGCGGCGAGATGCGTATGCCTGCGCCGGGGCGATAATCTACGATAAACTCGCGGCGAATCAGTTCCTGTGTAAAGCTGGCGGCATGTTCGACGTTGATGGTGACAGTGCCGCCGCGCCTCTCGGCATCATGCGGGCTGGTGACGCGAAAGCCGGCTTCCTCGGCCAGCTCTATGAGGCGCGTCGTCTGCCTTATGCTTTTGGCGCGAATCCGTTCGACGCCGATCTGGTTGATGATGCGATAGCCGCTCTCGGCTGCGTAAAGCGCAGGGATGGCCGGCGAGCCGTGCAGAAAGCGCGTGATGCCCGGCGCATAGCGTATCGGGCCGCTCTCGAAGGCGAAGGGCGCTTCGTGTGCCATCCAGCCGGTCGTCTGCGGCTCTAAACGCTGTTGCAGGTCTGGCCGCACGTAGAGATAGCCAGCGCCCGGACCACCGCAGAGCCACTTGACCGACCCGCCCGTGGCAAAATCCACGTCCAGCTCTTTGACGTTGAAGGGAACTGTCCCGGCGGACTGGTAAGTATCCATGACCACATAAGCGCCGACCTCGTGTGCGCGCTCGATGATGGCGCGTGCATCCTGCAAGAAGGCGCTCTTAAAGAGAACATGCGAGAAGGGCACAAGGAGCGTCTCTTCATCTATGGCCGCGAGAAAGCGTTCGAGCGGGACTGTGATGCCGTCATCCGATTTGACCTTCTCGATACGAAAGCGACCATCGCGCGCGTGCGCTTCGTAGACATACATCACGGAAGGGAAGTTGAGTTCTTCGTAGACGATCTTGTTTCTCTTCCCGACAGGCTCGAAGCAGGAGAGGATGAGCGACTGGCAGATGGAAACGTTCTGGTGCATGGCGACCGTCTGAGGCTCGGCACCGATAATCTTCGCCACCTCGTCGCCGAGCGTGATGGGCATCTCCCACCAGCCTTCGGCCCAGGCGCGCACGCCGCGCGTCGCCCACACTTCGGCGTAATCATGCAGCCGCTCGAAGGTCGCACGCGGCATCGCGCCGAGACTGTGCGAAATGAGATAGACAACGCTCTCCAGAATCGGAAATTCCCCGCGCCACTTTAAAAGCTCGTCTGTCAAAAACTGATCTCCTCCTGCCTTTTGACAGTATATAAATCTAGACCTCTAACGTCTATCCGGTTTGCGCTTTGAGAGCGATTTCCAATTTTCAAAACCAGCCACCGCAGGCGCAGAGACACAGAGAAAAGGCAGGAAAGATGTGTTGAATAGTCTTCCTACATCCTGATTTATCTGCTCTCTGTGTCTGCGGTGGCTGATGTTCCGGTTTTGAATTACTCTCTTAAACGCAGAGAGCGTGAAGAGAAACGGAGGCTAGTTCAGGATGATAGTGTCCGCATCGAGGCTGGCAGGCTGGCGCGGAGTGGGCAAAGGGTAATCCTGTATGGCCGGGATTAGCTCGCGCTGCATCTCTGCGGCTGAGCTGAAACGCTGCGCACGGTCTTTCGCCAGACATTTTTGCAAAGCATGGTCCAGCCTTTGCGCCTCCGGCGAATCTTCCGCGAGGTGAAAGGGTTTTTGCAGGATGTTATTCAGCAATTCATGATAGGTCTTGCCGTTGAAAGGGCGCTGCCCCGTGAGCGCCTCGACAATCATGACGCCGACAGAGAAAAGGTCGCTCCTCTGGTCCACCTCGCCGCCCGTCAACTGTTCGGGCGACATATAGCCGAATGTGCCCATGACGGCTCCGGGAGTCGTCATCGGAGCGGTCGGGCTGTTAGCGTCAACTCCGTCCTGCAAGGTCATCTTCGCCAGACCGAAATCCAGAATCCGAACGATGAGCTGCCCTCTTTCATTTTTCGAGAGCAGGATGTTTTCCGGCTTGAGGTCACGGTGGATGATGCCCTGTCTGTGCGCGGCTCCCAGACCTTCGAGCAACTGACCGAAAATGTCCGCGGCCACCTGCGGTTCAAGGCAAACCTGTCGCTTAATCTGTTTGCCCAGGGTCTCGCCCTCTATTAGCTCCATGACGAGATACGCGCCTTCCGTGCTGAGCAGTCCGTAATCGTGTATGACCGTGATATTCGGATGATGTAGTCGGGCGGAGGCCTGTGCTTCGCGCTCGAAGCGGCGCAGGGCTTCGCTGTTGCCGAACATGCTGCCCATCAGAATCTTGACGGCGACCTTGCGATTAAGACGTAAATCCGCAGCCTCGTAGACAGCGCCCATCCCGCCCTTGCCGATCAGGCGGTCAAGACGATAACGCCCTTCGATGGTCCGCTCGACCGGGAGCGAGAGCGTTAGTTCTGCCCCGTCATGCGTGCATGCCAGCGTCGCTATATCGAAGCACGCGCCGCAACGCGGGCATTCCTTGAGGACGTTCATATTCTGCCCGGCGACGCGCGAGAGCACTTCATGTTTAATCTTGCGGTCCTGGTCCACGCGTGTTTTGAGGCGGACGTTTTCATAGACGATGGCAATCTGCCCGGCGAGGGTTTCCAGCAGCTCGCGGTCGTCCGTCGTGTAAGGCACTTCGGATTTCTTCTGGCCCAGGAGGAGCAGCCCGGAGAGACGCGTGTCCGTCCCCGTCAGCGGCACGATCAGATTCGTGCCAAGCTGCGCGAGCCATTCCTTCTCGCTCTGCGGCAGGTTGTTCCTCTGCGGGAAAGGAAAATCCTGCGCGTCGCCCTGTAGCTCCATGAAGTGCAGCAGTTGAAACTCTTCCGGGATCTTCAATTCCTGCGAAGTCCCGCCCGACGTGTAGCTCAAGGAGAGATCGCGCTGCCCCTCTTCACGATAGAAGAGATAAATCTGTTCGGGATGCAGCGCCGTATTGACGCGCTCCGTGACGCGCCTGGACATCTCAGGAATCGAGTCGAGCTTTTTGACATCGTCAATCAGCTCGCGCAGCACCCGTTCCTGGTTGTAGTGCTCGCGGAAAAACTTGCGGTCAACCCATTCGCCCAAACGCCTGCGAAAGACCAGCCCGAGCGCGATAGCCGCGATGGCAAGCAGGTAAACATAGAACGAGCTGCGGAAAAGAATGTCTGCCAGCGTGCGATGCGGGTCGAGCGCGATTGAGAGCAGGAGGCCGACGAGCGGCAGGACCAGCAAAATGCGCAGGGCATTTTTGGCGAGCAGATATTGCACGCTGCGACGAATCATCAGGCTGATGGGGATGACCTGATGACGAAGTATTGCGTAGGCGAATGAAAGCGGCATCATCCAGAAAAAGATGTTGACGACAATCCAGCCCGGTATAACTATTGACCGGTGTACCTGTTCGAGATGAGAGAGATTCAAAACCAGCAACCATGTGATCAAGGGCACGAAGCCAACGAGACTACCGACGAGCACGATGCGCAACTTGCGGCGCGAGACCAGATTGGCCTTTCTATACTTGAGGACCAGCAACAGTAAGGCCAGAAGAATATGGGCCATCTGAATTAAATTGACCGATGCCAGCAACACGCGCCGCGCCAGTATAAATTCCAGCATTCGCTCCGGGTTCACGGCCCAGAGCGTGACCATGATGGCGTAAACGGGAAACGCCAGAACGAGGGTCGGCAGGTAGAGATAAAATTCCAGTCTTGGAAAACGGCGGAGGATAGGCGAAGGCTCAGGGAAGACTAAAAAGAGATGTAAGAAGAGGGCCGGAAAGAGTTGCCTGAGCACAAAGCCGGTCGCCATCAAAAAAGTGAACCAGGCTGGCGTCTCCTCAAACGGCTGCGGAAGCCCGAAGGCCGAAGCCGATAGAACCAGGCACATGGCAAGCAACTGCGCCTGCTTGTTCTCCTTCTGGAGCGCGAAAACGGCAAAGCCGACGAGGAAAAAGATAAGAGAAGTCGTAGCGGTAGTCAGCGTTCCCGGCAGCCAGAGTCTGAGCGGAGCGCCGATTCTCCTGTTAAAGGTCAGCTCCCGCAACTCGCCTCCGCGCCGGACCAGCATCGTGTAGTTATCGCCGTGCTTAATCTTGCGAAAAGCATTCTCCGTTTTGAAATCAGAGCGCTCGACCCGTTCATTGTTGATAGCCAGCACTTCATCACCGATTTCGAGCGCGGAGGCTGGTCCGTCCGGCGAGACTTGAACAACCAATTCTGGACCGCCAGCTTCTTTCGGCGCGGCATTCCAACCCCTTTCCGCCAGCATGTGATGAAGCGAAAAAAAGACGTAGAAGTTAGCGACCGTGTAAGTGAAGATGAAGGCCAGTAGCAGACCTATGATGATGGTTCGGAGTCTCATGGGTTTCCGACCTTTGCGGTCAAGGTCAAATAAAAAATCTTCTAAAGAAACGCTTAAAAAGGCTGTCAGGTTCGATTAAATCAGCGCGTGCAGCCTCAAGTCTCGAACGGATTCGGCCCGGCAGTGGGCACACATCTTAGCAAACTTGCGACCGTCCCTGTAAGCTTTAGCCAGGACGTGCGACCTTTTTCAATCGTCAGCCGCTGACGCGTTCCGCTCTCTCTTCCTCCTCACCTTTCTGCAAACCTGTTACACTGTTCGCCTGAAATAGTCCTATGACCTGGCGTCCCGCACATCCCATTCGTCATGAAATCCCCGAAGCGCGCTGGCCCAACGCGGAAGAGGCTGCCCGCTCGCTGCTCTTTCAAGCGATTCCGGTTGGACCAATCATGCTTGAGAGCCGGACCTGGGTTCCGGCAATGGTCCCCTGGCGCGCCACCGAAGACGGATTTGTGACGGAGGCCAACCTGGATTGGTACAGGCGCTTTGCCGAAGGGAGACCGGGCGCGATTGTCGTCGAAGCGACGGGGGTGCGCGATATTCCGAGCGGGCCGCTGCTCAGGATAGGCCACGACCGTTTTATCCCCGGCCTCAGCAAGCTGGTCCAGACAGTGCACGAGGCAAGCATGGGCCGGACGCGCCTCTTGATACAGATCATAGATTTTCTCTCGGTCAAGCGCCGTCCGGACAAAACGAAATTCTTCGACCGCTTCCTCAAGCTCTCTGAAAATCATCGCCTTGCGCTCGCGGAAGCGACCGGGGAAGCTCGCTGGCTCGCAGCGAGCGCGGCGGAAGTGCGCGTTTTTCTCAAAGATGCGTCCGATGAATTGCTTGAGCTGGTGCTGGATGAGCGCGAGCTTGAATCCCTGCGCTTCGGCTATCGAGAACGCGTCACGGATATGCACCTGGACCATATACGCGAGTTGCCGCGTGTGCTTCCGGGGATTTTCGCAGATGCCGCATGGCGTGCACGCGAGGCCGGCTTTGACGGCGTAGAGCTTCATTACGCGCACGCCTATACGATGGCTTCCTTCCTCAGCGCGCGCAACGACCGCGCTGACGGCTACGGCGGGCCGCCCGAGCAGCGCGTGCGTTTGCCGCTCGAAGTTTACGGCGCGGTGCGCGAGCGTGTCGGCGCAGGCTATCCGGTCGGCGTGCGTTTTCTCAGTGATGAAGTGATAGAGGGCGGGAGTCGTTTAGAGGATGCAATCTATTTCGGGCGAGAGTTTGCGCGCGCGGGCTTTGATTATCTCTCTGTCTCGAAGGGCGGCAAGTTTGAGGATGCCAGGCAGCCTAAAGTGGGCCAGTCCGTTTATCCGTACACGGGCCGGAGCGGCTACGAATGTATGCCGACCGTCATCTCGGACGAGCTTGGACCATTTAGCCGCAACGTGCCTCTCGGCGCGGCCATCAAGCACGCCGTCAACGCCGCGGGTTTTGAGACGCCCCTAATCGCCGCCGGAGGCATCACGACCTACGAGCAGGCGGAAGGAATCCTGCAACGCGGCGAAGCAGACATCATAGGCTTTGCGCGGCAGGCGCTGGCAGACCCTGACTGGTTTCTCAAAGTCAAACTCGGACATGGGAAAGAGGTGCGCCGCTGCACTTATACAAACTACTGCGAGGCACTGGACCAGGCGCACAAGCAAGTGACCTGCAAGCTCTGGGATCGCTCGGCGCTGGACGAGCCTTCGATTCCTCTCAGCGAAGATGGCCGCCGCAGGCTGCTTCCCCCCCGTTGGAAGATTAGCTCAAGCAAATCAAGATAAACCTTTAAAGGGAAGGCTCGCGCTCATCCGCAGCCAGTCTCCCCGCATCTCTTCAGGCTCTGACCGAAACAGAGCTGCCCTGGCCGAAGTGGACCATTTATCCTCTTGGCCTGAGCGTAGGTCTCGAAGGCGCGCGGTCCACTGGCTGTATTGGCTGAGGCTGTTTCTTTTGCTGTGCGTCTCTTAATTTCTGAATCGTGCTGGCCCTCATCTTGCCGTCAGATTCGATGCTATTCTCCTTCTGAAAACGGCTTAAAGCTTCCCTCGTCCTGTCGTCGTTATGGCCGTTTATGACGCCGTCGTAATAGCCGTTATTTTTCAGAATCCTTTGTGTCTCCGCCATCGCCGTCTGCTCAAGCTCCGGGTTGGATTGGTAGGCTTGAGGCAGGCTTTCCGAGGCGACGCGCGCCACCTCCGGGTCCGGGTCTGTCAGCGAAACGCTGATCAGCGCCGGTCCAAGCTCTGCGGGAAACTGATTCTGGCTGAGGAGATGGGCGACGACGCGCACGGCGAGTTGTCTTTCCCTGACATTCTCGCTCGACAGGGATTTCAAAAGATTGGCCGCGCGGTCCGCGTTGCGCTGGGCCAGATCGGATTCCCTCTGTTGTTTGAGAGAGGCGTCGCTGTCCCTTTGCTGTTGTCTGGTGACCAGTTGGCCCACGATGACGATTGTCAAAGGGATGAGGACTCCGGTCAGAATTTTTAAGATGAGGTCGAGGTTATCTCGCCAGTGGTACTGTTTGACTTCGGACATGAGGACTCCTTTCCGAGTTGTTTAACTCAGGGAAAGACATTTTCCGCCAACCCTTGAGTTGATTACCACTAATTTTTCGGTTTTGGAATGAGCGCTTAACGTTTGAAAAAAGTTTGCGCCTTGAAGTGAGGCTTAACTTATCGCAGACTCGTAGGCGGCGATAAATTGCGGGTCTCTCTTCTTCAAGTTTTCATGATTGATCCGCTTGCTTCGCGTCATCAGGCTGTAAGCAAATGGCAGAGGGGCCAGGTGCATGTAGCCAGCGGCGTTCTCGAACCAGACGAGGCTCTCATAAGCGGCTTCCTGATACTCTTCGATAATCGGCCTGCGTGCCCGCTCGAACTCGCGTAAGGCTGTCTCGACATCTGCATTCTCATCAAAAGCCTTCGCCAGCGCGATTGAATCTTCGAGCGCGAGCTTCGTCCCAGAGCCTATGGAAAAATGGGCCGTGTGCAGCGCGTCGCCGAGAAGCACTCTCTGTCCGTAGCTCCAATGCGTATTCTTGACGTTGACGAAGTTGATCCACCTGGAATTGTTCGAGAGCAGCTCGTGGCCCTCCAAATCTTTAGCGAAAACTTCTGCCAGGTAAGCGCGCGTCTCAGCGTCGGACATGCGCTCGAATCCGGCATTGGTCCAGGTCTCTTCGCTGCACTCGACGATAAAGGTGCTGGTCCGTTTGTTGAATTTGTAGGAATGCGCGGCGAAAGCTCCGGCTTCGTGCTCGCGGAAGGTCAATGTCAGGCCGTGAAACAAACGGTGCGTCCCATACCAGATATAACGGTTTTTCCCCAATGACAACTGCGGCTGAAAAAAGTCTTGATACCTGAGCCTGACAATCGAGTTGATGCCGTCAGCGCCGACCAGCAGATCGCACGTAGCATACTCTTCAACCTCGGAGATTTCCGTGCGAAAACGCAGATCAACTCCGAGAGCCTGCGAGCGCTGCTGCAAGATATTGAGCAGCGCGATACGCGCGATGCCCGAAAACCTGTTGCCGCGAATCGTGATCTTCTCGTCGCGGTGGACCACATCCACGTTGTCCCACATCTCGAAGCTATTGGTAATCTCAAGATAAGACTCTTCGTCATTCTCTCTGAGGTAAGAGAGGGTTTTATCGGAAAAGACCACGCCCCAGCCAAACGTATCGTTTGGCCCATTGCGCTCAAAGACCGTCACTTCGTGCGCGGGATTCCGCTTCTTCATCAGAATCGCGAAGTACAGGCCGGCTGGTCCACCGCCGATGATATTGATCTTCATGCTATCTGTCCGGACTAAGCTACGCCTTTAATAGTTGGCTGGCGATAATCAATTTCTGAATCTCCGAAGTGCCCTCGTAAATACGCAGCGCGCGAATCTCCCTGTAGAGTCTTTCGATGACGCTGCCGCGCAGCAGGCCGCCGCCGCCGTGAATCTGTAGAGCCTGGTCTATGATGCGCGAGGCCGCTTCGGTGGCGAAGAGCTTGGCCTGGCTGGCCTCACGTGTCGTCTGGTCCACTCCGGCGTCCTTCAAATAGGCTGCGCGGTAGACGAGCAGGCGCGCGGCGTCTAGGTCCGTAGCCATTTCAGCCAGCTTCTCCTGCACAAGCTGGTGCTGCGCGATGGGCTTGCCAAACTGTTGACGGGTTTTGGCGTAAGCGATGGCTTCGTCCAGAGCGCGGCGGGCCATGCCGCAGGCCGCAGCCCCGACGCTGGCGCGAAATGTGTCGAGTGTGCGCAGGGCCAGCCGAAAACCGTCGCCCTCGCGTCCGAGCATGTCTTCGGCGGGCACGCGGCAGTTTTCAAACTCAAGCTCGCCAATCGGGTGCGGCGCGATCATCGACAGACGCTCGCGCACGCGAAAGCCCTGCATACGCGCTCCGACGATAAAGGCTGACATCTCGGCGCGCCCGTCCGAGCGCGTCCCAGTCCGCGCAAAGACCGTGTAGAAATCTGCCAGCCCCGCGTTAGAGATAAAACGCTTGCGACCGTTGATAAGATAAAACTCGCCGTCGCCTTCAGCCTCGCGCTCGCGCCGCGCGGTCGTTTTAATCGCCGCGACATCAGAGCCAGCCTCCGGCTCTGTCAGTGCGAAAGCAGCGATGGCCTTGCCCGTCGCAGCGCGCGTCAACCAGAACTCGCGGAGATGTTCGGGCGCGGCGAGGCTGATGGCAAAGGTGCCGAGACCCTGCATGACGAAGGCCAGGTCGGCCAGCGACGAAGAATAGGCGAGGGCTTCGCGGACCAGGCAGAGAGCGCGTAGGCTGAAAGGCGTCGCGGTTGAAGATGCCACCGCGTAACGCAGCAGCCCCTCATCCGCAAGCAGCGCAAAGAGGGCGCGAAAGCGCGTATCCTCATCCTCATCTTCGCCAGCGAGCGGCTCTATGCGGCTCGTCACAAACCTGCGCACCCTCGCCGCCAGAGCGCGCAGCTCGGTGTTAAAGAACGGCGTCTCTTCGATAAAGTGGTCCATCTAAAATTCACTTGAAGGTCGGCTCACGTTTTTCCACAAAGGCCTGGTAGGCTTCGCGGTAATCCGGGTGCTGCATGCAGATGGCCTGGGCCTGCGCTTCCCATTCGAGCGCGGTGTCGAGGCTCACGTCCAGCTCTCGTGTGAGCATCTCTTTGGTCATGGCGAGGGCGAAGGAGGGCCCACGCGCCAGACGTTCAGCGAGGGCGCGCGTCTCCGCAGCGAGAGCCTCCTGCGCCACGACGTGGTTGTAGAGGCCGATTCTTTCCGCCTCCTGCGCGCTAATAAAATCGCCCGTGTAGAGCAGCTCCGTAGCCCTCGCAAGCCCTACATAGCGCGGCAGCAGGTGTGCCGCGCCCATGTCTGCGCCCGACAGCCCGACGCGGACGAAAAGGAAAGCGATTCGAGCTTCGGGGCTGGCGATGCGTATGTCCGAGGCGAGGGCTATGCATGCGCCCGCGCCCGCAGTGGTCCCGTTGAGGGAAGCGATGACGGGCTTTGGCAAAGCGCGTATGTTGTGGACCAACTCGCAGGTCATGCGTGTAAATTCCAGCAGCCCCTCGATGTCACGCTCGAACAGCTCTCCGATGATGTCGCGCACGTCGCCGCCGGAACAGAAAGCGCGCCCCGCTCCTGTGATGACCACCGCGCGCACCTCCTCTGCATCGCGCAGCGCGGCAAAAGTAGCAGTCAGCTCGCGGTAGACCTCGAACGTGAGGGCGTTAAGCCGCTCGGGACGATTGAGCGTAATCCACCCGACGCCCTCGCGTACTTCATAAAGAAAACTCTTAGGTTCAAGCATAGATTCCTGGATGACAGATTAAATCGCGGCTTAATTCGTAATCACAGCGATTCCTTCAATCTCGACCCTCGCATCATCTTCGAGCAGCCCTTTGACTTCGACGAGGGCCATCGCTGGAAAGTGCCTGCCCATCAGCGCACGATAACGCTGGCCCACTTCGCGCGTGCGTGCGCGATATTCCTGCTTGTCCGTCACGTAGATGGTGAGCCGCGCGATGTGCTCCGGCCTGCCGCCGGCCTCCTGGACCACCGCGATGACGTTGGCGAGCGCGCGTTCAAACTGCTCTACGAAATCCGCGCTCACGATTCTCTGCTGCTCATCCCAGGCAATCTGTCCGGCAATAAAGAGCAGCGCCCCGCCTGCCGCCGAGAGGACTCCGTTAGAGTAGCCGCGCGCCGGACCAAGCGATTCGGGATTGATAAAACGAAAACCCATGCCGGAAAATCAAGACAGATTTTTGAGTTCGGATTGTTATAGCCTCACGGCTGGTCCAATCGCAAATCTCAAATCAAAAATCGCAAATTCAGAAAAGCACGCTGCCGCCGTCCACGTTGATGGCCTGCCCGTTGATGCCGCGCCCGTCCTCGCTGGCGAGGAGCAGGGCCAGCGCGGCCACCTCTTCGGATGTGACGAGGCGTTGCTGCGGACTCATGCGGCGGAGGCTTTCGTAAACCTCTTCCGTCGTCTTGCCGGTTTTGGCTGTGATGTTCTCGACGGCGCGAGTGGTCATGTCCGTTTCGACGTAGCCGGGGCAGATGGCATTAACGGTGATGCCTTTGGTGGCGACTTCGAGCGCGAGCGAGCGCGTCAGGCCGAGCACGCCATGTTTGGACGCGGCGTAAGCTGCGATGTAGGGCGCGCCCGTCTTGCCCGCGATGGAAGCGATGTTGATGATGCGTCCCCAGGCGCGCGTCAGCATGTAGGGCAGGGCTGCGCGCGCGCAATAGAAAGTGCCCGTCAGGTTGACGGCCAGGTGTCTGTGCCAGAGTTCGTCATCCGTTTTCAAGAAGGGCATACTCTCGGCGATGCCGGCGTTATTGACTAGAATATCAGGCCCGCGCCCGAACCGCTCCGCGACGGCGGCGAGCAGCCGCGCGACGCTCTCCTGGTCCGAAACATCACAGGCCACAGGCAATACTTCCGTCTCGAATTCGTTTTTAATCTCCCGCGCCACCTGCTCAAGCTGGTCCAGAGTGCGAGCCGCGACGGCGACCCTCGCGCCTTCACGAGCAAACTCGAAGGCGATGGCCCGGCCTATGCCGCGCCCGCCGCCAGTGATGAGTGCGTTCCTGTCTGAAAGTTTCATCAAAGAGTGATGGATGATGAGAGCTGAGCGATAAGAGAAAGGCCGCTCTTTCTTATCGCTTATCTCTCAACACTACTTGGCCGCGTTGCGCTTCTCTAAAAATGCGCGCACGCGCTGGCGCGCGTCTTCGGATTGAAAGCATTGGAGCTGGGCTTCGACTTCGTATTGCAGCATGCGTTCAAGGCTCGCCTCGTCGCTCATGTAGACGGCGTGTTTGGCGGCGGCGATGGACCTGTAGGGAGCATCGCGCAGGCGCTGGGCCAGGCGCTCGGTCTCGCGCGCCAGCTCCGCTTCTGGGAAGACGTGGTTGACAAGACCCAGTTGTAGCGCGCGCTCGGCGTTGATGGCGTCGCCCAGAAAGAACATCTCGCAGGCTAGATTGGGCGTGACCATGCGCGGTAGAAAGTATGTCCCGCCCCAGTCCGGGTGGAGGCCCACTTTGACGAAGGACTGGCTGAAGGAGGCGGACTCGGAGGCGAGGCGCAGGTCGCAGGCCAGCGCGAGATTAAAGCCCGCGCCGTAGGCCGCGCCGTTGATCGAAGCGATGACGGGTTTGGTCATCTGCCTGATGGCCGTGATGACGCGGCGGCCCGCGCCCAGTAGCCGCTCAAACTCATCCACGCGCCGCTCTTCCATCAGCTCGGCCATGTAGGCCACGTCCGCGCCCGCACAAAAAGCGCGACCCGCTCCCGTGATGACCACGACGCGCACGCTCCTATCGCTCCCGGCGTGTTCCAGAGCCTCGGCCAGATCGCGCCTCATGTGCCCGACAAAAGCATTGAGCTTTTCGGGCCGGTCCAGCGTAATCGTCGCGATGCAGGCTTCGTTTGTGACTCTCAGGTTTTCGTAGGACATATAGATGAGCGGTAAGCGAGCAAGCTGTCAGCCTTCGGCAGTTGGAACGAACTGCTTCTTCTGCTTGTTGCTCTCTGCTTACTTTCCTTTGAACTGCGGTTTGCGTTTCTGGACGTAAGCTTCGAGTCCTTCCCTGGCATCTTCGGACTGGAAGAGCTGTTGTTGTAGCTCGCGCTCAAGCGCGAGGGCGGATTCAAAGGGAATCTCTGCGCCGGACTGGACGCTGCGCTTGATGCGGCCCACTGCGCGCGCGGCCCTTTCGGGCAGGGTGAACTGCCGCGCGTAAGCCATCACCTGCCGCATGAAATCTTCGCCAGTCTCGGCTTCGTAGAGATGATTGACAAGGCCCAGCTCGCGCCCGCGCTCAAAGTCGAATAGCTCGCCCGTCGTCATCAATTCTATCGCCCGCGATTTGCCGACGATGCGCAAGAGGCGCTGCGTGCCGCCCGTCCCCGGCAGCACGCCCAGAGAGACTTCCGGCAATCCCATGCGGCCCGCGCCGCTGCGTGCGATGCGCAGGTCCGCGGCCATCGCCACTTCCAGCCCGCCGCCGACACAATGCCCGTTGATGGCTGCGATGACGAGCTTCGGCGTCTGTTCGAGCCGCGAGAGCGTTTCGTTGGCGTGGAGGCAGAAATAGTATTTGTATTCGGGCGTGACGCTTGAGAGCATCTGTATGTTTGCGCCCGCGCAGAAAAATTTCTCGCCCTCGCCCGTGATGACAATGACCTGCACGCCCTCGTCCATACGCGCTTTGAGGATGGCGCGGTCAAGCTCCTGCATCATCTCGTAAGAGTAGGTGTTGGCCGGAGGATCGTTGAGCTTTAAGAGCGCGATGCCGTCCTGCGCCGCGTAACGCACGAGATTGCCGTCGGTTTCCGCCCCGTGCTCCATCTTGACTTCAGCTTCTGCCATTTGCTTCGCTCGCTTCCCTAAAAGTGAAAAGTTTTGAAGACTACTTGGCTCCCTTTTGCTTGAGCATCTCGATGATCTTCTGATTCTTTGCGCCTTCGGCAAACGAGAGGGCCGTCGCGCCGTCGTTCTTCTTCGTGTTCGGGTTCGCGCCCTTGTCGAGCAGTATCTGGACGACCTCTGCATGACCGCCGTAGACCGCTTCCATGAGGGCGGTGCGCCCGTCCTCGCCCTGCGCATTGATGCTCGCGCCCTTGTTCAAAAGGTCCTGGACCGCTTTGGCGTCACCCTTGCTCGACGCGTTAATGAGGTCTGCGGCCTGATTAATCATGTTGATAATCTCTGTAAACTTTCCGCCCTGTGCGAACGAAAGAGGGGTCGCGCCGTCATTCTTTTTCATCCCGAAGTTTGCGCCCTTGTCGAGCAGCAGCTTAGCCATCTCTTTATGGCCCGCGTAGGCAGCTTCCATCAGCGCCGTGCGCCCATCATGCCCCCTGGAGTTGACGTCAACGCCCTCGTCCAGCAGCTCTTTGACCTTCTCTATGTCGCCTTCGGACGCGGCGTAGATGAGCGCCCCGGCGTCTTCCGCCGAAGTCGTGGAGGACTTGGCCGCAGGACTGTTGGCTGGACCAGGACCGCCCCCGGGCGGAGGCGGCGCGGGAGCAGGCCCGCAGGCCAGGGTCAGCGCAAGGAGTGTTATGAGAAGAAAAACAGAGATTCTTGTGAGTCGCATCATGTTCCCTTTCATCTGCTGAAGAAGAGTATAGAAAAAGAGCCTGCGAGGAAACGTTGGACCAGCAATGATGAAGGATAAGCTGAAAATCAATCGTCTTTCATTCATCATACGTCTTTCCCTGTTCGCAACTTTTCTAAGTGCTGGCCTGCGGCTCGCGCCAGACGCTGAGACGCTCGTGGCGCGCCTGCCCGGCGAAGCTGAGCAGCTCATTATTTGCGCCGCCGAGCAGCCCGACCAGAAAGAGTCTGGTGAGCGTCTCGACCAGCTCCGCGACTGTGAGCTTGCCGCGCGGATCATACCAGTTATAAATCCAGTTCATCATCCCGAACAGGGCATAGGTTGCGACCGTCAGATTTATCTGCCGCTGCGCTTCGGGCAGAGCCTGCTGGACCTCGCTCAGAATCCTTCGGGCGAGCCGCGTGTACTGCTGCTTCTTGCCAGCGACGCGATCCAGCATCTCTCCTTCGAGCGACTCGGCCTCGTGCGAGAGGACTTTCATCTCGGCCATGTTCGCGGCGAAGAAGGCCAGGTGATTATCTATAAAGATGCGCAGGCGCTCGACCGGGTCGCTCGTCTCGCCGAGGCGTTGGTTGAGCCGTTCGAGGACGTGGCCGAAGCAGTTGTCCTGAATGAGAAAGAGCAGCTCTTCTTTGGAGCGGCAGTAGTGATAGAGACCGGCCAGGCTGACGCCCGTCGCGCGCGAGATGTCGCGCATGGAGGTCGAATGATAACTCTTCTCCGCGAAGATTTGCGCGGCTGTGCGAAGGATAAACTCCAGCTTCTGATCGTAGCGCGAGAAAGGCTCTTTGCGTGCGGCTCTCATAGAGATTGATTTGATAGCAATCCGAACGAGCGGTTCGGATGAAATGGTATTGGCTCACTCTCCGGCCTGTCAAGATAAAGAGAACGATTGAGAGCGCAACGCGGCAGCGATGAATGATGTCTGAAGCAATCGAATCATTATCGCATTGAATCAATGATTCAATCTGACAATAGCTTTTCTCCCGAGTTCATCGCCGCCGCGCACATCCCCGTCTCTTTTAAAGCCTGACGTACTCAAACTCGAAGGGCAGGCCCTTGATGCCCGCCGAGGGGGGCGCAATCCAGTCTGCAATCTTGCCAGGCTCTGTGACAGGACGCATCAGGCTGCGAACGTACTCGCGGTCTTCAAATGTCGGCAGCCATTCCATCCTCCGGCTCTCAAACTCTTCCTGCGTGATAAGCTTGCCCGAGACATCGAAGTGGTGGCCCGCATACTCGCCAACGTGCCTGTGAAAACGCGTGCTCGGCAGGTAGAGCCGCTGGTCCAGAGCGGCCTCCGAGAGATACTTGTTCCAGCGCGTCATGGCGCGCTCGCAATCGCTCACATACTCGCCGCGCAGGACTTCGTTGAGCGCATTGCGCAGCGGCACTTGCTTCTCTACAAGCTTGCCATCTTTAATCACCGTCAGAGCGAAAACGTCGTCGGCGATAACGTGGTCGGTGTATTTCTTTTGCTCCTGGTAACGGCCCTTGAGTCCTGCCGCGAAAAAGTCTGCGCTGTTCGAGCTAATCTCGCCGCCGAAAAGGTCCAGCGAATAGCTGAACCAGAAGTTGATATATTTTTGAATGATGTCAAGCGGAATGCCGCCAGCCTCGCGGACGTCGCCGTCTTGGCTCTCCTTCATCAACTCAGCCGTGCGCTTCACGACCCTGCCGACGCCAGTCTCGCCGACAAAGAGATGATGCGCCTCTTCCGTGAGCATAAACTGGCATGTGCGCGCCAGCGGCTCGAAGCCGGATTCGGCCAGCGCCGCGAGTTGATACTTGCCGTCGCGGTCCGTGAACATCGTAAAGCAGAAAAAGTTGAGCCAGTCATCGCAGGGCTGGTTAAAGGCTTCGAGGATACGCGGGTTGTCCGGGTTGCCGCTGCGTCGCTCAAGCATGGCGTCGGCCTCATCGCGCCCGTCGCGCCCGAAATAGCGTTGCAGCAGATAGACCATAGCCCACAGGTGTCTTCCTTCTTCGACGTTGACCTGAAAGAGATTGCGCAGGTCGTAGAGCGAAGGACAGGTCTTGCCAAGCTCACGCTGCTGCTCGACCGAAGCAGGCTCTGTGTCGCCCTGCGTGACGATGATACGCCTCAGCGCGTTGCGAAACTCGCCGGGCACTTCCTGGTAGGCAGGCATCCCTGCATTGTCGCCAAAGGCCACACGCGCATCCGCCTCGGCTGGTTTCAAAAAGATGCCCCAGCGATAATCAGGCATCTTGATAAAATCGAAGTTCGCCCATCCGTCAGCGTCCACGCCGATGGCGGTGCGCAAGTAGACTTCCGTCTCCTGAAATCCATCCGGCCCCATCTCGCGCCACCATTTGAGATAATCCGGCAGCCACTTCTCCAGCGCACGCTGAAGCCGCTTATCCTCAGACAGATTCACGTTATTAGGAATGCGATCGTATAAGTTCATGCTCATGGCTCACTCCGCTCGCAGTTTTCAGTTTTGAGTTTTTAGTTTTCAGCATAGACCAGTTGTCTTTGCTGAAAACTCAAAACTGAAAACTAATCAAGTCCTCTTGTAATCAAACTGTGCGCGCGTCGGTTTCCCGTAGTTGGTTAAAGCGCCGTGCTCGCCGACGGCGTTGGGGCGCTGGAAAATCCAGTTTTGCCAGGCCGTCAGGCGGCCATAAATCTTCGTTTCAGGCGTTTCCGGACCAGCGAACCTGAGCGAGGCTTCCATCCCCGTCAACGCATCGGGCGAGAGCGACATGCGCTCTTCTATGGCGACGCGAATCTCCTCTTCCCAGTCGAGGTCCTCCGTGGCGAAAGTGACAAGGCCCTCCTCTTCAGCCTTCTCCGTCTCGAACAGGCCCGCGTGCTCAAGCACCTTGTCCACCTGTTCCGGCGTGGCATAAAAGCGCGACTGCAAGCGCGTCAAGCCGTTGCTCATAGGCAACGCGCCGGCGTTAAGCTCGCTGGTGGCAATCTGGACCTTCTCGTCCTGGCTGTTGAGCATGTAGGTTCGGTCTGCGGCGAACGCAAGTTCAAGCAGGTTGCCAGCGAAGCAACTGCCCGGTTCGATTAAAGCAAAGAAGCTCTTGGCCGTCAGGTCCAGTCGGCGTAGCACGCGAGCCATGTGCAGGATGATTTCGTGTACGAGCCAGTGGTCTTTATTTGAAGTTAAGATTTTGTCAACGGCGAGCACTTTATCAAGATCGCCTTCCGTGCGCAGGCAGACCAGCCCTATCTCAGGCTCGTTGATGCGCAAGTTGAGGAGCGCATCATCCAGCTCGCGGTAAGCCTGAAGCGGCCAGTAAGCATTGCCCAACTTCTGAATCTCTTCCGGCGTGGTGGGTAGATTCGATTCAGGACCACGCACCGTCAGGTCCGCATAACGCTGCTCGCGTTTGAGCTTGAGGCTGACATACTCGTACTCGCGCCCGGACTCGGACGCTTCAACACGAAGCGGGTTGAGCTTGATGCCAGGGCCTACCTTCTTTTCTGCGCCCGTCTCGACAAGCTGATTGACGTGAGCCGCAACCCCTTCTTCAAACTTGCTGGTCAGGAAATAGCCGTCAATCAGTCCCCACTCTTTGGCGCGTCTGGCCTTGAGTCCTTCGGCCAGCGTCGAGAAGACATCCGCGCGGTCACGACGCACCTTTCGCTTATCAACGAGGCGCGTCAGGCCGCCCGTGCCAGGCAGGACTCCGAGCAGGGGAACTTCGGGCAGCGAGACTGTGGAATTGCTGTCGTCTACCAGAAAGATTTCATCGCACGCGATTGCCAGCTCATAGCCGCCGCCGGAAGCCGTCCCGTTGAGCGCAGCGATATAGCGTTGGCCCGAATGATGCGAAGCATCTTCTATCGCGCAGCGTGTCTCGTTTGTAAACTTGCAGAAATTGACTTTAAAAGCATGCGAGGACGTGCCCAGCATGTAAATGTTTGCGCCCGCGCAAAAGATACGCGGCTTGAGGCTGTTGATGACCACAACCCTCACTTCCGGATGCTCGAAGCGTAGCCGCTGGACCGCGTCCGCCAGCTCTATATCAACACCCAGATCATAAGAGTTGAGCTTGAGCTTATACCCTTCGGCCAGCGTGGCATCTTCCTGCACGTCCATCGCCAACGTGGCGACAGGACCATCTACTTTGAGCTTCCAGTGTTTGTACTGCTCCGGCGATGTCTCGAAATTTATCATTCAGCTCTGACTCTCCAAATTGGTCCGGAATTGGTCCAAACTTCAAAAGACGCACGCGGCTGCCCGGCTCTCTCGCCTCTGCCTTCGGGTATCCGCCACTGCTCAGTTTGGTTTGTCCGAACGAACGTTCGAACGAGCATCATAGCCAATCGTTCTTGATTGGTCAAGGACAGTCGGGTTGATTCAAAGACGGACTCGTGTCCAATGGTCAAGCTATGGCGGGATGAGTTGTTTCGCGCCGGATTGTCCGCTTGACAGCCAGCCCTCATGGCGCGTAGCGTCTAGGGCGCTCGCGGCCCACGCGAACCTCTCTGTGGAGGCGCATCCGTTCTGGTGAGCGGCGCGGTCTTCAAAACCGTCTGTGAGCCTGTGAGAACAGGCTTGGGTGGGTTCGATTCCCACACGCCTCCGCCAACACGAAAGTCGAAGGGCGAAAGGGAAAGTTTGGACACAGCCTTCGGCTTTGAATTGAATCATGAATCTCGTCTTTGACGAATCACGCCGGAGGCGCGTCCTCACTTTCTCCCTTCGCCTTCCGCTTTTCTCCTTACTCTTATGCGTGAATGGATTGCTCTCAACATGACGCCGGGCATTGGCCCGAGGGCCGCCGCGAAGCTGCTTGAGCGCTTCGGGTCGGCGGAGGCCGTCTTTGGCGCGACGCGAGCCGAGCTGGAAGGGCTGCGCCTCTCTCCTGAGACTATCGAAAGCCTGATCGCGCGCGACCTTTTCGAGCGCGCGGCTGATGAGATAGAGCGTGTGCGCGCCTACGGGGCAGACATACTGCTTTTGGACGATGGGGTCTATCCGGCTTTGCTGCGCGAGATTTTCGACCCGCCGTTGACGCTCTATGTGAAGGGCGCTTGGGAAGCTTGCCTGGATGCGCCCTGCGTGGCGATGGTCGGGTCGCGCCGCTGCTCCAGCTACGGGCAGAACGCTGCGCTGATGCTGGCGCGCGAGCTGGCCGAGCGCGGCGTGACGATTATTTCGGGGCTGGCGCGCGGGATTGATGCGGCGGCGCACAGGGGAGCGCTCGAAGCCGGCGGGCGCACGGTCGCCGTGATGGGCACCGGGCTGGACCAGGTTTACCCGCGCGATCACAGAAAGCTGGTCGAGGAGATTCTGGAGCACGGCGGCGCGCTGGTCTCGGAATTTCCGTTGGGGACGCCGCCCTCGCCGCAGAATTTTCCCTATCGCAATCGCGTCATCAGCGGGCTGAGCCTGGGCGTCGTGCTGGTTGAGGCGGCGGAGAACTCAGGCTCTTTGATTACGGCGCGGCTGGCGATGGAGCAGAACCGCGAAGTTTTCGCCGTGCCCGGTAATATCACTTCGAGAAATTCATTCGGCACGAACTATTTGATAAAGGGCGCGGGAGCAAAACTGGTCCAGCAGTGGCAGGACATAGCCATGGAGCTGCCCCCTGAACTTGCCGCACTGCTGCTGCCGCCAGAGCCTCAGAAGCAGAAGAAGGGCGAGCCATCTCTGGCCGAACAGTTGTCTTTTGTGCCTGAAGGGTTGTCGGAAAACGAGCAGGCGGTCTTTAAGTTGCTCGCGCCCGACGAGGCTTCGCATATAGACGCGCTGGCGGAAAAAAGCCGCCTCGCGGTCTCCGAGCTGTCGGGCGTGCTGTTGTCTCTGGAGATGCGCGAGCTAGTCCGGCAACTGCCGGGTAAGTGCTTCTTACGAAAGCTTTAAGAAGTTTTCAGAAGAGCCGTAAAGCCTGTCAATTACGGCCAGCGCGCAGAGGCGGGTTTGCATCTAAACCACATTTAAGATAGTAATTAATAATGAGTGACGGGCGGCAACTCTAGGGGAAGCTTTCCTGCCGACTGTCACTCATCAATTTTGGTTAGAGGGAAATAATGGCGAAAAATCTGGTCATCGTCGAATCGCCCGCGAAGGCGAAGACGATCAATAAGTATCTGGGGAGCGATTATCTCGTCAAGGCTTCGATAGGCCATATCAAGGACCTGCCATCGAAGGGTCTGGGCGTTGATGTGGACCATAATTTCGAGCCGACCTACGAGGTTATCCCGGATACGAAGAAGCGTAATAACAGGAAGATCGTCGCCGATTTAAAAAAGGCCGCGAAGGAGGCAGAGGCCATCTACCTGGCCGCCGACCCCGACCGCGAAGGCGAGGCTATCTGCCAGCATCTGGCCGAAGAGATTGTGCCCAAGCGTCCGAAGAAGCCGACCTACCGCGTGATGTTCAACGAGATTACGAAGCGCGCCGTCCAGGAGGCTTTTAATCATCCGAAAGAGATAGACAAGAATCTGGTTGATGCGCAGCAGGCGCGGCGTCTGCTGGATCGACTGGTCGGATATAAGGTCTCGCCGCTCTTGTGTCGCACCGTCGGGGGCCGTCTGAGCGCGGGCCGCGTACAGTCCGTCGCGCTGCGCATGGTCGTCGAGCGCGAGCGAGAGATAGAAAAATTTGTCAAGACAGAATACTGGACCATCGCGGCCAACCTCTCGGCCAGGCTGCCCCCGGCTTTTGACGCGCGTCTCTTCAAGATAGGCGAGCAGACGGTCAAGACCTCAGGCTTTGACCAGGAGATTAAGAAGAACGAGATTCTGATAGGCAATGAAGAGCAGGCCCGCGAGATTGTCGCGGAGGCAGAGCAGCAGCGGTTCGTCGTCTCCGAAGTCACGACCAAAGAGCGCAAGCGCAATCCCGTGCCTCCCTTCATCACTTCAAAATTGCAGCAGGAGGCTTCGCGAAAGCTAGGCTTTCCCGTCAAGAAAACGATGATGCTCGCGCAGAAGCTCTATGAAGGCGTAGAGCTTGGCGCGGAAGGCTCTGTCGGTCTCATCACCTACATGCGCACGGATTCGACGCGCGTCTCTGAGACCGCCTTAAACGAGGTGCGCTCATTTGTCGGCGCGCAGTACGGCGCGGCTTACCTGCCGGAAAAGGCGGTCCACTATCGCTCTAAGAAGGATGCGCAGGATGCGCACGAGGCGATTCGCCCGACAGATGTCGCGCGCACGCCCGATGCGCTGGCGAAGTATCTCAACAAGGAAGAGTTGAAACTGTATCGCCTCGTCTGGCAACGCTTCGTCGCTTCGCAGATGATGGCGGCTGTCTTTGACCAGACGACGATTGATATCGAAGCCGGACGCTTTCTCTTCCGCGCGACGGGTTCTGTCTTGAAGTTCGACGGCTTCCTCAAGGTTTACCAGGAGGGACGCGACGAGAAGGCTGAGGATGAAGAGGAGGCTGAGCGCAGGTTGCCGCCTGTGGAAAAGGGCGAGCCTCTCAAGCTCAATGCTCTCGCGCCCGAACAGCATTTTACGGAGCCGCCGCCGCGCTACACCGAAGCCACTCTCGTCAAGGCTCTCGAAGAGAAGGGCATTGGCCGTCCTTCGACGTATGCCGCGATTATGACGACGATTCAGGACCGCGAGTATGTCGAGCGTGTCGAAGGGCGTTTTCATCCGACGGCGCTCGGCACGACCGTTAACGACCTGCTGGTCGCCAGCTTCGACGACCTCTTTAACGAGACCTACACGGCTCGTATGGAAGAGGAACTGGACGAGATTGAAGACGGAAAGCTCGCCTGGACCGAAGCTCTGCGCGAGTTTTACGAAAAGTTTGCGAAGGATTTGAAGGTCGCTGAAAAGCAGATGAAGGCCGCCAAGCAACAGGCCATCCCGACAGACGAGATTTGCGAAAACTGCGGCTCTCCGATGGTCATCAAGTTCGGGCGCTTCGGGCAGTTCCTCGCCTGCTCTAACTATCCCGAATGCCGCACGACGCGCGAAGTTGCCAAGCCCGCCGGCGAAGGCGAGAGCGCAAATGCTCCTGCCGCCAACGCGGGCGCGAAGGGCGTAGAGGCTCAGGGCGCAGAGGGCGCTGAGAGTGAAGAGGCCGAAAGCTGTGAGCTATGCGGTAAGCCTATGGCTTTAAAGCGCGGCAGGTTCGGACAGTTCCTGGGCTGCACGGGTTATCCGGATTGTCGCAACATCAGGAAGATTGCCAGAAGCGGCGCGGTCGCGCCTGCGCCCGTCCCCTTAGACGAGAAGTGTCCGGTGGACGGCGCGCAACTGGTGCTCAGGCACGGGCGTTATGGCGAGTTCGTCTCCTGCTCAAACTATCCGAAGTGCAGCTATATCAAGCGCGAGACGACGGGCGTGCCCTGCTCGCGTCCGGGTTGCAAGGGCGAGATCGTCTTTAAGAAATCGAAGCGCGGCAAGGTCTTCTACGGCTGCTCGGAATACCCTAAGTGCGATGTCGTCTTCTGGGATAAACCGGTCGCAGAGCCTTGTCCGAAATGTCATGCTCCGTTCCTGCTCGAAAAGGTGACGAAGAAGGAAGGCGTCGTGCGTTACTGCTCGCAGGAAGGCTGCGGCTATCGCGCGGACGTGGTGGCGACGACCGCGAAACCTCAGCCCGCCGCGGGCGATCCGAGGCCCCTTGCAAGTTGAAACTCTGTGCAGCTTTGGACCACAATACCCGCTCTCAGGTTAAAAGAGAGTGGGTATTTTTATTGGCTCGCGCTATACTTTTCAAAACCGTAATTTCCAACGCATGAAGGAGACCAAGATGCTTCGACGCTTCGCAGCCGTCGCGCTCGTTTTCTGTTTCTGCTCGCTACCCGCCCCGCTGCTCGCGCAGCAGCCGACGCCGCAACCTTCCCCGCAGGCCACCCCGGCCCGCGCGCAGGATGAGCCTTCGGCCAGGCAGGTGGCGCAAACCGCTGCACAGCAGACTCCGGCGAAAGACCCGAATGACCCCATCGAGCGGATTAAGGACGAAGGGATGAACCGCTCGCAGGTGATGCAGACGCTGAGCTATCTGACGGACGTGATTGGTCCACGCCTGACGGCTTCGCCCGGCGCAAGGCGTGCTAACGAATGGACCAGAGAGACGCTGGCCGGGTGGGGACTAGCGAATGCGCACCTGGAAGCCTGGGGGCCTTTCGGTCGCGGCTGGACGCTGCAACGCTTTAGCGCGCAGGTCACAGAGCCGCAGGCCATCCCGCTCATAGCCTATCCGAAAGCCTGGTCGCCCGGCACACACGGCACGCTCACGGCCAATGTCGTTTACGTTGATGTCAAGACGGAAGCAGACCTGGTCCAGTATCGCGGCAAACTCAAAGGGGCCATCGTCCTGACCGGCGCGCCCGTAGAGGTCAAAGCACACTTTGATTCGCAGGGCCATCGCCTGGACGAGAAAGATTTGCTCAGGCTCGCCAACGCGCCGGACCCGCGGACGGTTGCGCCGCGCCGTTTTCAACTGACGCCGGAACAGCGCGCCGCGATTGAGCTGTCCGCCAAAAAGTTTAAGTTCTTCCACGATGAGGGCGCGGCCCTCCTTGTTGACCCGAGCCGCATCGGCGACGGCGGGACGATCTTCGTCCAGTCCGCCAGCGTGCCGCAGCCCTTTGTCGAAAATCCTCCACCCGGCAGCCGCCGCATCAACGCCTGGGACAAGGACGCGCCGCGCATCATCCCGCAGATTGTCGTCTCCGCAGAGCATTACAACCGTATGATACGCATGCTTCAGCAGGGACAGAGGTTGAAGATGGCCGTAGACCTCGCCGTGCAGTTTCAGGATGCCGACCCGATGGGCTACAACACTGTCGCGGAGATTCCTGGCTCGGACCTCAAAGACGAACTCATCATGCTCGGCGGCCACATGGATTCCTGGCACTCAGGCACGGGCGCGACAGACAACGCGGCGGGCGTCGCCGTCGCGATGGAAGCCGTGCGTATCCTCCAAGCACTCAAGCTTCAGCCGCGCCGCACGATTCGCATAGCCCTCTGGACCGGAGAAGAACAGGGCCTCTTAGGCTCGCGCGCTTATGTCGCCGAGCACTTCGGCAAGTTCGAGACGCCCGCACAGCCTGCTCCCACAGCTGCGGCAACAGCCTCGCCCTCGCCCGCCGCTGGTCCAGTGCCGAATCCCACCCCGACGCCTCAGCCAAAGCTTTTGACCCGTCCCGACTATGAAAAATTCTCAGCCTATTTCAACCTGGACAACGGGACAGGCAAGATTCGTGGAGTCTACATGCAGGGCAACGAGCAGGTCCGCCCGCTCTTTCGCCAGTGGCTCATGTCCTTCAAGGAGTTGGGCGCTGAGACGCTCTCGATTGCCAACACGGGCGGCACGGACCATCTCTCCTACGATGCCATAGGCTTGCCAGGCTTCCAGTTTATTCAGGACAACATTGAATACGAGACGCGCACGCATCACTCTAACCAGGATGTCTACGACCGCATCCAGGCGGAAGACATGAAGCAGGCCGCCGTCATCATGGCCGCCTTTATTTACAGGGCCGCGATGATGGACGAAAAGATGCCGCGCAAGCCTATCAAGTAGAGCTCAAGAGCAGAGGTCAAAAATCCGTGGGCCAGTAAAAAAGAGGTGAATGATGAAGAGCAAGCTTTTCATCATTCACCTCTTTTTTTTACTAATCTCTAAACTGCGACTGCTGACTTCTGCGCTTATTTCCCGCCGCCTGCCAGTAGATATTCGACGACGTAGCGGCGCAGCTTGTCGCGGTTGGTCTTGCGATAGCCCGCGTAATCCTGAACGATTCCTTCATCGTAGCGGGCCAGCAGAATGTAGGCTTCGAGCAATCCTGCGTCGTCCAGCTTGATGAGGTTGGCGAGCGAGGGGTCTAGCTGTTTGACCTTCTTGTCCTTGAGCTGCTCGCGCGCGGATTGAACGACGAGGCGCAGCGCGGACGTTTCTTCGGCCAGGCTGTGACGATAAGTTTTCTCATTCGGATATTTCTCTGTAAACTTTTTGCCGTTCCAGGAGGCGCGCTCGATGCCGTACATCAACCAGGCCGCCGAGCCGTCGTCTTTATTGCCGAGCATACTCGGGTCAATATTGATGGTCGTCTTGTTCTGGCCGGAGGAAGAGACGTTGGTCGGAACATCAAACTTGGGATGCGCCAGCCGGACGTTGTTCTGCTGCGCCCACTGGACCAGCCCCTGTCTTGCCAGCCGGTTGAAAGGCTCCGTGATAAAGGCTTCGACCAGCTTATCGCGCGCCTCGGCTGTTTTGCCGCGCGCCGTCAGCCCTGTGGCCCAGTAGCGATAGGCCGTCTCTATATCAGGATTGATACTGATGGCCCGCGCAAACCATTCGTCGGCGCGCTCCGGCTCATTCTTTTTGATATAAGCATCGCCCGTGAAGAGCGCGGCCATGTAGAGCTTCGGGTCTAGCTGTAGGGCGCGCTGGTATTTTTCGATTGCCTGGTCCAGCTTGCCCTGCGCAAAGGCGGCCTCGGCCTCGCGCATAGCTTCGTCCGCCTCCGTGTTCTCCGAAAACTTATCCTCGCCGCCGCCATCCGCCGGGACGGATTCGAGAATCTGTTCCAGCAGGGCATGCTTAAAGCCAAGCTCTTTGGCCCGCGCCATCTCCTGCCGCGCGCGTGCGCGTGCCTGTTTGCGCGCCTCCGCTCCCTTGATGGTCTTCGAGCTGGCGAAACGCGCGAAGCCCATGTAGAACATCGTCTCGGCATCCTGCGGGTTGGCCGCAGAGATTTTTTCGAGCAGCGGCAGCGCCTCCGTAAACTTGCTCTCGTTCAGAAGCTGACCCGCGCGCTGGCGGTCCGTATCCTGACCGCCGCCCGCTTGCGCCAGGGCTTGAACTGGATGCGAGAGCATGAGCGCGAAGACGAAGACGGCGCAAAATCCTGCGAGGGAAAAGGGCCGCGAAGTGGACCACCGCTTTAACATTTGAGATAAGCGTCCTTTCGTCGAAATCGAAGGAGAGCCGCGAAACCTTTGGAGACTGTTTTAAAGTCTATAGACGGGATTGAGATTATGTCAACGAAGAAGATACGCGAAAATGGAAGAAGCCACGAATAAACGTGTGCGCCTGTGGACCAGAGCTTTGATGCCTGGCGGGATGGGCCGTGCCGCTTGATGTGCGCGAGGCAATTCAGGCCGGAGGCAGTTGCCCGCGCTCGTCCGTGTAGAGAATGTCCGCGGCCATCTCGTCAGGCAAGCGCGTCCAGCCTTCGGGCGTGTGGCGAAAGTGTTCGGTCGAAGAAGGCTTGAACTTTCCCGTCTCAGGTTGCCATGAAAGGCGCTCGACGTTGATGTAAGGATGCTTGATGCGCAGCACGTTAAAGGAATTATTTTCGCCGCGAGAGCGCGTGGAGGTCGCCGTGCCAGCCGAGACGACGAGCGCGCTATGGCCCGCGATCTTGTAGCGCGCGCTGGACTGGCCCGTGTGGCTGACGTGCAGGTGGCCCGCCAGGAGCACGTCCGCGCCGCAACTCGCCAGCGTCTCCATCGCCAGCCGTGCGCGCCCGACCAGCTCATCTTCGTGATGCCCTTCGGGCAGATCAAAAGGATGATGAGTGACGACGATTTTCGTTATGCTGTCGTCCAGATGACAGAATCGCTCGCGCGCATTGGCAATCTGTCGCTCGTTGATGCGCCCGTACTTGGAGGTCAGCGAGCGCGCCGTGTTGATGCCGAGGATGGCTATCTCTTCATCAGCATGAAAGGGTTGGAGGTCGGTCGTAATATGTCGCTTGTAATTTTCGAGCGGTTGCAGAAAGCGCAGGAAAAAATTGTAGAGCGGGACGTCGTGATTTCCGGGCACGACGATTTTTGGTCCGGGCAGCGCGTCGAGAAACTTCCGCGCCTCCGCAAACTGATGACTTCGCGCGCGCTGCGTCAGATCGCCTGAGACGGCGACGACATCCGGTGCCATCTCCTTGATGGTTTCAATCAAAGGCTGGACCACGGAGTAGTCAACGCGCCCGAAATGCAGATCGGAGAGATGCACGATTTTTCGCATATCAACTTATCGTAAACGCGCGAACCCTGAATCGTAAATAGAAAAAAGAAGCTCTATTCAAGATTGAGGATTTAGGCTTCACTTGCTTCTTTCGGCACGAGCACGCGCAGCGCGCCCGGGAGCACGCGATAGTGCAGAGGCGTATTCATAATCGCCACTTCGCCATCCGTGGCGACGCGCAGGCGGCTGCGGCGCGTCTCTATCCAGACCTCCTCGGTGCAGAGCGAATCAAAATCCTTTTCATCAAGCAGGCCGCCGAAGAGCGCGCGAAAAGCAAAGCGCAGGAGGCCGAGACGGCCCGTGCGATGCGCGACGTAAAGGCTCAACTGGCCCTTGTCTATGCAGGAGCGCGCGCCCAGGTTGAGTCCTTCCATCTGATATTCGTTGTTGCCTATAAAGACAAAAGGCGTGCGGCGAAAAAGCTCTTGCTCCTCTGTGCTGAGCCGCACGCTGAGGAAGGGAAAGCGGCGCAGGACAGTGAGGCTGGCCCAGATGAAAGCGGGCCACTTGCCGTGGCCGAGCCGCTCTTGCAGTTTCTCACGCTCGCGCACGATGCTCGGATACAGGCCCAGGCTTGAGTTGTTCAGAAAGATACGGCCATTGACTTCGCCGACATCAACATGGACGGCCTGGCCTTCAAGAGAGACGCGCACGGCCTCTTCCAGATCGAGCGGGATATTCATGTCTTTGGCGAAATGGTTGAGCGTCCCGAGCGGCAACACGCCGAGCGTGCGATTCGTCCCGACCAGGAGCGAAGCCACTGCGCTGATCGTGCCGTCGCCTCCGCCCGCGACGATGGGCTGGCAATCCTCTCGCACGGCCCGCCGCGCCAGATCCAAAACCTCCTCGCCGCTGCGCGCCAGCCAGACTTCAGCGGGCCCGCGCTCGCCCGCGCCGAACATCTCGGCCAGCGTCGCGCGCACCTGCTCTTTATCGTCTGCTCCCGAAGAGGCGTTGATGATCACAGCCGGATGCGAGGCCATAGATTCCAAAGAGTAGTTAAGTCAACATGCCAGAAAGGGCGAGCCTCTTTTAAAGCTCGCCCTCTCTGTGCAATCCGAAGCGAAGTGAAAAGCAGTTTGGAAAGATGAAGGAGAGGCTACTGTCAGCCTGAGCGCTCCAGGTTTAAAGAGCTAAGCCTTCATCCTCCAAACCTCATCCGAGTGCTTTAAGCCGAAGCGCCATAGCCGCGATTCTCGCTGGTCCCATAGGACGAGCCGCTCGCCTGCGAGCCGCCCTGTCCGCTGCCAGCCGCAGCCGTTTGCGCGCCGCCGGAAGCGCTCGCCGCGCTCGCCGTCGTCGTGCCAGTTCCGGCCTGGCCCTGCCGCTTACCCGAGAGATCAACGCCAAGCAGGTCCTTAATCTTATTGAACAAGGCTGGCAGGACGACTGTCTGAGCCGTCTTCGATAACTCTTCGAGGAAACGGTCTCCGATAGTGGAAACCTCTTCCTGAAGGCGGTCGTAAGCCTTCGTCTGCTTGAAGCGCTCTATCATGCCAGGGCCTTGCGGCTCTTCAGCTTCCGCTTGCGCATTGGAAGCAGAGCCGGACCAATCATAGCTTGCGCTGGCGCCCTGTTCGGAAGCCTCGTAGTTTGGACCAGTTGAGCCGGTCATGGAACTGCCATAGGCCGAGCCTGTAATGGCTTGCCCTGCATAGGCGCGCTGCGGTGTCGGCGCGGCCCTTTCCAATGACGAAGGCGGAAGCTGGAAGACTCTTGAGTCTTCAGCCGAAAGGCTGGAATACTCATCCTCATCGTCGTCGCTCTCGCCAATCAGAGCGCCGGTCAGGCTATAGCCGACGATAAATCCGACGCCGAGCGCGCCGACGCTCCAGGCGATGGGACGCCGCCGATACTGCTCGCGCCAGTCGAGCGTTTCCTTCACTGCATTGTATTGATGGACCACTGTGTCTTTAATCTCCGCTACTGTTTGTGAAATGGATTCGCGCGCCTCTTCCATGCGACGTTGAAGTTCAGCTTTGCTGGGTTCTGCGTCGTCATCATCATCGGTCACGCGAGCCAGCGTTACATCTCTTTCTTCAGCCATTGCTTATCCTTTCTGAGTTCCTCAACGGATCGTACAGGCACGGGATTGCGTTTCGCCAGCTTGTTTTTCGCCGCGACCAACATGATCGCGCCGATAATCAGATAGACCGCGCCCGTGATGACAAAACCGAGCGCGTATTTTGCGGGCTGGCTCAAGGAAGTGTCTGCAAAGAGCGTGGAGACTCCGAACGCTATTGCCACATTCAAGAGCGCGAAACCGATGGCGGCAATGACGCCGCCGATGCTTATCGTGATGGCGTCGCGAATGTAAGCACTGGCATCTTCTTTAACTTCGACTTTAAGTAAACTGAGCTTTGTGTCAACCAACTGCATCACGTCATCGCCCAGTCTGCCAAACAACGCGGGCAACGATTCCACATCCGCAGCCGGATCGCTGTTGCGCGCGGGCGCGGTTGCCGCGGCCCTTCTCTCTAATTCAGCCATCGCTCGTGCCTCCCTTCGTTGACAAGTGACGTGTGACAGGCGACCACGGAGAAAAGTTTTCCTCTTCGGCCACCTGTCAACGTTCTACCTGTCAAGCATCTTTCTTATCGTCTGCTGCCGCGCAGCAGGAGTCCGAGGACGAAGCCCGCCGCGGCGGAAATCAGAATCGCCTGGCCCGGATTCTGGCGCGCGTAGTCTTTGGCCTGCGTCGCAACCTCGCCGATGTCTACGTTCTGAATATCCTTGATCTTGTCCACGACCGGCGCCACCTTGTCGCTGACATAATCTTTGGCCGTCGTCGCGGCATCGGCTATTTTCTGCCCGTACTGCTGCGCAGTCCCGGCCAACCCCGGCGCTGTCGCAGTGCCAGCGCCCGTGCCAGCGCCTGTGCCCGTGGTCGTCATGCCCTGACCGCTGCCGCTACCGCTGCCGGTGGTTGAGCCTGTCCCTGCGCCTGAGCCTGTTCCGCTGCCAGCGCCCGTTCCGGCTCCGCTGCCAGTACCTGTGCCTGTATCAGAAGACCCTGTGCTTCCGGTTGCTCCTCGTCCTTCGTTTCCTCCACCAAAATTCTGTGACATCTCGATTTCTCTCCTTCATTAGTAGATTAACAGTTTGATAACTCTCTGCCAGTGGGAGTGCGAGTCAGCCCCCGCAAAAAAAAGCGTCGTACCGATTACAACAGAGCAAACAATGTGCCGATGCCGCGCCGCTTCGCCCCCGTTAAATGAAGACACGCACGCGCGCCCGTTTCCCTTGAGGGGCGCGTCGCGTCGCAGCTTGCATCTTTGTTGCGAAAAGGTACGAGAAGGATAACGCAAAGGTCGGGAACAGTACAGGCAATAACGGCTCTTTTCTCTCTGCGAGCAAAAAATTAGTGAAACTGCGAGTCGCTTGACATCGTTTGAAAAACTTGGTAAGTAAGTACTTACTTAGCGGAAATTCGGTAGAAACGGAATACGATAATTAGTGAGCAAGCAAGTCAGCAGCACCCCTAACGAAGCTGCGTTGCCGGCGACGCGTATGGCCGGTGACGAGCGCAGGCAGCAAATCCTCTGTCTGGCGATGGACCTCTTTGCGCGTCGCGGCTTTCGCGGGACGACGACCAAAGAGATAGCTCAGGCCGCAGGCGTTTCGGAAGCGATGGTCTTTCGCCACTTTGCGACCAAGGAAGAGCTGTACCACGCGATTCTGGACCAGAAGGCCTGCGCCGACGGGATGCAGGACCCCTGCGAGCTATTGTCCGAAGCCATCGCGCGCAAGGATGACCAGGCGGTCTTTGAACAGCTTGCGATGGCGATGATGCAGCATCACGAGCATGACACGCAGTTCCTGCGTCTCCTAACGCACGCCGCACTCGAAGGGCATGAGTTAAAGCAGATGTTCTGGGAAAGAAGCGTCAGGCCGCTCTACGAATTCCTCTGCGGGTACATACGAGAGCGGCAGCAGGATGGGGTTTTTCGAGACGTTGACCCGGTCGTGGTGGTCCGCGCCTTCGCCGGGATGATTATTCATCATTCGCTGAATAACACCTTGTGGGACACTGAGCGTAGTCTACTCCAAATTACAAACGAGCAGGCCGCGAGTGAGTTTACGAACATTTTACTACAGGGCATCCAGGCCGCCTCCGCGCGGCCACGCCATGAACAGCAAAGGCGCACCAGCGTTCGCGCTGCAACCAAGAAAAAACAGACAAGATGATCTCCCGTAATCAAACGAGGCTTTTATCACTCGCTCTGCTCCTGTTGTCTTCGAGCCTGCTCGCGCTCGGGTGCAGGGGCACGAATGCGAAAACAAATAATAATGCGGCGAACTCTGCCTCTGCTCCGCCGACTATCGTCGAAGTGAGCACTGTGGCGGCCATCAGGCGAGACCTGCCGCGCTTCTTTGAAGCAACGGGAAGCCTCGCCGGAGATGAACAAACGGAAGTTGCTCCGGCGGTCGGAGGCAAGGTCGTCGCCGTCAACGTGGACCTCGGCAGCTACGTGCAGCGCGGCGCAGTCTTGATACGCCTGGACGACCGCGACGCGCGCATACGTCTGGACCAAGCGCAGGCACAGGTCCAGCAGGCACAGGCGGCGCAACGTCAGGCCGAAGCGCGCATAGGCTTGCGCCCGGGCCAGAGCTTCGACCCCTTGCGCGTGCCCGAAGTCGGCTCTGCTCGTGTGGTGCTCGAATTAGCCGAAAAGCAGTTGCGGCGCTTCGAGCGTTTGATCGAGTCCGGCGATGTCTCGCGCTCGGCCTACGACCAACAGAGAGCGCAGCGCGACCAGTTGCAGCAACAGTACGAGGTGGCGCTTCAGCAGGCGCGGCAGAACTACGCTGCGGTCCAGACTGCGCACGCGGCTGTGGATGCTGCGCGGACGCAGATTGCGCAGGCGCAGAAGGCCATTAATGATGCGGTCGTGACGGCGCCGATGAGCGGCTTTGTCGCGGACCGCCAGGCGGACCTCGGCGAATACGTGACTACTTCTTCAAGGGTCGTGACGCTCGTTCGCACGAACCCGCTGCGTATGCGTATAGACGTGCCGGAGCAGGCGCTTGGCAGCGTGCAACTGGGCCAGAGCGTTTCGGTCACGACGAGCGCCTACGCCGACCGCACCTTTAGCGGCCACGTCGCGCGCATCTCGCCAAATGTCAACGCCACCTCTCGCACCATGACTGTCGAAGCGCAAATTCATAACGAAGAAGGACTCTTAAAGCCGG
Organism: Pyrinomonadaceae bacterium; assembly: GCA_036399835.1. Lineage (GTDB taxonomy): Bacteria > Acidobacteriota > Blastocatellia > Pyrinomonadales > Pyrinomonadaceae > DASYML01. The sequence goes on along the minus strand of DASWMI010000047.1, from coordinate 23,823 downwards.
GCCAGTTTGCCACCGTGCGTATGCAGCAAGCGCAGACGCAGCCTGCCGTGCTCATCCCCGCGCGAGCGGTCCACACGGAAGGCACATCGAGCCACGTCTTCGTCATTAAGAACGGGCGCGCGGAGATGCGCCTTGTACAGTTGGGCCAGCCGGAGGGCGATCTGGTCGAAGTCAAATCGGGCGTCGCGCCGGATGAGCTGGTCGCGACCAGCAATCTTGAACAGCTCAGCGACGGAGCAACGGTCAGACAATAAACAGTCCGAGAGTCCGGGAGTCTGAGAGTCTGGAGTCGGAAGCCAGCTCTTTGACTCTCGGACTCTAGGACTCCAGACTTGAATTATGCAAAAGCTTGCTGAAATCTGTGTTCGCCGTCCGGTCTTTGCGACGATGTTGATTTTGTCGCTGACGGTGGTCGGCATCTTCTCTTTCTTTAGCCTGGGCGTGGACCTTTTTCCAAAGATTGACCTGCCGACGATTACCGTCACGGTCCTCAACCCTGGCGCGTCGCCGCAGGAAGTCGAGACGGAGATTACAGACAAGGTTGAAGAGGCCGTCAATACCATCAGCGGGATTGATGAGCTGCGCTCGACCTCTGTCGAGGGCGTCTCGCAGGTCTTTATCACCTTCCTGCTTGAGAAGAACGCAGACGTGGCCGCGCAGGAGGTCCGCGATAAAGTCAACCTCATCGTGCCGGACCTGCCGGAGACTGCGGAGCAGCCCATCGTCCAGAAGCTGGACACGGACGCCGCGCCCGTCCTTCGTATAGCCGTCTCCGCTCCGCGCTCTTTGCGCGAGGTGACGGACATGGCCGACAACCAGATTAAGAAGAACATAGAGAGCCTCAACGGTGTCGGTAAGGTCGAGATAGTGGGCGGGCGCGAGCGCGAGATACAGATTTATGTTGACCCTGACAAGCTGCGCGCCTTTAACGTGACGGTTGCCGAAGTAACCAACGCCGTGCGGCTTCAGAACATGGAAGTCCCCGGCGGTCGCATTGACGAAGGACAACGCGAAGTCACGGTGCGCACCCTGGGCCGCATCACGTCTCCGGCTGAGTTCAACAATCTAGTCGTTGCCAATCGCGGCACGTATGCCGTCAAGCTGAGCGATGTCGGCTACGCAGAGGACGGCGCGGAAGAACAGCGCACGGAAGCCCTCTTGAACGGCCAGCCCGCCGTCACGCTCGTCGTCTCGAAGCAGTCGGGCCAAAACACTGTAGCCGTGGCCGATGCCGTCAAGGAGCGTCTGGCAGAGATAAAGAAGATTATTCCTGCGGGCTACAGGGCGGAGATTGTCGGCGACCAGTCCGTCTTCATCAAGGCTTCGCTCGAAAGCATAGAGAAGCATCTGATCGAAGGCGGCATCCTGGCAGCCATCGTTGTCTTCATCTTTCTCTGGAACCTGCGCTCGACGATGATCGCGGCCATCGCTATCCCGACCTCCATCATCGCCACCTTCGGCCTGATGGCGGCGATGGGCTACACGCTCAATCAAATCACCATGCTCGCGCTGACGCTAATGGTCGGCATCGTCATTGACGACGCGATTGTGGTGCTTGAAAACATCTTTCGCTTTATCGAAGAGAAGGGGATGCCGCCCTTTCAGGCAGCCATCGAGGGAACGCGCGAAATCGGTCTCGCGGTGATGGCGACGACGCTTTCCCTGCTCGCGGTCTTTATCCCCGTAGGCTTTATGAAGGGCATCGTCGGACGCTTTATGTCCTCCTTCGGCTTTACTTCATCCTTCGCCATCGCCGTCTCGCTGATTGTCTCATTTACGCTCACGCCGATGCTCGCCGCGCGTCTCATCAAACGCAGGGACGACCCGCTTCCGGCTGGTCTCGGCAGCGAGCCTGATGAGGATAACGAAAGGAGCGCGGCGGCCAACGAGTCGAGCGTTGTGGCGGGCGAGCCGGGCCAGGGGGCTGAGCAGAATATTTATGATGAGACGGGCGAGTTCGGTGTGCCCGTCACGCCGCAACAGGCGAGCTATGATGCTCCGCGCTCGGACCACGGGTCGAAGGAATCCCGTTTTTATCGTCCGATTGACCGGACCTACACCTGGATGCTCAAGTGGTCCATGGCTCATCGCTGGGTCGTCGTCGGTCTCTGCATCCTGGTCACGCTGAGCATCGTCCCGCTCTTTATGTTCGTCGGCAAAAACTTTCTCCCCGTTGACGACCAATCGCAGTTTGAGATTAACGTCCGCACGCCCGAAGGCTACACGCTGCCCGCGACCTCTGCTTTGACCCAGCGCATCGCCGCGGAAATCAAGCAACTGCCGGGCGTGATGGACACGCTGACGACCATCGGCGGCGGCCAGCAGCAACAGGTCAACTCCGCTTCCATCTACATACGACTCCAACCGATTGCCGAGCGCAGTCTGACGCAGGACCAGATTATGGTCCGCGCACGCAATGAGATTCTGGGTAAGTACGTCAAGCAGTATCCGGAGTTGCGTACAAGCGTCCAGCAGGTGGCGGCGATTTCGGGCGGAGGGTTTCGCAACGCGGATATACAGTACGTCATCGGCGGGCCTGACCTGCAAAAGCTGACGCAGTATTCGCAAGACCTGCTGGCAAAGATGAAGACGATTCCGGATGTCGTTGATGCGGATACGACGCTCACCGTCGGTAAACCGGAGCTGCGCGTCGTGATTGACCGCGAGCGCGCAGGGGATTTCGGCGTGCGCGTCGGAGACATCGCGCAGGCCCTTAACACTCTGGTCGCGGGGCAGAAGGTTTCGACCTTTAACGAAGGCACGGACCAATCTAACGTGCGCGTCCGCGCGACGGGCGAATATCGCATCAGCCCCGAGGGTCTCTCGCGCATGATCGTTGCTTCGGCCAAGGTCGGGTGGGTGAGCCTGGACAATCTGGTCCGGCTTGAAGAGGGGACTGGTCCATCCGCGATTGACCGCCTCAATCGCCGCCGTCAGGTCACGCTGCTGGCTAACGTCAGACCCGGCGGCTCGCAGGCTGCTGTCATTGACAGGATGAACCAGTTTGTCAAAGAGCTGAATATTGATTCCGCCTACACGACCGGATTGGCCGGACGCTCGAAAGAGCTGGGCCGCGCGGGTCTTTACTTCCTGACGGCCTTCGCGCTCTCTTTTATCTTTATGTACATGGTGCTGGCCGCGCAGTTTGAATCCTTCATCCACCCCGTGACGATTCTCCTGACGCTGCCGCTTGCCATTCCCTTCGGCATCGTCTCGCTACTCGTCACTGGGCAGACCGTCAATATCTTCTCCGGTCTCGGGTTGCTGCTGCTCTTCGGCGTCGTCAAGAAGAACGCTATCTTGCAGATTGACCACACGAACGAGCTGCGAGCGCGCGGCATGGAGCGGCACGATGCGATTATTCAATCGAACCGCGACCGCCTGCGCCCGATTCTGATGACGACCATCGCGCTCGTCGCCGGGATGATGCCGCTCGTGCTCTCGACTGGTCCAGGCGCGGGCACAAACAGGTCCATAGGCGTGCTGGTGGTCGGCGGCCAGTCTCTCTGCCTGTTGCTGACGCTGCTCGCCGTGCCAGTCTTCTATTCGCTCTTTGACGACCTGGGCAGAAGCCGCGTCTGGGGTCGCATAGGCCACGGCGTCAACGGGACATTCGCCTGGGCGCGCAGGAAAGTGGCGACCGCCTCGGCCTCATTTTTTGGCTTGATTGGCAGATGATTACTCGGCTGGTCCGGTTTGCCTTGATAAGCATAAATTAACCGCTCCAGCCGTTTAGTTTAGGCTCTTGATTATGTTGATTCGTTATCTGTTTTCACGCGCGCTGCCCGCGACCGCGCTTCTCTTACTGCTTTTAATTGCTCCCTCTACGTCCGCGCAACAAACAGGCGCGAGCGCGCCCGTCAGTCCCGCTCCTTCGGCCAACAATCCGCCGCAGGGGACGACAAGCGCGCCGTCTTCCGCGAGCGGCGCGCAGGCTGCGCCCTCTGCCAACGCGCCGCAGGGCCAGGCCCCGCCGCCCGGGGGTAACGTGCGACCCGCGACCACAGCCGGACAGACGGAACAGAGCGTCCAGCCCACGACGCAGACAGAGCAGCAGAATCGTGGACCATCGCAGGGGCCTGCGACACAGCCGCAGACGCCGCAGGGCTTTGCGCCCACCTCCGCCATCCCGACGACTGATGCTTTACTGCCGGGCACTACTACAACTACTGCGCCCGCCGCGCAGCCTGGACCAGAGCAAGGCGCTGCGCCCGTGCAGGGTCCGCAGCCGTCGCGCCCGCCCGGGCGAGAGAGCGTGCCTATGCCTGCGCCTGAGCAGTTGATTCCGGTGCCGAAGGTTGCGCCGGATTATCGCGCGCAGACGGCTGGTCCACTGCCTGAGCTGAGCCGCGTCGGCGTTGACATGGCGGCGCAGCGCCCGCTCTCTCTGCGTGAAGCGATTGCGATGGCGCTCGAAAATAATAAGGACATAGAGGTCTCGCGCCAGAACGTGAGGATTGCCGAGTTTGATTTGAGCGGAGCGCGCGGCGTTTATGACCCGCGCCTCAGCTCGCTCTCTTACTACGAGCGTTCGACCGTCCCCGTCTCCAGCTTTCTCAGCGGCAGCTCAAGCGGCTCTGTCCAGCAGGCGGATTTTACGGGGACGGCGCGGATGGAAGGTCTCGTGCCGAAGTATGGCGGCGGTTATCGCGTTGACTTCTCCTCGATTCGACAGACGACCAACAACCAGTTTGCCGCGCTCAACCCGCAATATCCGACGGCGCTCACCTTCAACTACACGCAACCGCTCTGGCGCGGCCTGCGCTTCGACAACAGTCGTCGTCAGATAGAGATTGCCAGGAAGAATCTTTCTCTCACGGACGCGCAGTTTCGACAGCGCACGATTGAAGTCATCACCAACGTTCAGCGCGCTTACTGGGATATGGTTTTCGCTCTGCGCAACTTGCAGATTCAACGCGATGCCGTGACGGATGCGCGCGCGCAGCTTGAGCATAACAGGCGGCTGGTCCAGGAAGGCGTGCTCGCGCCGATTGATGTCGTGGCGGCGGAAGCACAGATTTCGGGTTATGAGCAGAGCGTCTACACGGCGCTCGAAGATGTCTCGCGCGCGGAAAACAACTTGAAGAACCTGATCGCCGAAAATCGCCGCTCGACCTTCTGGAATCAACAACTGATTCCGACCGACGATGTTGACGTACAGCCTCCCTCCATCTCTCTGCCGGAGGCGATGGAGTCTGCGATGGCGAATCGGCCAGAGCTGCAACAATCAACGGTTGCGGGCGAGATTAACCAGATAGACCAGCGTTATTTTCGCGAGCAGACCAAACCGCAGGTGGACCTTATCGGCAGCTACGGCGTGGTCGGCCTCGCCGGGTCCGTCAACACTACGGGGGCCAACCCTCTGACGGCTTCCAACGCGCAGCTACGCGACCGCATCAACCAGCTCTCTGCCTTGAACGGCCTCGAACCGCTGCCGCTTCCGCCCGTGCAAACTATTTCTGAAAATCTGGTCGGCGGCTATCCGCAGTCGCTTGAAAATCTGGCTGCCAATCGTTACAACAATTTCCGCGTTGGCGTCCAGCTCAACCTGCCGCTTCGCAATCGCACGGCGGAGGCGCAACTGGGCCGCTCTCTCGTCGAAGGCCAGCGTATTTCTACGCAGCGCGAGCAGCTTGAGCAATTTATTCAGGTTGACGTGCGCAACGCCTTGCAGTCTGTGCGCACGGCTGAGTCCAGGCTGCGCGCGGCGGCCAACGCGCGGTCTGCTTCCGAACAGCAGTTTGCCAGCGAACAGCGCAAGCTGGACGCGGGCCAGTCAACGGTCTTCCTCGTGCTCGAACGCCAGACGCAGTTGACCAACGCGCGCGGTAACGAGCTGCGCGCACAGACGGATTTGAACAAGGCCATCGCCGAGCTGCAACGCGCGACCGGCAATGCTCTCGAAGCCAACCACGTGGTTGTCAGTGTGAGATGAAAAGCTGCTCTTCTCTCATCGCGCGGATTCGGAGCTTCATAGAAATCCTAGATGCTCACACAAAAATGTCCCAGATGTCATAGCTCGCGTGTTCAGCGCGGATTTCAAGACCCGCCCTTCTACCTACGCCTGTTCGGTATACACGAGCTGCTCTGCAATAACTGCAACATGGAGTTCAGGGGCTACGCCGTGCCCGGCCTGGTCAAGCGAGTGGCCTCGAAAAAGGAAGAAACGACCGTCAACCGCCGGCGTGCGCCGCGCTTCCAGGCGACCTTGCCTGTCACTGTCTCGCTGATTGATCTGGATACGGTGAGGAGCGGGTTGAGCTTCTCAAAGACTGTGGACGGCTATACGAATTCGCTGAGCCGGACCGGACTCGGATTCGTGCTGCCTCATCTGCAATTCGGGAGCACGAAGTTTAACGGCGTGGGCCAGAGGCTGCATCTCAAACTGGACCTGCCCGCGGGTTCTGTCCAGTTGCGCGTGACCGTGGCGCATGTCAACGAGCTGCCGCAGCGAACGGAAGCGTCGGGGCGCTGGCTGGTCGGCGCTGGCATCGTCAGGATTGGCGAGCCTGACCGCGAGCTTTACCTGGAATATCTTGAGACGCTGCAAAAACAGGCTGCCAAATGATTCTCTCTCGCCGGAAGATTAATGCTTCTGGCCCGCGGTTGTGCCCGCCGCTTCGATTCCGGCCCTGACCCAGAGCGGCCAGTGGTCCGAGATGTTAATCTTTTGTTCGATGCCGTAGCCTGTCGCCTTAAAGCCGCGCAGCCAAATCCAGTCGAGCTTGAGCTTGAAGGTAAAGATAAATTGCTTGGAAGCAATCGTCGGCTCATCCTCCGGCAGAGGAGTCGTAAATCCAGCCTTGCTAAAGAGCTTGACGGTCTCGCGCCCGGCAGAGCCTTGCCATGTATTAAAGTCGCCGAGCACGATGACGTGCGCCGTCTTCGCCTGCTTGAGATCATCCAGCACGGCCTGCAACTGCTCCATCCTGTCTTCGACGCTGATGCGCGTCTCGGCGTGGACCGAATAGACGCGCACCTGCGTCGCGCCTATCTTCAGGGTTGCGCCGAGAGCCACGCGCCGCCTGCCGCCTGGTCCGGGATGAGGCAGCACGACGCAGCGCACTTCGTCCATCGGATATGCGCTGAGGATGGCGACGCCCGTCTCTTCTTCCTGCTCTTTAGCGCCGGGCGCGGGCGGCGGCGCGGCCCAGGCATAGTACATCCCAAGTCCTTCGGCCAGCTCGCGCACGGTATTTCTATTCCCCGTGCGCTTTTTGTTACGGTCAACCTCTTGCAGTCCGATGATAGATGCGCGCCCAAGCTTTTCATCCTGGCGGAGCAGCTCGATTATCCGGCGCAACTCTTCGCCGCCGCGCCAGCGTATGTTGTAAGAGACGATCTTCAGCTCTGCATCGGGGGCAGGAGGCGAGAGCAGCTTCGACGCACGGCCCGTTTCAAGAAGCCCTACCCTGTTGTCGGACGATGCGCGCGCGCAGGCTAGGAAAGATAGAAGAGACATGGCATAGAGGACCAGCACGAATCGGACCAGGAGCTGATTGAGCATTGCTTTTATCTTCACTCTGTTAACTCTTCAGCTTTTATTTTCTATCGTCAAGCGTAAGCCGTCTGTGGCGGCGATGGTCTCGCCGGACCAGAGCCGCGCGGCCTGACGCGGAATATCCACCTCGTCCCATTCAGGATAAAGATGCGTGAGGACAACCCGGAGAGGCTCTGCGAGCCGTGCCAGCCGCATCGCGTCGGCCAGTTCCAGGTGCGTCTCAAGAGGCTTGTTGCGCCAAAAGGAGCATTCCATCAGGAAGAGCTGCGCGCCCTGCGCGAATCTGCCGAGCGCTTCCGTATAGCCCGTGTCCGAAGTGTAAGCGAGTGATGCTTGGTTCTGGTCCGTGAGGCGTATGGCGAGGCTCTCGCGCGTGTGCATGGTCGAGAAGGTACGCGCCGCAAGACCCGGCAGGATTTCAAACTCCGTGCGCGGCGCGACCTCGCGTATCTCCAAGGGGAAGGGCTGCTGCATGAGCTTGAAGTTTCCGGCCTGGTCCATCCTGCGAAAGAGCCGCTTTAATCCTTGACCGCCGAAGATGACAAGAGGCTTGCTGCGCTCGCTGGTCTCTGCGGCATGTCTGGTGCCGAAGAGAAAGGGCGCGAGGCCGCCGATGTGGTCCAGATGAAAATGGCTGATCCAGACGGCATCCAGGTTGGGCCAGTCAAGCCCTTCGGCGGCCATCCTGTGGACCGCCGCCGCGCCTATGTCCAGGAGCACTGACCCACAAGCTGTTTGCAGCCAGTGTGCGGACGAGGCGCGCCGCGGATGCGGGACGGAAGTGCCCGAACCCAGTATCGTGAGCTTCATCTACGCTTACTCCTTGATTGTTTCAAGGCTACATCCGTTGCGCGGCGCAGGTCAAACCTTCACTTGACCCGCACGCGCCTGTTGCGTTAAACCTCAAGAGAGCGGGATTTTCTTCGGAAGATGACTGGCAAACGATGAGTACAGAGCAGACGGAGCTTGATGTCCTGGCAGTCTTTTCGCATCCGGATGATGCCGAGCTGACGGTGGCCGGAACGCTCCTCAAAATGAAATCGAAGGGCTACCGGACGGGCGTCCTGGATATGACGCGCGGCGAGATGGGAACGCGCGGAACGCCGGAGATACGCGCCGCCGAAGCGCTCGAAGCAGCCCGCATCATGCGACTGGATGCGCGGCTCTGCCTTGAGCAGCCGGACGGCCATGTCTGGCTCACGGAAGATTCGCGCAGAGCCTTGGTCCGCGTCATACGCACACACAGGCCGAAGGTCATCCTGACTTCGCATTGGGATGACCCGCACCCGGACCATGCCGCGACCAGCCGCATCGTGCGCGAAGCCGCGCGCCTCTCAACGATGCGGCGTTATGACGAGCAGGCGGGCCAGCAGCCCGTGCGCTTTCCTATCTGCGCACACGCGGTCTCTTCGCGGCTCGTCGTGCCCTCTTTTATCGTGGATGTTTCGGATTTCGTCGCGGAGAAGATGCAGGCCATACGCGCGCACGCTTCGCAGTTCTACACGCCCGGCTCAAGCGAGCCTGCGACGCGCATCAGCGATAAAGGATTTCTGGACCAGATGGAAGGGCGTATGCGTTATTACGGCTCGCTCATTGGCGTCGGCGCGGGCGAACCCTTTTACGTGCGCGAAGCCCTCAACGTCGAAGACCCGCTGGCCCTCTTGACGCGACCGATGAATATCTATTCGTGACAGACGGCGAGGGCCGACGGGCAGAGCCTGAGAGCCGTGCTCTTTGCACAACTATTGCCGGATGACTTCTACACTCTGTCTCCTGTTTTCGGAGGGTTTGTTCTGGCTCTGGTCCAGTATGGCGCGGGCCACGGCGAGCGTGGCGCTTGAGCGCGGGGCTTCCGCCGTAAAGCCTTTTGCCAGCTCGGCTGCGCGCGGCAAATCTGCTCTGGCGAGTTGACGGAAGACGCCGGGCAAGTCGAAGTCGGGCGCTCTCGGATTGGTCGTCACAGTGCCGTTCTTGTATTGCAGCATGGCGACTATCTGCGCGTCCTCGCCCGTGAATCCTTCTGCGGAGTTAGCCGCCCTGATGACCTCAAGCATCAGCTCCCAGGCGCGCTCCCTGTCGGCCTCCACAAAGACTGTCGCAATGCCGACCAGCGCACGCGGGCGGTCCGCCTCGCTCCCGCCAATGCTGCGCGCCTCCTTCAATGCATCATCGAGCAGTTCGAGAGCGCGTGTGCGGTCGGTCTTTAAGAACATGCGCGCCACCTGCGAATAGCCCCAGGCGCGCTGCACGTGAGACATCTCGCCCGTGCGCGCAACGCGCAGAGCCTCTTCGGCCTTCTTTTTATTAACCGCTTCGAGCATCGAAGAAAAATCCACGAAGGCGCGTGTCTGCTTGCGCAGCTCGCTATCTTCAATCTTGTCCGCGAGGTCGCGCGCACGCAGGTTGTCCTTCCTCGAAAGACCCACCGCGACATCCGCGTAAATCGAGTCGCGCTCGGCAGAGTTGGCCGCGTTGTCTAGCCTCTCCTGTAGATTCTGCGTGCCGTCGCGGTTCGGGTCTTCAGGTACGAGACCTCTCGTCAAGGCGCTGTTTTCGGAGCTGCGCATTCGCTCAGGCACGCTCTCTACCAGAGCGGCGAGTTGGGCGTTGAGCGCGGCGGCCCTGTCCGGGTCGTGCTGCTCAAAGAGCGGCAGCAAGCGTCTGATGACTAAATATTTTCCGATGCGTCCGGCTGAAGTGTGGTCCTGTTCGGGCGCAGGAATCGGGCGCAGCAGGATTTGCGCCGCCGTGCTGAAGAAGGCCGCGCGCAAGGTGGCGGGCAGTTCGATGGGCGGAATTGTTTCGCGCCGCTGGCTGCTCGATGCGCCGCCGCTCTGAGAAAACGTGATGTAGAAAAAGGGCGTCAGGGCATAAGAAGAGAGACCTGAGACGGTGTTGGCGTCGGAGGCGGGGTCGCTGGCGGCGCGTGCGAGCAGAGCTGCGAAACGCTGGTCTGCGGCGACAGCATCCTTCTCGCGCAAAGTTGAGAGAAAGCCGATCGTGTCTCTGTTGACCTGGTTGAGCGCGGGGTCTGCAAACTGTATCGCGCGCTCGACAAAATCGTCCGACAGTAATTGCTCGGCGAGCCGAAGTCGCTTGGCGTCCGCTTCGGGAGCGAAACGCGGGTCGTAACTGTTTAATTGATTGGCAGCCTTCGTGGTGGCCTCCTGCGCCTCGCGTTCTTTTGCCTCCTTGAGCTTGCCCAGAAACTCTTCGCCCAGCCTGCGGTCGCGTCTTGAGGCGAGCCTGAGAACTTCCGAGCGCAGGTCCGGCGCAAACCTCAAAGAACCGCGCCCGCCCTGCGACTTGCGGCGCTCCTCTTCAGCCAGCCGCGCCGTCTCCGCGTCGGCCATCTCCGCAGCCTCCCATGCTCTACGAAAGAGTATGCGTGAGCGGTCCGTCTCCGTCTCCCAGAGCGCATCCGCCGCACGCGCCTGGACACGTGCGCGCAGCCCCTGGTCTCTATAACTGCGCGCTTCCTCGGCCAGCGAGCTAAGGACGGAGATGGCCGTCGTCCGCCATTGCTGCGCCGCAGGGTTGGCTTCCGTGCGAGCGTTTGCCGCGCGTGCTGCGCCTGGCTTTGCTTCTGGCTTTGCTTGAGGAGCAGGTTGAGCGGCGGGCGACTGCGCCATGATTGAAGCGTTCAAGCAGAGCAGGCAGAGTATGGCTGCCAGTATGTGTCTGCGATGGGCCATCTTTTCCTCCGTTCGGGCAGGGCGCAAGGAAATACGCGCTTAGGGACTCAGACTTCAACTTGATGCAGAAACGCGCGTCGCCGTGTAAAGTTCCGGAATTCAAAACGCGGAAAAGGGAGGGTTGGTTAACAGCTCTGCAAAAGCGGCTGCGCCAGATAGCAGCGAGAGGCCGCGCCTACCTCTCAAGCAGGCGCGGCCCTCTTTGTTGATAAGAGACTGGCTCAGACGGCGACGACTTCCATCTCCGGGTCGACTTCCTGTTTGAGCATCCCTTCGATAGCCATCAGCGTTCCCGACAGCGAGCTTGGACAACTGCCGCAAGCGCCCTGATAACGTATGCTCAGCGTGTGCTCCTTGAGTCCGAGCACTTCCAGATAGCCGCCGTCCATCATCAGCGCGGGCCTCACCTTCTCATCCAGTATCTCGTTGATGCGAGCGAGGCGCGGGTCGTCGCTCATGACGGCGGCGATGGCTCCTCCGACGCCCGCCAACTCCATAGAGCCGTGCGACGCGTTGACGGATTCGGCGGCGCGAATCGGCACGGCCAGGGCCGGGAGCAATTCGTCCCAATCAGCCATCTCCTCTTTCTCGACCGTCAGCATACGATCCATGTAAAAGACCGATTTGATACTGCCGATCTCAAAGAGCGAGCTGGCAAGCGCGTCCTCTTCGGCGGCTGCGGCTGAAGAGAACTGACGGACAGTGCCGTTCGTCACAGGCTCTTTGAGAATAAACTTGACGGCGTTCGGATTCGGCGTCTCTTCAATATCAGCAATCTTGGGCATTTCACTCTCTCCAATTTTTTCGCCACACCAATCCCGGCGGGCTTTCAACAGTCTGATTAAAAGTTTGATGACACAAGGATTATACCCGTTTCCCAGCATCAATGCAGGTCGCCAGAGCAGACTTGAGAAAGAAGAAACCGAGGGATCGCGCCGCGTTGAGTGATCAAGCTTTTGTCTGCATTCACTCTTTCGTGTGTGCTTCCATTTTTCTGGACCAGAAACGGCTAAAACTTGTTGGGCAGAGAGATAAAAAAATCCCTTCAATTCTCTAAAAAAGCTATTGCCAAAAGGAGGGCACAGGCATATACTCCATGCCCTCTCTTGATCCCCCTGTCAAAAGGTGTGTGAACAAGTTGAGACAAGAGGCAGGCGATTGCGAGGGTCGTCTGCCTCTTCTCTTTTTCAGCTAATCAGTAGTCGGCCAACGGTCATCAACCGGAGAGCGTATCAGCCGCCCCGCTTTAACTTCGAGCAGTTGTTTCGTAAACTGCTCGAAGCTGATGACTGAAAACTGATTGCTGATTTTTTTTTATGAACATCGGTATCACTGTCTATCCGACTTACGGCGGGAGCGGTATCGTCGGCTCAGAGCTGGGCAAGGAGCTGGCCGTGCGCGGCCACACGGTCCACTTCATCGCCTCCGCTTTGCCGACTCGTCTGACGGAGCTAAACGAGCGTGTGCGTTTCCATGAAGTCGAGATGATGTCTTACCCGCTCTTCGAGCATCAGCCGTACACGCTCGCGCTGGCGACCAAGATGGCGACGGTCGCCGAGTCGGAAAATCTGGACCTGCTCCATGTTCACTACGCCATCCCTCATTCTATCAGCGCCATCCTCGCGCGCGAGTCTTTAAAGCTCTCGCGCCGCCTGCCCGTCATCACGACCTTGCACGGGACCGACATCACGCTCGTCGGCGCGGACCGTTCTTATCTTCCCATCACGCGCTACGGCATCATCCAGTCGGACGGCGTGACGGCCATCTCGCACTATCTCAAGCAAGCCACCATAGAGGCTTTTCAATTCGACCGCATCACGGTTATTCCAAACTTCATCTGCGCTTCAGACTACCAGCGGCATGCCGTGCCGGAACTGCGCGCGGAGCTTGCGCCCGACGGCGAGCCGCTCCTGGTCCACGTCTCGAATTTTCGTCCGGTCAAGCGTCCGGTTGATTGTATAGAAATACTGGCGCGCGTGCGCGAGAAGGGAATCGGTGCGCGCCTCGCGATGGTCGGCGACGGGAGCGAGAGAGTCAATGCGGAGCACCGCGCACGCTGCCTGGGCGTTTACGAGCACTGCTCTTTTGTCGGCAAGCAGCCGAAGATTGTTGACTACCTTTCGGCCTCCGACGTGCTGCTGCTGCCTTCCGAGCAGGAATCCTTCGGACTGGCGGCGCTCGAAGCGATGGCTTGCGAAGTGCCCGTCGTGGCCTCGCGCGTCGGCGGCCTGCCGGAAGTCGTGACAGACGGCGAGACCGGATGCCTGAGCGAAGTCGGTGATGTGGAAAAGATGAGCGAGGACGCGGCAAGGCTACTGGCGGATAGAGACATACGCCGCTCGATGGGCCAGCGCGCACGCGAGTCTGCCATCAGCCGCTACAGCACGGACCTGGTCATCCCGCAATACATAAATTTTTATGAGCGCATCCTGGCAGGATAAAGCTACGATGAGTGCAACCGGACAAAGCATGTGGCAAGGGGAAGAGGGCGCGGCCCCCGATGAAAAGCCCGTCGGCTACATCATACAGAACCTTGAGCGTGCCTACGGCGTGCCGGAAAATAAGCAGCCTTCAGACCCGCTCGACATGCTGATTCACGTTATCCTCTCGCAGGCGACGAGCGACACGAATAGCCGTCGCACCTTCGCCGCGCTCAAGCAAAGATTTCCACGCTGGGACCAGTTGCTGCGCGCACGCACGCAAACCATCGCCGACACGATTCGCTCCGGCGGCCTCGCCAACCAGAAGGCCGAAGTCATCAAGAGCCTTCTCAAACAGCTCAAAGAGAGACACGGCACGCTCGATCTGGGCTTTCTTCATCAACTGTCTGCTGAAGAGGCCGCAGGCTATCTCAAACAGTTTCGCGGCATTGGACCAAAAACACGCGCCTGTACGCTCCTCTTCGCCTGCGGCAAAGACATCTTTCCGCTCGACACGCACATCTTCCGTATCCTCCGACGCGTCGGCCTGATTCCGCAAAAATGCACTGACGCGCGCGCGCACGAGATCATGAACGGGATAGTCCCTCCGGGGAAATTCTATTCCTTCCACGTTAATCTGATACGGCACGGGCGCGCGCTCTGCCGCCCGCGCGAGCCTCTCTGCGAACGCTGCCCCATCGTGGAATACTGCGATTACGGCCAATCCAGAATTTGATGGTCCAGTCTGTAATTAGTACCAGGTTGGCCTATCTGAATTGTCGGGCAAAGCATCTCTCTGGAACTAAAAGCTTATTCTTCCCGTAACGAATCTCTTATGATACTAATCAGGTCTGGAAAGCTTGAGGCGGCGGCGAGCGAACTTTCGTGGTCCGAATGTTGGTCCTTTGATTTGAGACGGAGGTCTGGATGGTTGATTCCGAGAGAGATAAGAGCCTGACGGGCGTCGAAATGTGGCCCGCTTTGCCCGTGCAGGAATGGCAGGAGACTTACGCGACGCTGCACATGTGGACGCAGATTGTCGGCAAAATCCGGCTGGTCCAAAGCCCGCCCGTCAACCACTGGTGGCAAGTCCCGCTCTATGTCACTTCGCGCGGGCTGACGACCTCGCCGATTAACTATCAAGCTCGCGCCTTCGAGATTGACTTCGATTTTATCAAACACGAACTGCTGGTTAAGACCAGCGAGGGCGCGAGCCGCAGTCTGGCCCTTGCGCCGCGTTCTGTAGCAGATTTTTATCGAGAGCTGATGAAGGCTCTGCGCTCGCTCTCGATAGAGGTTGACATACGCGCTATCCCTGATGAAGTGCCGAACCCGATTCCTTTCGCTGAGGATGAAGAGCACGCCTCTTATGATGCCGAGTACGTCAATCGCTTCTGGCGCATACTGGTCCAGGTGGACCGCATCTTCAAGGAGTTTCGCGCGCACTTTATAGGCAAATGCAGCCCTGTTCATTTCTTCTGGGGCAGCTTCGACCTGGCCGTGACGCGCTTTTCCGGTCGCCGCGCGCCCGCAAGGGAAGGCGCGGACTCCATCACGCGCGAAGCCTATTCGCATGAAGTCATCAGCCACGGGTTCTGGCCGGGCGGCGGCGCGCTCTCGTCTCCGGCCTTCTATTCTTACACCGCGCCTGAGCCTGCGGGTTTGAAGACGGCACCGGTTCGACCGGCGAGCGCCTTCTATAGCGCGGAGCTGTCGGAATTTCTTTTTCCGTATGACGAGATGAGGCGGGAGGCCGCGCCGGAGGCGGCTTTGATGGAGTTTCTGGAGAGCACATACGAGGCGGGCGCTGAGCTTGCCAACTGGAATCGCGCCGAGCTTGAGCGGCCAGCTTGAGGCGTATGAATTGTGCAGCGGACTTGAGCCGTAGGGATTCTTGATGCCTGAGCCAACCCGTAAATGTTCGATTTGTCAACGTCTCTCGCGCTGGCGCAGCGGGCGCAATCCTTACTTCATACACGAGTTTGAATATTGCATCTTTGTCGTCGGCGATCATCAGTTTCATCAGGGCTACTCGCTCTTATTGCTCAAAGAGCATGCGGAAGATTTGCAGGCGCTCCCTCCTCTGGTCCAGTCCGGAATGTTTGAGGAATTGATGACGGCAAGTCGAGCCGTGGTCGCGGCCTTTGCTCCGCGAAGAATGAACTATTCCTGTTACGGTAATGCAGAGCCGCACATACACTGGCATCTCTTCCCGCGTTATGAAGATGACCCGGAGCGGCTGGACCATCCCTGGCTGCATGCAGGGGAGTTCGAGCATCATCGGATTGATGCAAGCACGGCGCTCGAATACAGCGCGCGTCTACGAGAGAGCCTGCTGGGGCTGCTCTAAACGCGCCGCACAGTGGACCAGAATAGCAAGCACTACGCGCGCGTGAGCTTGTCTGCGGAGTTCCCGTGTTCCATCATCGAAGAGAGGTCAGGCGTGCGGCGCCGGAGGATAAGAGATGCACTGTCAAAACTGCGGCCAGGAGATTAGAGCGGGCAGCCGGTTCTGCCACAAATGCGGAGCAATAGCGGCGGAGGCCGAGCGCGAATCCGCTCCGCAGCCCTACCAGCCTTATCAGCCACCGGCTTCGTTTGGCGATGTCCCGCGTGCTCCGCTGGCGAGCGCTCCTGCTGCTCCTGCGTTCACTCCGGCGCGGAAGAGGTTTGGTTGCGGCAAGGTTCTCTTGATTCTCTGCATCATCGCGCTGCTCATCGTGGGCGGCGTCGGCGCAGCCGTTTACTACGGTTATCGTCGGGTCGAAAGCAAGCTCAAATCTTCGGAGGCTTACGGGGTGGCCTTGAAGGCTCTCAAAGAGAACGCGGACGTGGCCGCGAAGATGGGCCAGATTCGCGAGACGGGATTTCCTATCGGCAGTTATAAAGAGGACGCGGACGGCACGGGAGGCGCTATCTTCAGGATGTCCGTTGAAGGGACAAAGGCGAACGGCACTTACAACGCGGTCATGAAGCGCGAGAACAGAAAGTGGCGTTTGATGGTCGGCAACGTGGTGCTCAATGGCGGCGAGACCATCAATCTTGTCTCGCCCGCGGATGCGGATGAAGAGAACGATAACGACAGCGATAATGACAACGGCAATCTCAATATCAATCTCAACAAGAACGAGCGCCCGCAGGGGCCGCCGCCCATCCCTACGTCGCCCCGCAGGCGCAACCGTTGAGAGCGTCTTTAAGATTTACTTTTGACGCCGCCACGCGTGAGCTGAAGAGATTAAAGCCGCGCCGCTTTGGTTTATTGATGCAAGGTGTCATTGAATCAAAGAGCCTGTGACACCTTGCATCAGTAGCCGTTTATTCCGCGCTCATGCCGTTCTCTGCTGCATCATCTCTGTCGCCTTGAGCTTGATTGATGCCGACCAGTTCTATGTCGAAGGTGAGCTGGCGGCCTGCGAGCGGGTGATTGGCGTCGAGCGTGAGGCTGCTTTCCGTGACCTCTGTGATGGTGATGGGAATCTGGTTGCCGTCCGGCAGATGCATGACGAGCTGCATGCCCGGTTGCGGCTCTGCGTCAAGGTTGATGCTGGCGCGCGCGATCTGTTGGACCAGCGCTTCGTTGCGCTGCCCGTAAGCCTGGTCGGCTTCGAGGACCAGCGTCTTACTCCCGCCGACGCTCATCTCGCGCACGCCCTCGTCGAATCCTTCGATGACCTGACCCGCGCCGATTTCAAACTCCAGCGGCTCGCCGCCTTCGGAACTGTCAAAGATTTGGCCGTCCGCCAGACGACCAGTATAATGGACGCGTACCCTGTCGCCCTTTTTCGCTTGCTCTGACATCTTCTCTCCCGTTAATTGATTGGATTCCTATCGCCTGAAAGCATCTCATATCAGTTAATAAAAAACCAGCATCATGCGCTTCATCCGAATCTTGAAAACGACAGGAGGCTGATATGCACCAGCGGTCCACGCTCGCACTTCTCCTTATCCTACAGCTTCTCGCCTCAGCCGCCGGACAAACCGCTCGACGGCTGCGAAAACTTAAATCTTGTGTAAAACTAAGGGCTGAAAAAGAGCCGGTGTCGGCTCTCTGTTTATCGCCTGTCCGCATCCATCTGGAGATTATTTTATGAGGAAGCGATCCTTGCTCGTTCCCGTTCTCATCTGCGCCCTGCTGGCCCACGGGCTGGCGCAGACTCCCGCGCCTCAGCCTTCTCCTGCTACTGCGCCGCCAGAGCAGCAGCGACAGGACCAGTCCGATGATGATGAAGTAGTGCGTATCACGACCAATCTGGTCCAGGTGGATGCGGTCGTGACGGACAAAAAGGGGCAGCCCGTGACCGACCTCCGGCCAGAAGATTTCGAGATTACGGAGGATGGCAGGCCGCAGAAGATAACCAACTTCTCTTACGCACAGCTAGACCCTGCCGTCGCACGCTCGCCTGCGGCGGCGGCTCCTTCGGCGGCAGCGAACGGTGCGCCCTTGCCGCCCACGCGTCTTCGCCCTGAACAGGTCCGGCGCACCATCGCGCTCGTCGTGGACGACCTTGGCCTCTCGTTTGAGAGCACTCATTTTGTCAGGCAGGCTTTGAAGAAATTTGTGGACCAGCAGATGCAGCCGGGCGATCTCGTGGCGATTATTCGCACAGCGGGCGGGATGGGCGCTTTGCAACAGTTCACCTCCGACAGGCGACAGCTTTACGCGGCCATCGAGCGCGTCCGCTGGTATCCGCTGGGCCGCGCCGGCGTGGGCGCATTCGCGTCGATCAAGAATGATCCTCTGTCAAGGGTTGAGGATGAGATGACGGCTGCCGGCAGAACCCTGCCGCGCGAAGATATTGACGCTTTTCGCGAAGACATCTTTTCAGTCGGGACGCTCGGCGCGCTCAACTATATCGTCAAGGGCCTGCGCGAGCTGCCCGGTCGCAAGTCTATCCTGCTGCTCTCGGACGGTCTCAGAATTTTCCAGCGCGACGACCCGACGCGCAGCACGCGTATCCTCGAAGCCTTAAATCGCCTGACGGACCTTGCCAATCGCGCGTCCGTCGTCATCTACACGATGGATGCGCGCGGCTTGCAGACATCCGGCCTGACCGCCGCGGATGATGTGGGCGGGATGAGCGCCAACGAGGTCGAACAGAAATTGAGCGACCGCCGCGCGGACATCTTCGAGTCGCAGAGCGGCCTCGATTATCTCTCGCGGCGCACGGGCGGGATTCCCATACGCAACACGAATGACCTGAGTCGCGGCATCAAGCGTGTGCTCGATGACCAGAGCGGCTATTACCTGATAGGCTATCGCCCGGACGAATCAACCTTCGATGCGAGGACCGGGCGCAGGCGTTTTCACAGGCTCGGTATCAAGGTCAAGCGACCGGGCCTCAGCGTGCGCCATCGCAGCGGCTTCTACGGCATCACGGATGAAGAGGCGCGACCCCTGAGGCGCACACGCGAAGAGCAGCTTGTCGGCGCGCTCACTTCGCCCTTCGGCTCAAGCGGCGTACACGTGCGCCTGACCAGCGTCTTTGCCAACGATGCCAAGCTGGGTTCTTTTATGCGCTCGATGCTGCACGTGGATGCGCGAGACCTGAAGTTTACCGAAGACGCGGAAGGCTGGCATCAGGCCACCTTCGATGTGCTGGCCGTTACCTTTGGCGATAACGGAACTGTTGTGGACCAGGTCGGGCGGACGCACACGCTAAGGTTGCGCGGAGAGACTTACAAGCGAGTCATCGAGCGAGGCTTTATCTATTTCTTCACAGTGCCTGTGAAAAAGGCCGGGGCATACCAGATGCGCGCGGCCCTGCGCGATTCTTCCTCCGAGCGCACAGGCTCTGCCAGCCAGTTTATAGAAGTCCCTGATATTAAGAAGAACCGCCTCACGCTCTCGGGCATCATCGCGAGCAGCGCTGAACCCGCGAGTGTCAAAAAGCAGCCGCAGCCGGACGCTGCGGGAGGAGGAACAGACGGCGGCGCTTCCTCTTCCGAAACGGGTGCGACGCAGAATACTGCTGATGCCGAGTATGAGAAAGACCCGCAGACCAGCGCCGCCGTCAGGCAGTTTCGCCCCGGCTCTGTTTTACAGTTCGGCTATTTCATCTACAACGCGCAACCGGACAAGGCGACCGGACGCCCGCAGCTTCGGGGACAGGTCCGGCTCTTCCGCGACGGGCAACAGATTTTTGCCGGAAAAGAGGTGCTCATTACGGGCACCGAGACGCAAACAGACATGAAGCGCATCGCGGCTGGCGGCGCTCTACGTCTGGGCCAGGACCTGACCCCCGGCGACTACGTGCTGCAAGTAGTCGTCACAGACCTGCTCGCCAAAGAGAAGTACCGCACGACGACGCAGTGGATAGATTTTGAGATAGTCAAATAACGCGGCGATGAGCGATGAGATAAAAGCTATTTCTCATCGCTCATCTCTCATCATTCATCACTCATCATTCGCCGCTCATCACTCTTCTCATGCGCTCAATCATCGTCGGCACAGCCGGGCACATAGACCACGGAAAGACCGCTTTGGTCCGAGCGCTGACGGGCGTTGATGCGGACCGCTTGCCGGAAGAGAAGCGGCGCGGCATCACGATTGATCTGGGGTTCGCGGAGCTGGACCTGGGCGAGCTGCGTCTGGGCTTCGTGGATGTGCCGGGCCATGAGCGCTTCGTCAAGAACATGCTGGCGGGCGCGCACGGCATAGACTTGCTCGCGCTCGTCATCGCCGCAGACGAGGGCGTCATGCCGCAGACGCGCGAGCACTTCGATATCTGTCGGCTGCTCGGCGTCCGGACGGGCCTCGTCGTCATCACTAAAAAAGATTTGGTTGACGAAGAGCTGCTGGCACTGGTCCAAGCGGAGGCCGAAGAGCTGACGGCTGGCTCTTTCCTCGAAGATTCTCCCGTCCTCGCTGTCAGCTCGCGCACGGGCGAAGGGATTGAAGAACTCAAGCGTGCCTTACGCGTCGCTTCTCTCGGCGTCCCGCTGCGCTCATCAGAGATGGTCGCGCGTCTGCCCATTGATAGAGCCTTTACGATGCGAGGCTTCGGCGCGGTCGTGACGGGCACGCTCATCGCGGGCAGCGTGGCCGAGGGCGATGAGCTGGACCTTTTGCCTGCGTGTGCGCGCGTGCGCGTGCGCGGCGTGCAGGTGCACGGGCAGATGGTCCGGCAGGCGGAGGCCGGACAACGCACGGCGCTTAATCTGGGCGGAATTGAAGCGGCGATGATCAAGCGCGGAATGGTGCTCGCGCCTGCGGGACGCCTCCGCCCTGGACAGATGATTGACGTACGGTTGGACGTGCTGAAAACTGCGCCGAGACCTCTGCGCTCGCGCGCACGTGTGCGCGTACACCTGGGCGCGGCGGAAGTTCTGGCGCGTGTCCGTGTGCTTGACGGAACGGGAGAGATTGGGCCGGGCGCGAGCGGCTTTGCGCAGTTGCGCCTTGAAGCTCCGGTCGCGGCGTTGCCCGGCGAGCGTTTTATCATACGCTCCTACTCGCCCGCGCAGACCATTGCCGGAGGGCGCGTGCTGGACCCTCTCGCCGCGAAGCATCGCGGGCGTGAAGCCGTGTTGGTCCGGTCGCGGCTCAATGCTTTGGCGGACGCGGACCATCCGACCTGGCTCGCTTACTTTGTCACGACGGCGCGCGAGCGCGGCTTGAATCTGCAAGACCTGCGTGCGCGCACGGGCTGGCTCGATGAGGTGCTGGACCGGAATATAAAACAGGCCGTCGCGCTCGGTCTGGTCCTGGAAGCTGAAGGCCTGGTGCTCTCGCGTGCGAGCTTTGACGAATTGGCGCGTGCGGCGCTTGAAGCGGTTCTGGACCATCACAGGCGCGAGCCGCTCTCGCGCGGGATGATGCGCGAGACGTTGCGCGAACGCCATTTCGCACATGCTGCGCCCGAAGCCTTTCGCGCCGTCCTCGCCTCACTGGAACAAGAGGGGCTGCTTGTTTCCGACAAAGAGATTGTCCGCGCAGCCGGACACAGCCTCAAGCTCTCTCAGACGGACGCTGCTTTGCGCGAGCGTCTGGAGACTATCTACAGGCAGGCCGCGCTCGCAGCTCCGACGCTCGAAGAGGCGCTGGAAGAGGCCGCTGGACCAAAGAGCGTGCGCGAGCACGGGCGCAAGATTTTCCAGTTACTCTTAGACTCAGGAATCCTGGTGCGCGTCCAGCCGGAACTCTTCTTTCACCGCGAGGCGCTGGACCAGTTGAAGGGAAGATTGCGCGAGTATGCCGCAGCGCACGAGCCTGAGCGACTGATTGACGTGGCGGCCTTCAAAGAGCTGGCGGGCGTCTCGCGCAAGTATGCTATTCCGCTCCTGGAATACCTGGACCGCGAGCGCATCACGCGACGCGCTGGCGACAAAAGGCTGATCCTTTAAGTCGCAGGGAGAAAGACAAAAGGCGAAAGTCTGGTCCACAGCATCTTCATCAAAGGGCTGTCGTCAACGGCTTTTTCCTTTTTGCTTTTATCTTTCGGCTTCACTAAAGGGTTGCGCTAGCCCGCTTGCTGGCGTTAACATACGCGTGCCCGAAAAAAGGCTGTGTCTTAACAGAAGCGGTTTTATCGAATTCTTCGCTTCCGGGCTAAATTGTAAGTATTACTGGCTTTTCCCTCAGTCATTCAATCTTATTTGAAACGAACACGGAGGTTCAACATGAAGAGCCTGATGGATATTCTAATGTGGGTTGTCGGTCTGGCGGCGACTGTCTACGCGATCTACGAGTATTATCGCTTCGCCACTTTCCACGACCCGCAGGGCGGCCACACGCATCTCTGGCTGGCTATCGCCGCCACTGTGGTCGCGTTCATCTGCGCGCTGATATTCTTTGTGCGGCGCGTCAATAAAGAAGAAGAGATTCACATCACCCAGTAAGAGCCGCGAGAGAGGCGGGCGCGCTGTATCGTACTCGCCTCTGGTATCTCGCCGTGCGAGCTGGCAACGCGTCGCTGCGACTCTCTAAAGAGGAGAGCCGCAGGAGTCGCCTTTGTGAGTTTATCGCCGGAGAACGCCGACGCCGTTTGCCTTAGCCCGTGCAGACTAAAGTAATCGCAGCCTGCACGCGCGCAGACGGCGCTTTGGTTTGTTTCCACAAAGCGCCGCCGGCGGCCCGGAACATTTCTGAGGAGAAAAATCCCCACATGCTGATTGCCCCGCTGTTAATGCTTTTGCAGACCGAAACACGCGCCACCCCGCCGGGATACTTTGCTCCGGTCGCGCTCTTTCTGCTCATCGCGGGCGGGATCGGCTGGCTCGTGGCCGCCGTTCTGGGGTTTGCACGCGCTCCGGCCTTTGGCGCTTCGACGCGCTGGTTCTCGCTGGCCGCCGTCTGTTTAGTCATCTATCATCTGCAATTCATTCTGCTCGGCGTGGTCGCCATGCTGAGCGTTTCGCAGAGCGAGACGGACCTGGGGATGATGCTCAGCGTCGGAGCTTTCTGGAATCTCTTCGTCGTGCTCGCGTCCGTCTGCGCAATCATGGGATTTGTCCGACTAACCAGCCCGCGCTAGAATTAGTGAAGCCGGAAAGCAAGTATCCTGTCTATCTTTGAAAGCCGTTTTAATGGGTAAGAAGTCACTCTTCATAGCCGCGCTCACATTGATTGTGGGCGCGGCGATTTTCTTTGTGGTCCAGGGTGTGCGCGACGGGAAGAAAACGGCGGCGCGGCGCGGCTTTGTCGAGCGTCGCGGCGCGCGATTTCTGATTGACGGCAGCCCCTTTCGCTTTGTCGGCGCGAACGTCGCCGTCATGTATCGCGATGAAGACCGCGCGCGTATGCCGGAGACCCTGCAAGCGGCTGCGCAGAACGGAATGCGCGTCGTGCGCGTCTGGGCCTACGGCGAGGGCGGGCCGAATGATGTCAGGCCGATGGCGGATTTTCGCGACTGGCCGCGCACGCATCCCTTTCGCTGGTCGCCCACAGAGTGGAACGAAGAACAGCTCACACATCTGGACCATGTGCTTGCCGAGGCTGCTCGCAACAAACTGCGCGTGCAGTTGACGCTCGTTAACTGGTGGCGCGATACGGGCGGCGTGACGCAATATCTGCGCTGGGCCGGAATCAACGACGCCGCAGACGATACGCAGCCCTACGGCATCAACGTCGAGCGCGCCATGCTCTTCTACACTAACGAAGAGACTCGCAGACTCTTCCGCGAGCACATCGAAAAAATCGTCACGCGCCGCAACACCGTGACGGGCCTGCTCTATCGCGATGACCCGACGATCTTCGGCTACGAATTGA
>DASWMI010000046.1:0-18872 GCA_036399835.1 Pyrinomonadaceae bacterium | reverse complement strand
GAGAAATTTGACCGCAGCAAGCCGCACGTCAACATCGGCACCATCGGCCACGTCGACCACGGCAAGACCACTTTGACTGCCGCCATCACTAAAGTCCTGGCCAAACATAACCCGAAGATTCTGGTCCGCGCCTTCGATTCCATCGATAATGCTCCCGAAGAGAAGGCTAGAGGCATCACCATCGCCACCGCTCACGTCGAATATGAGACCCCGAACCGCCACTACGCTCATGTCGATTGCCCGGGCCACGCCGATTATGTCAAGAACATGATTACCGGTGCCGCGCAGATGGACGGAGCCATCCTGGTCGTCGCCGCCACCGACGGTCCCATGCCGCAAACCCGCGAGCATATCCTGCTGGCCCGTCAGGTAGGGGTGCCTGCGATGGTCGTCTTTATGAACAAGGTCGATGCCGTCGACGATGAAGAACTTCTCGAATTGGTCGAGCTGGAAGTCAGAGAACTGCTTAACCAGTACGAGTTTCCAGGCGATGATATTCCGGTTATCCGCGGCTCTGCGCTGGGCGCTCTCAACGGCGAAGCGCAGTGGGAAGCCAAGGTGGATGAGCTGATGGCCTCGGTCGATTCCTACATTCCGACGCCGGAAAGAGATGTCGAGAAACCCTTCCTGATGCCTGTTGAAGACATCTTCACGATTCAAGGCCGAGGGACGGTGGCGACAGGCCGGGTTGAGAGAGGCCGAGTCAAGGTCAACGAGCAGGTCGAGATCATCGGGATTCGCCCGACCCGTAACACGGTGGTGACCGGAGTCGAGATGTTCAAGAAGCTGTTGGATGAAGGGGTGGCCGGAGATAATGTGGGGCTGCTCTTAAGAGGGATCGACCGCAAGGACATCGAGCGCGGGCAGGTCATCGCCAAGCCAGGCAGCATCACGCCGCACACTAAATTCAAGGCCGAGGCCTATATCTTGACGAAGGAAGAGGGAGGGCGACATACGCCGTTCTTTACGGGGTACAGGCCGCAGTTCTACTTTCGGACGACGGATGTGACGGGAGTGGCGCACTTGCCGGAGGGCGTGGAGATGGTGATGCCCGGCGATAATGTGGCGATGGAGATCGAGTTAATCGCGCCGATTGCGATGGAGAAGGGGTTGAGGTTTGCGATTCGAGAGGGCGGGAGGACGGTGGGAGCGGGAACGGTCTCCGATATTATTGAATAGCTTGGCGATTTTAGATTCTTGATTCGCGGTTGATAGAGTTAAGAAGCCCAATCGCAAATCTAAAATCTAAAATCTAAAATCGAGAACACTATGTTGAACGAAAAAATCAGAATCAGGCTCAAGGCTTACGATCACCGCGTGCTGGACCAGTCCACCTCGGAAATCGTCGAGACGGCCAAGCGCACCGGCGCGCGTGTCGCCGGTCCAATCCCGCTACCCACTTTAAAGAACAAGTGGACGGTGCTCCGCTCGCCGCACGTGGACAAGAAATCGCGCGAGCAGTTTGAGATCAGAACGCACAAGCGTCTGATGGATATTCTGGACCCGACGCCGCAGACCGTGGACGCGCTCATGAAGCTGGACCTTCCGGCGGGCGTGGATGTCGAGATCAAAGCGTTCGGCAGGCAATAACAGTCACGAGTCTAGAGTCCAGAGTCCGGAGTCAGTTGAACTGGCTTTTTGACTCTTGACTCAAGACTTCGGACTCTAGACTGAGGTTAAGTGATGATTAATGGGATCATCGGTAAGAAGGTCGGGATGACGCAGCTCTTCGCGGCGGATGGCACTGTGACGCCCGTGACGGTCATCAAGGCCGGCCCGTGCGTCGTGGTGCAGAAGAAGTCTGCGGCCGGCAAGGATGGCTACAACGCGGTCCAGCTTGGACTGGTTGAAGACAAGCCGGTCAGGTTGAAGAACGTCAATAAGCCCATGCGCGGCCACTTTGAGAAGACCGGCGGCGGCGTGCCTCCGACGCGTGTGCTCAAAGAGTTTCGTCTGGAAGATAGCCTGGATGCGACCAACGTGGGCGACGCTGTGCTGGTGGACCAGTTCGCCGACGGCGATATGATAGAGGTCATCGGGCGCTCGAAGGGACGCGGTTTTGCGGGCACGATTAAGCGGCACAATTTTAATCGCGGGCCGGAATCGCATGGCTCTATGAACGTGCGCGCGCCCGGCTCCATCGGCGCTTCGGCCTACCCGTCTCGCGTCATCAAGGGCACACGTTCTTCGGGCCACATGGGCGACGAGCGCGTGACCGTCAAGGGTCTGACGGTGGCCCGCGTGGATGTCGAGAATAATCTGCTGATGGTGCGCGGCGCTGTGCCGGGCGCAAACGGCAGCGTGGTTATCATCAAGAAGTCTGCAAGACAGAAGAAGAAATAGTTTTCGGTTTTCAGTTTTCAGCAAAGACCAACTTAGTTCTTAACTGAAAACCGAAAACTGAAAACTGCGAACGGAGTGAGCTATGCCTACCGTGAAGGTGCGCAATCTGAAGAACGAAGAGGTCGCGGACCTGGAATTGTCGGACGCTGTGTTCGGCGCAAAGATGAACGAATCGCTGGTCCACGCCGCAGTCAAGAATTTTCAGGCGAACGCTCGGCGCGGGACTTCCGCGACGAAGACGCGAGGCGACGTGGCAGGCTCAGGTCGCAAGCTCTGGAAACAGAAGGGCACGGGCCGCGCGCGGATAGCCAGCCTGCGCTCGCCGCTCTGGAAGGGCGGCGGTAATGTGCACGGGCCGCAGCCGCGCGACTGGTCCTATAACATGCCGAAGAAGATGAAGCGCGGCGCATTGCGCTCGGCCCTTTCCGAGCGTTTGCGTGAAGGCAACCTGTTTGTCATAGAGGGCTTTACGCTGGACCAGCCGAAGACCAAAGCTTTTATCGAAGCGCTCGGCGCTCTCGGTCTCGCGGGCACGAAGACGCTCATCGTGGATGCGCTCGATAACGAGAACCTGCTGCGAGCCTCGCGCAACGTACAGCGCACAAAGGTCGTCGGCAGCTACAACCTTAATATCTACGATCTGCTCTATCACGAACGCATCGTGCTCTCTCGCGCCGCGGCGCTTGAGCTGACCGAGTTGCTCGACCCGAAGAAGACAACGACGGATGACGAGAGCGAGGCTGAGGCTGCCGAGAACGCGGGTGAGACGAGAGAGGAGGCGGCCTAAGAGATGAAAACAGTTTGGGACATCATCAAAGCGCCGGTCATCACGGAAAAAGCGCTGGTCGCCAAGGAAGAGACGCAGGACGGACGACAGCTCCTGACCTTCCGCGTTGACAGGCACGCGACCAAGCCCGAAATCAAGTCCGCCGTCGAGACCATCTTTCAAGTCAAGGTGGACCAGGTACGGACGATTAACTACATGGGCAAGACGGCGCGGCGTGGTCGTTACGAGGGACGCAAGCCCTCCTGGAAAAAAGCCTACGTCACTTTGAAGCAGGGCGAAAAGCCGGTTGATTACGGCGAAGCAATCTAAGAACAGTTTACAGTTTTCAGTTTTAGGTTTTCAGCTACTGGCTGACTTCTGAGAACTGAAAACTGAAAACTCAAAACTGAAATTATGGGCATCAAGAAACTTACACCGACATCACCGGCGCGTCGTTACCAGACCTATTTGACGCGCGATGAACTGACGCCGGGCGCAGAGCCTGAGAAGTCTCTGCTTGAGCCGAAGACGCGCATTTCCGGTCG
This sequence comes from Pyrinomonadaceae bacterium, assembly GCA_036399835.1. Taxonomy (GTDB): domain Bacteria; phylum Acidobacteriota; class Blastocatellia; order Pyrinomonadales; family Pyrinomonadaceae; genus DASYML01. The sequence continues at coordinate 15,218 of DASWMI010000046.1, read as the reverse complement.
CAACAACGACGGGCGCATTACCGTCAGGCGGCGCGGCGGCGGTCATAAGCGCTTCTATCGGATAGTGGATTTCAAGCGCGATAAGGACGGGATTCCGGGCCGCGTTACGCAGATCGAGTACGACCCGAATCGCTCGGCTCACATCGCGCTCATCACGTACCTGGACGGCGAGAAGCGTTACATCATCGCGCCGACGGGCCTGGAAGTCGGCAAGTCTGTCATGAGCGGGCCGGAGGCGGACATCCTGCCGGGCAATAGCTTGCCGATTCGCAATATCCCTCTGGGCACGCAGATTCACAACATAGAGCTGCGTCCGGGCAAGGGCGGACAGATGGCTAGAAGCGCAGGAGCTTTCGCGCAGCTCGTTGCCAAGGAAGGCGACTACGCGCAGCTTCGTATGCCTTCGGGCGAAGTTCGCCGCGTGCCTGTCGTCTGTCGCGCAACCATCGGACAGGTCGGCAACGTCGAGCATGAGAACGTCTCTTTAGGCAAGGCTGGCCGCACGCGCTGGCGCGGGATACGCCCGCATGTGCGCGGCGTCGCGATGAATCCTGTGGACCACCCGCACGGCGGCGGCGAAGGTAAGACTTCGGGCGGGCGTCATCCCGTCACGCCCTGGGGACAGCCGACGCGCGGCTACAAGACGCGTAACAACAAACGCACGCAGAAGATGATCGTGCGCGATAGAAGAGTGAAGTAATTTTCGATTTTGGATTGGCGATTTTCGATGGCAAGACAAGGTCGCAAATCTAAAATCAAAAATCGAAATTGGAGCTGACATGGCACGTTCAATTAAAAAAGGGCCGTTCATAGACGACGGGATACGCAAGACTGTCGAGCGCATACGCGCTGGCGCGGCGCGTCCACCGGCCATCAAAACCTGGTCGCGTCGTTCGACCATTACGCCCGATATGGTCGGCCTGACCTTCGGCGTTCACAATGGCAAACGGCATGTGCCCATCTATGTGACGGAGAATATGGTCGGGCACAAGCTCGGCGAGTTTTCCCCGACGCGCACGTTCAAGGGGCATTCGGGCACGAAGGCTGAGAAGTCCGCGAAGGTGGGTAGGAAATAGTTTTCAGTTTTCGGTTTTCAGCAGCGGGCGAAAAGCTTTTCACTGAAAACCGAAAACTAAAAACTGCAAACGGAGTGAGCTAATGGAAGCAAGAGCGAGTGCGAGGTATCTACGCGGGTCTGCGCAGAAGGCGCGGCTCGTCGTGGATATGATTCGCGGCAAGAACGTCAACGAGGCTTTGGCGATTCTGCAATTTACGAATAAGCGCGCGGCGACGAGCATTGAAAAGTGTGTCCGCTCGGCCATCGCCAACGCGAGCGAGGCCGCGGAGAAGGCCAACATCGCGATTGACCCTGACGAGCTGTGGGTCAAGTCGGCTTTTGTGGATCGCGGGCCGACGAAGAATCGCCGCCGCGTGCGTCCAGCGCCGCAGGGCCGTGCCTACCGTGAGCAGCGCCATTTCTGCCACGTCACAGTGCTGCTTTCGAGTGATGAGAAGGCTGCGGCTGCCACCAAAGGCAAGGGCGCGGCCTCTACCACGCAGACGGCGACACCGGCTGAGAGCAAGAATCGTAAGCGCGGCGGCGCGGCGGCTGCGCCGCGTGCCAAGCGCGCCGTTAAGTCGAAGACGACGGGCGAGACAAAGGCGACCGCCGCCACCGACGACAAGAAAGAGACGGCTGCCACGGAAACCGGCGGCACGGAGACAGCGACTAACGAATAACTGGTTCGGTCTATTAGAAACGGAGAAAGAAGAGTGGGTCAGAAAGTTCATCCATACGGCTTCCGCCTCGGCTACAACAAGGACTGGCACTCGCACTGGTACGCCAAGAAGCAGTTCGGCGAATACCTCCTTGAAGACCTCAGGCTGAAGAAAAATCTGAAGGCGCGTTTTGCCGGAGCTGGCGTCTCGCACGTTGACATCGAGCGGGCGGCCAATCGCATGAAGATTATCATCTACACCTCTCGTCCTGGCATCATCATCGGGCGCAAGGGCGCAGAGATAGATAAGCTCAAGGGCGACATCTCCGCCAGGACGGGCCGCGAGGTGCTCGTCTCGATTCAGGAGATTCACAAGCCAGAGCTGAATGCGCAGCTTCAGGCCGAGAAGATTGCGACGCAGCTTGAAAAGCGTATAGCTTTCCGCCGCGCCATGCGCAAGACCGTCGAAGAGTCTCTACGCTTCGGCGCGCAGGGCATCAAGGTCAAGATTTCAGGCCGCCTCAACGGGGCAGAGATTGCGCGCAGCGAGTGGCACTTGCAGGGACAGCTTCCTCTTCATACTCTGCGCGCGGACATTGATTACGGCCTCGCCGAAGCCCACACCACCTTCGGCGTCATCGGCGTCAAGGTCTGGATTTATCGCGGCGAGATTTTAGACCCCAAGGCGGCGATGGCGCGCGGCACGGGGACAGACCCGATTAACGAAACGCGCGCGGACGGTCGCGGCGAGCGCCGCGCACGCACACGCCGCGAGCGTGAAGGCCGCGACGGCGAAGGCCGTGGTGATCGCGGCGAGCGTCGCCCGCGCGGCGGAGATAGAACATAAAGAATTTGCGATTTTTGATTTCAGATTGAAGCGGGACGGAAAAACTTCAGTCCTGGTCCAATCTGAAATCGCAAATCAAAAATCTAAAATTACTCAAAGGTTGCATTCATCATGTTGATGCCGAAGAAGGTCAAGCACCGGAAGCAGATGAAGGGGCGCATGACGGGACGGGCGAACCGTGGCGCTGCCATCAGCTTCGGCGAGTATGGACTAAAGGCTCTGGAGCCTGCCTGGATTACTGACCGGCAGATTGAAGCGGCGCGTATTGCTATGACGCGTCATATCAAGCGCGGCGGCAAAATCTGGATTCGCATGTTCCCGGACAAGCCCATCACCAAGAAGCCTGCGGAAACGCGTATGGGCAAGGGCAAGGGCGCGCCGGAATACTGGGTGGCCGTCGTCAAACCCGGTCGCATTCTCTACGAGATCGAAGGCGTGACGGAGGATGTCGCGCGCGAGGCCATGCGGCTGGCCGCGCAGAAGCTTCCCATCAAGACCAGGTTTGTTACGCGCACGGAGCAAGAAGGAGGCGCGGTTTAGAGATGGCTAAGAGACGCGAAGAAGTGGATAAGCTGCGCGAGTTGTCGGACGAGGATTTGCAGTCAGAGGCGGCACGCCTGAAAGAGTCGCTCTTTCGTCTGAACTTCAAGCTCGCGCTCGGCGAGGTCGAGGCGGTCAAGCGCATACGCGAAGAGCGCAAATCGCTCGCACGTATCCAGACGCTCCAGCGCGAGCGCGAAATGGGATTGACCAGATAGGCAAGTCTTTAATCACAAAAGCGTGAATGGATAAGAGCTTTTGTGATTAAGGATTCAAGAGGAAAGAAATGGCAGAAGAGAATCAGGAAGAATTAAAGCCGACGGCGGAAGAGGCGGAAGCTGTCGAGCAGACGCACTCCGGCGAGAAGCTGGCCCATGAGGTCGCGCCCGGTGTTGACTCGCAGGCGGGCAATGCTTCCGCGACCGAAGCGGGCAAGCGCGGTAATCGCGCGCAGAAGGTCGGCATCGTCGCTTCTGACAAGATGCAAAAGACTGTCGTCGTTCGTGTGGACCGGCAGGTGCTGCATCCGAAGTATCGCCGCTATGTGCGCCGCACTTCCAAGTTCATGGCGCATGACGACCTCGGAGCCGGCATAGGCGACAAGGTGCGCATCGTCGAAACCAGACCGCTTTCGGCCAGAAAGCGCTGGCGCGTCGTAGAGATCGTGCAGAAGGCGGCAAAGTAAAAGTAGTGACAAGTGACGAGTGACAAGTGACTAGAAAGAGCAAGTGATTAATCCTGTCACCTGTCACCAGTTACCTGTCACTCGAACGGAGTGAGCTATGGCAATTCAGATGCAGACCTCTTTGGAGGTCGCAGACAATTCGGGTGCGCGGCGCGTGGAGATGATTATGCCGATTGGCGGCTCTACGGGGAAGATTGCGAGCCTCGGCGACCGCATCAAGGTGACTGTCAAAGAGGCTGCGCCGGACGGTGCGGTCAAGAAGGGCACAGTCCATAACGCCGTCATCGTGCGCACGCGCAAAGAGGTGCGCCGCAAGGACGGAACTTATATACGCTTTGACCAGAACGCCTGCGTGCTCATCAAGCCGGATGATACGCCCATTGGCACGCGCGTTTTTGGACCAGTGGCTCGCGAGCTGCGCGACCGCAATTTTATGAAGATAGTTTCGCTCGCGCCGGAGGTGATTTAAAGATGGCTCAAGGATCAAAACGCGCCAAAATCAAAAAGAACGACCAGGTCATCATTATTGCCGGGCGCGATAAGGGCAAGCGCGGTCGCGTGCTTGAAGTCAATCCAGCGAAGGGCAAGGTCAAGGTCGAGGGCGCGAATATCATCAAGAAACATCAACGCGCTAACCCCGGGGCCAATCGCGGCGGCGGCATTATTGACAAGGAAGCCTGGCTTGATATTTCAAACGTGCAGATGGTTGACCCACAATCCGGAGGACCGACGCGCGTCAAATATAATGTCGAGGACGACGGAACCAAAACACGCGTCGCCGCTCGCAGCGGGCAGACAGTTTAGCTTTAAAGAGTTAAGAGCCTGGAAACGCATGGGCCGAAAGCTGCTCCGACTCCGCGCGGAGTTGAAGTTGCCAAAGCACAGGAGCGAGACCCAGGCGAGAGGTAGCAAAGACAATGGCAGCAAGATTAAGAGAGCGTTATCAGAAAGAGATTGCTCCGGCCATCTCGAAAGAGTTCGGGATTGAGAATCCGATGGCGATTCCGCGCCTGGAGAAGATCGTCGTCAACATGGGGATGGGCGAGGCCATCGCCAACTCGAAGGTGCTCGACACAGCCGCAGACGAGCTGCGCGCCGTCACCGGACAGAAACCCGTTATCACGAAGGCCAAGAAATCCATAGCCTCTTTTAAGCTGCGACAGGGGATGCCTATCGGCGTCATGGTCACGCTCAGGGGCGATAGGATGTACGAGTTTCTGGACCGATTGATCGCCATCGCGCTGCCGCGCGTGCGCGACTTTCGCGGCGTCTCGCCCAAGGCTTTCGACGGGCGCGGCAACTACACGCTCGGCATACGCGAGCAGCTCATCTTCCCCGAAATCGATTTTAACAAGGTGGACAAAACGCGCGGCATGAACATCTCCATCGTCACGACCGCGCGCGATGACGAGCAGGCGCGCTCGCTCCTCAAGGCTCTGGGGATGCCGTTTAGACAATAAAGAAGTGACGGGTAACAGGTGACAGGTGACGAGATAAAAGCTTGTTCCTGTCAACTGTCACGCGTCACCTGTCACTGAGGTAACATGGCAAAGAAATCACTGATTGCTAAATCGAACCGGAAACCGAAGTTCTCTTCGCGTGCCTACACGCGCTGCAAGCGCTGCGGACGGCCTCGCGGCTACCTGCGCAAGTTTAACCTGTGCCGCATCTGCTTCCGCGAACTGGCGCTGCAAGGACAGATTCCCGGCGTCGTCAAATCTAGTTGGTAAGAAAACCCGCGACGGGTGACAAGTGACAGGCGACAAGATAAAAACCTTGTTCTTTCCCGTCACCTGTGACCTATCACCTGTTACTGATTTTTGGAGTTAAGCATGACTGATCCTATCGCCGATATGCTGACGCGCATCCGCAATGCTATTGCGGCCAAACACTCGCGCGTGGATATTCCGGCCTCGAAGCTGAAACTGGAGATTGCCCGCATCCTCAAGGAAGAGGGCTATATCAACAACTTTGTCGTCAAGGGCGAGGGCGTCAAGCGTAGCCTGCGCATTTTCCTGCGCTACGATGCGCGCGGCACGTCTTCGATCACGTACCTCCAGAGAGTCTCGCGCCCCGGTCGCCGCGTCTACATGGGCGCGGGCGAGATTCCGCGTGTGCTTGGCGGCTACGGCATCAATATCATCTCGACTTCGCGCGGCCTGATGAGCGGCAAGACCGCACGCCGCGAGAACGTCGGCGGCGAAGTGCTGGCAGAAATCTATTAGTGACACGTCACAGGTGACAGGCGACAAGAGAAAAACTTGTTCCTGTCACCCGTCACCTGTCACTTGTCACTGAGGTAATTATGTCTCGCATTGGTAAGAAAGCGATTACGATTCCGAAGGGCGTGACCATCACGATTGAGGAACGCGAGCTGGAAGTCAAAGGTCCAAAGGGGACTTTGAGAACTCCGATTCCTGAAGGCATCACGTTTAAGATTGAGGGCGGCGAGCTTGTCGCCGAGCGCGGTTCGGACCAGTTCGCGGCGCAGCATGGGCTGGCGCGCGCGCTGGCGAATAATGCCGTCGTCGGTGTCACCGAAGGTTTTTCCAGGCAGATGGATGTGGTCGGCGTCGGCTACAAGGCAGACGTGCAGGCCAAGCGGATTGTCTTTTCGCTTGGCTATTCGCATCCGATTGAGTTTCCGCTGCCCGAAGGGATTGACGCCAAGGCCGAGCGCATGGCGACGAAGGGAAGCATTCAGCAGTACCAGACGACGCTCACGCTCTCAGGGATAGACAAGCAGAAGCTGGGCCAGGTCTGCGCAGAGATGCACAACCTGCGTAAGCCTGATGCCTATAAAGGCAAGGGTGTGCGCTACGCCGGTGTGCCCTTGAAGCTCAAGCCCGGCAAGACCGGCAAATAATAACCGGTTTACGGTTCTCAGTTTTAAGTCTTCAGCTCTAGCTCTGTGGACCAGAAGTGAAACCGGAAACTCAAGACTGAAAATTTAAAGTTATGGCAAAAAGAGATAGAGCAGCAGTACGCAGCGCGATTCACAAGCGCATTCGGCGCAAGGTGCAGGGGACGCAGGAGCGCCCGCGCCTGGCTATCTACAGGAGCTTGAATCACATCTACGCGCAGGTGATTGACGACGAGAATGGACGGACGATTGTTTCCGCCTCGACCGTTGAGAAGGATTTGCGCGAGAAGACTGGCGGTAACGTGGATGCCGCGCGTCGTATTGGCCGGACCATCGCCGAACGCGCGCTGGCCGCCGGTGTCGAGCGCGTCGTCTTTGATCGCGGCGGCTACATCTACCACGGTCGCGTCAAGGCTCTGACGGATGCCGCGCGCGAGGCCGGATTGAACAAGGATGAAGAGGCCGCGCCGCCAGCGGAGGCGGAAGCGGTCGCGTCCTAAAAGAGTCGAAGTCAGGAATAACGCATGAGACAACCCAAGCAGAAGATTATAGCTCAGGGACTTGACCTGAAGGACCAGGTCATCTCCATCAACCGCGTGACCAAGGTGGTCAAGGGCGGCAAGAACCTTTCATTCGCGGCGCTGGTCGTCGTCGGTGATGAATCGGGCCACGTCGGCTTCGGCACGGGCAAGGCACGCGAAGTGCCGCTCGCCATCAAGAAGGCCGTCGAATCGGCCAAGAAGAATCTGATTCGCGTGCCCCTCATCAACAACACCCTGCCGCACCAGCTGATAGGCAAATACGGCGCGGGTCGTGTCCTGATGAAGCCTGCCTCGCAGGGAACGGGCGTCATTGCCGGAGGCGCTGTCCGCGCCGTCATGCAGGCGGTCGGCGTACACGACGTGCGCACGAAGGTGCTCGGCTCGACCAACCCGCACAACGTTGTGCGCGCAACCTTCGATGGTCTGCTCAGGATGAAAGACCCGCTTGAGCTGGCTCGTCTGCGCGGCAAACAGGTAGAGGAGTTGTAAAAACGTCAAGCCCGAATCGTCAGTGGACCAAAAAATCTCTCTTGACGATTGACGCGTTTGCGAGGTGAAGAGATGGCAAAAAAGAGTCAGAACAAAGAGCAGGAACAGGAAGATGGCGGCGCGACCATCAGGATACAGTATTATCGCAGCGCCATCTCCACTCCGCAGAAACATAAAGAGATTGTCAGGAGCGTGGGCTTCACGAAACTGAACCAGATTCTTGAGCGCCCGGACACGCCCGCCATGCGCGGATACGTCGCCGCCGTGCCGCACCTCCTGCGTATTATTGAATAAGAAGAATTTGCGATTTTAGATTGAAAGAGAATAAAACTCTCTCCTATCGAAAATCGCAGATTCATTAACGGGGTAAATCACAAAATGGCTATCAGTCTTAATAATCTGCGTGCGCCGGAAGGCTCTACACATAAGAAGAAGCGTCTGGGTCGCGGTCCGGGTTCGGGTCTGGGCAAGACCGCCGGGCGCGGCAACAAGGGGCAGAAATCACGTTCGGGCTATTCGTCCAAGATCGGTTTCGAGGGCGGGCAGATGCCCTTGCAGCGTCGTCTGCCAAAGCGCGGCTTTACCAACATCTTCAAGAAGGAATGGATTGAAGTCAGCCTCTCGGCCCTCGAACGCTCCTTCGATGCCAACGACGAGATAACGCCGGAAGTGCTGCACGAGCGCGGGCTGATTAAGAAGGCCAAACGCGATGTCGTCGTGCTCGGCACGGGCGAGCTGTCAAAGGCGCTGCGTATCTCGGCGCACCGTTTTACCAGGAGCGCGCGCGAAAAGATAGAGAAAGCCGGCGGCGCAGCCACTTTGATTACACGCGCCCCGCAGTCGCCTCCCGTCATGTAAGAATGGACGGGCTGGTCCATTTTCGTTGGTCAAGAGGCCAGGGAAAACCACTGAAGTCTGCCGCGCATAAGGGGTATCCGACGCCTCCCGGCAACGCTTCGGTGGTTTCGTTTCACACGCCAGACGCCTTGCGCAGGCGATAGCTCGCGAAGGATAATCTTCGCATCGCATCTCGTGACACATTCTCTTTAAGCTAAGAGGCACTTCAGGTATGGAAAAGTTTTTTGCCGCCGTTCGCAACATGTTTCAGGTCCCGGACCTGCGCAAGCGCATCCTCTTTACGCTGGGGCTGCTGGTCGTCTATCGCCTCGGTGCGCACGTCAGCGCGCCCGGCATCAACAAGGCGCGGCTGGACCAGGTGTGGCATGACGTGAGCGGAACGCTGCTCGGTGTGCTGGACCTCTTCTCCGGCGGAAATTTCCGTACCATCTCTGTCTTCGCGCTCGGCGTGACGCCCTATATCACGGCCTCGATTATCTTGCAGTTGATGACGGTCGTCTCGCCGCAACTCAAGAAATTGCAGGAAGAGGGCGAGATGGGTCGGCAGAAGATTAACCAGTGGACACGCTATCTGACGGTCGGGCTGGCCGGAATCCAGACCTCTTTCGTGGCGCACTGGCTGCAAGTCAACGGCGTCGGCGATTCAGGTTGGGGATTTCTCCTGACCACTGTGCTGACTCTGACGACAGGCACGATCTTCGTGATGTGGCTCGGCGAGCAGATTACGGAGCGCGGCGTTGGCAACGGTATCTCGCTCCTCATCTTCGCGGGCATCATCATAGGACTTCCGCGCGGCGTCCAGCAGGTCTGGGGACGCGTCGGCACCGGCGATGTGATGGAGACGCTCGGCGTTATCGCAATGCTGATTGCGCTGGTCGCACTCATCGCTTTTATAGTCTTTGTCGAGGCTGGCCGACGCAAGGTCGCAGTCAGCTATGCCAAGCGCCATGTGGGTCGCCAGATGGTCGGCGGACAGCAAACGACCATGCCTCTCAAGGTCAACATGGGCGGCGTCATTCCGGTCATCTTCGCTTCGTCCGTGCTCGCCATGCCGCAGACGCTCTTCTCTGCGTTTCCGCCGGACCAGAACAACCCGAACGCTGTGTGGAGTAAAATCTACGGCTTCTTCGCGGTCTTTCACGGCGGCGATCCCTACTACGAGTTGATCTTTATCACGCTTATCGTCCTCTTCACGTTCTTTTACATCTCGATTGTCTTTAACGTCGAAGAGGTGGCGGATAACCTGCGCAAGCATGGCGGCTTTATGCCTGGCATCAGACCAGGACGCGCGACAGCCGAATACTTGAACACCATCATGACGCGCCTGACGACCGTCGGCGCTCTCTATCTGGCATTTGTGGCGCTCGTCCCGCAGCTCATGCTGAGCGGGTTTAAGGTCGCGCGGCTGCCGTTCATCGGCGGATGGCTGGACCAGTTTGTGAGCACTACGCCCGGCCTCGGCTGGGTCCCGACAGGGATGGGCTACCAGTTCTATTTCGGCGGCACAAGCCTCCTCATTTTGGTCGGTGTCGCGATGGATACGGTCGCGCAGATTGAAGCACAGCTCGTGATGCGCAACTACGAAGGCTTCTTAGGCTCCGGCGGACGCCTCCGCGGCAGAAGAGTTTGAGGGGCTTTCAATTTTCGATTTTGGATTTACGATTTTTGATTTGAAAAGCTTTCAACCTCTTTCAATCGCAAATCTGAAATCTAAAATCGCAAATGAGATATGAACAAGATCATTGTTCTGATGGGCGCTCCGGGCGCCGGGAAGGGGACGCAGGCGCGCCTGCTGCAAGAGCGCCTGGGCCTGCCGCAGATTTCGACGGGCGACATCTTTCGCGCGATGAAAGAAGCGCAGACGCCGTTGGCCGAAGAAGTGCGCGCCATCATGAGTTCGGGCAAGCTTGTTCCAGATGATCTCACGATACGCGTCGTGCGTGAGCGCACGGGGCGAGAGGATTGCAAGCACGGCTATATTCTTGACGGCTTCCCGCGCACGGCTGCGCAGGCCGCGATGCTTGAAAACCTGGCGGTCGAGCAGGGCAAAAGGATTGTCCCCATCACGGTTGAAGTTCCCCATGAGATATTAGAAAAGCGTGCGACGGGCAGACGTTCCTGTCCGGTCTGCGGCGAGATTTACAATATCTATTTCAAGCCGCCAAAATCCGATAACGTCTGTGACCTGCACGGCGAGGCACAACTAATTCATCGCGCGGACGATACAGTTGAAAAAATTAAAGTGCGCCTTGAAACTTATCAAGAGCAGACGCGCCCGCTCCTTGATTATTACGAAGCCTCGCATCGTCTGCACAGCGTTGACGGCACGCGCGACCCGGAAGCCATCTACAAGGACATAGAGGCAATCGTGACAAGTGACAGTTGACGAGATGAAAAGCTTGCTCTTCGCTCTTACCCCTCACTTGTTTCTCGTTACTCGCTTATGATTATCGGCAAGTCCAGAAAAGAGATCGAGAAGATGCGTGCCGCCGGGCAGCTCGTCGGCGGTGTGCTGCAAGAGCTTCGCCGTCTGGTCCAGCCGGGTATCACGACGCTGGAAGTTGACCGTGCGGCGGAGAAGATGATCCGAGACGCCGGAGCGCTGCCGACCTTCAAGGGTTATCACGGCTATCCCTTCTCCATCTGCGCTTCTGTCAATGAGCAGGTCGTGCATGGCTTTCCTTCCGAGTACAAATTGAAGGAAGGTGACATCTTCTCGATTGATATAGGGGCAACGCTCGAAGGCTTTGTCGGGGATACGGCAACGACCGTGCCCGTCGGACGAGTCGGCGCGGACCTGCTCAAGCTCATACGCGTGACGGAAGAATGTCTTGAGCGGGCCATCGAGCAGTGCTGCGCAGGAAATCATCTGGGCGACATCGGATGGGCCGTCCAGAGCCACGCCGAAGCGCATGGCTACTCGGTCGTGCGCGAGTATGTCGGGCACGGTATCGGGCGGCGTATGCATGAAGACCCGCAGATTCCCAATTACGGCACGCCCGGCAAGGGAACTAAAATCAAGAACGGCTATGTCTTTGCCGTCGAGCCGATGATTAACATGGGAACGCATCTGACGAAGGTCTTGAAAGACGGTTGGACGGTCATCACGATTGACGGGCAGCCGAGCGCGCATGTCGAACATACGATTGCGATTACGGAGGAGGGGCCGCAGGTCTTGACCCGCGTCGCGGCTGCCGTGCAGGAGGAAATCGAAGCGGTCACGGCTCAGGGCGTGTGAGCGGCTTGGCAAAACAGCATCAGCATGTTAGCATGTAAAGTTTGCTGGTGCCGTCAAATTTTATTCTGAAGAGGGTATGGCAAAGGAAGAAGCGATAGAGGTCATGGCGACGGTCCTTGAGACCCTGCCCAACGCGATGTTTCGCGTCGAATTAGACGAGAGCAAACATCAGGTGCTGGCGCACATCTCGGGCAAGATGCGCAAGCATTTTATACGCATTCTTCCTGGCGACCGCGTGCTCGTCGAGCTTTCGCCTTATGACCTCAATCGCGGGCGCATCACATATCGCTATAAATAGGCGCGCCAGAGGAATGAGCCAAAGAGGCCAGGTGGACCAAAGATGAAAGTACGTGCTTCAGTCAAGAAAATGTGTGATAACTGCAAGATCATCCACCGCAAGGGCGTCGTGCGCGTGATCTGCACCAATCCAAAGCATAAACAGCGACAGGGATAAGAAATTTTTGATTTTAGATTGGCGATTGAAAAAGAGCGAAAGCTTTTCAAATCAAAAATCGTAAATCCTAAATCGAAAACTATTTTGAGTTGGAGAAGAAATAAATGGCTCGTGTAGCTGGCGTAGATCTTCCGCCTCATAAGCGTGCGGAAATCGGTCTGACATACATTTACGGCATCGGGCGCTCGCGCGCCACCTCAATCCTGAACGAAGCGCAAGTCAACAGGGATGCACGCATCCGCGACCTGACAGAGGAAGAGCTGGGCCGTATCCGCTCCATCCTCGAAACTCAGGGCGAGATCGAAGGCGACCTGCGCAAACGCGTCCAGATGGACATCAAGCGCTTGATGGACATCGGCTGTTATAGAGGCTTGCGCCATCGTCGCGGCCTCCCCGTCCGCGGGCAGCGCACACATACCAACGCGCGCACACGCAAAGGCCCACGCCGCGCCACCATCGCCAAGAAGAAAGCGCCGGGCAAGAAGTAACTAATTCGTGAAGAGTAACAAGTGACGGGTGACAAGAGAAAAGCTTTTGCCCTGTCACCTGTCACCTGTCATCTGTCACTTTAAAAGATTATGGCAAAAGCAACTGGCGGAAAAAAGAAGACTTTTCGGAAAAAAGAGAAGAAGAACATCCCTGTCGGGATCGTTCATATCCAGGCCTCGTTTAATAATACGATGGTCTCGATAACAGACCTTGAGGGCAATCTGATTGCGCAGTCGTCTTCGGGCGCGCGCGGCTTTCGCGGCTCGCGCAAGGGCACTCCCTTCGCCGCGCAGCAGGCCGCTTACGAGGCTGCCAATAAGGCCAAAGAGGCCGGCATGCATCAGTGCGAAGTGCGCGTCAAGGGGCCGGGTGGTGGCCGCGAGTCTGCGATTCGCGCCATCAACAGCGCGGGCATACGCGTCACCATCATCCGCGATGCGACGCCCATTCCGCACAACGGCTGCCGTCCGCCCAAGCGCCGCAGAGTTTAATCGGTTTTCAGTTTTTAGTTTTTAGTTTTCAGCAACCAGCCAACAGCTTTTTTACTGAAAACTCAAAACCGAAAACTGAAAGCTGTTGTTATCAACCTAAAGGATGAAGGGCCAGGCTGAAAAGATTAAAGCGTGGCCTGTAAACTTTTCCGTCTGGATTTTAGACTGGAGGCAGAAACAAGTTGGCTAGGTATAGAGATGCGGTGTGCCGTCTGTGCCGCCGCGAAGGTGCAAAACTTTTCCTGAAGGGCGATAAGTGCTACAAGCCCTCATGTCCCATCGAAAAACGTGGTACGCAGCCCCCCGGACAGCACGGTAACTCGATGCGTCGCGGCAAGGCGCTGGTCGGTTACGGCCAGCAGTTGCGCGAAAAGCAGAAGGTCAAGCGTATCTACTTCGTGCTCGAAGGCCAATTCCGCAACTATTTTGAGAAGGCCGCGCGCCAGAAGGGCATCACGGGCGAGAACCTTTTGTTCTTGCTTGAGCGCCGTCTGGATAACGCTGTCTATCGCGCAGGCTTTTCAACCTCGCGCAGACAGGCGCGCCAGCTCGTCAATCACGGCCACATAGAGGTCAACGGGCGCAAGGTTGATATTCCTTCTTTCCAGGTCAAGCCGGGCGACATTATCAGCATCAAAGAGGGCAGCCGCAAGAACGCGCACATCGAGGGCGCTTGGCAGACGGCTGCCGGGCGTGGTCGTCCGAGCTGGATCGCTGCGGCTGACAACGGCGACATGAACGCGCGCGTCGCGATGTTGCCGAAGCGCGAAGATATTGATCGCTCGATTAACGAGCAGTTGATCGTCGAGCTTTATAGCAAGTAACTCGGACTCCCGGATCATCGGGCCGGACGCGGTCGCCCCTACGGGGATGCGCACCCTGCTGGCCTGGTGGTCGTTTGCTTCATTCAAGAGAGAGACGTACTCACGAAAACTATTATGGCTATCAATCAAAACAATCTCTGGACCGGGTTTCAGATGCCGCGCCGCCTGGCGGCTGACCAGGATACGCTGACGGAACGCTACGGGCGCTTTTCCGCGCAGCCTTTCGAGCGCGGCTTCGGCACAACCGTTGGCAACTCTCTCAGGCGCGCGCTGCTCTCTTCGATAGAGGGCGCGGCCATCACGGCAGTCAAGATCGAAGGCGTCGAGCACGAATTCTCTTCCATCGCGGGCGTGGTTGAAGATGCGACGGACGTGATTCTGAATCTCAAGCAGGTGCCCTTTAAGCTGCACGGGAATGAGCCTAAGACGCTGACCATCACAAAAGAAGGCGCAGGCGAAGTCACGTCCGCGGACATAGAGCATGACGCGGACGTGGAGATTCTAGACCCCAACGTGCATATCGCGACCGTCGGCGAGGGCGGAAGCCTGCGTATCGAAATGCGCTTAAAACGCGGGCGCGGTTATGTCTCCGCGGACCGCAACTTTGATGAAGACCTGAGCCTCGGCTATATCCCGATTGATTCGGTCCACACGCCTGTCAAGAAGGTCAACTACACGGTCGAGGCCGCGCGTCTGGGCCAGAACACGGAATTTGACAAGCTGACGATTGAAGTCTGGACCGACGGCTCAGTCAAACCTGAAGACTCTATCGGCCTCGCCGCCAAGCTCATCAAAGACCACATGTCCATCTTTATCAACTTCGAGGAGGACACGGACGACTTCTCTTACCAGAAGATAGAGCGCCCGCCCCTGCCGAAGAACGATGTGCTGGACAAATCCGTGGACGAGTTAGAGCTTTCCGTGCGCTCTTACAACTGTCTCAAGAACGCGGACATTCGCTCGATACGCGATCTGGTCCAGCGCTCCGAGCGCGAGATGCTGGCGACCAAAAACTTCGGCAAGAAGTCTCTTAACGAGATCAAGGAAATCCTCAACAGCATGGGGCTTGATTTCGGGATGGAGTTTGACGAGCAGGGCAACCCGATTCCCGGCACGGGCGGACGCGACGGCGATCTGGGCGATTATCTGGACGACGAAGAAGAATAAGCTAAGTGACGGG
>DASWMI010000045.1:0-35915 GCA_036399835.1 Pyrinomonadaceae bacterium | reverse complement strand
CGCCGAGCCCGAAGTCATCGGCAAGGGCAAGAAGGAAGAAGAGGAAGAGTCCTAGAAGTCAAAGGGTAAAGGCAAACAGATACAAGGAAAAAGCGAGAGCCGATCCTTGATCTTTCAGGTTTTGCCTTCTGCTTTTTACTTCTGCCTTTCAGCCATGCGTCTTATCGTTGGGCTTGGCAATCCGGGCGCGGAATATGAATGGACGCGTCATAACCTGGGCTTTATGCTCGTTGACAGGCTGGCGCGCGAAGCCGGAGCGCAGGTCAAACGTCGTGATTGTCGCGCGCTCGTCGGTCGCGCAGAGCTTGAGGGCGAGCAGGTCTCTTTAGTCAAGCCGCAGACCTACATGAACCTGAGCGGCGAATCGCTCCGTTGCCTGCTGGCGAAACAGTCGAAGCCCGTGACAGAGAGCCTGATTGTCATCAGCGACGACCTGGCGCTCCCCTTTGGCAAGCTACGCATCAGGCCGAGAGGCTCTGCGGGCGGGCACAACGGGTTGAAGTCAATCATCAGCGCGCTCGGGACGGACGAGTTCATACGTCTGCGCATAGGGATTCAGCCGGAGCACACGGTCGAAGACACGGCGCGTTTCGTGCTGGACCAGTTTCCGCGCAGCGTGCGCCCGGAGGTCGAACAAATTTTAGAACGGAGCGCAGAGGCGCTTCGCGCCATCCTTCGCGATGGCATTGAAAAAGCGATGGCGCTATATAACTGAAGCAGTTTTCAGTTTTCAGTTAAGAACTAACTTGTCTTTTCTAAAAACTGAAAACTGTCTAATTACCTTCTTGCTTCATCCGACAGAGGTGAGGCTGGACATCCGAGAGGAGGATAGAGTTTTGGCTGCACAAAGAACCTACGAAGTCATGCTCATCGTGGACACGGGCGTGCCCGACGATGAAGTCACCCGCATCGCAGATGGTCTCCAGCAGATAATCACAGATCAGGGCGGCACCGTCACCAAAAGAGAGAACATGGGCAGGCGTCAGCTTGCCTACGAGATAGGTCACAGGACCGAAGGCATCTACCAGCTCTTCGAGATAGAGGGTTCGGGCAGAGAGATTGCCGAACTCGAACGCCGTATGCGTGTCAACGACCAGATCGTGCGCTATATCACAGTGCGCGTGGACGAAGACCGCCAGCGCGCGGAGAAGTTCAAAGCCAAGCGCACACGCAAGGCCGACAATCGCTCGTCCAGAGCGAGCGCAGGCGGCGGTCGCGGCAGCGGCAACGCCGGAAGAGCAAACGAGTAAGGAGTCTCAGAGTCCGAGAGTCTCGGAGTCAAAGGCGAAAAGCTTTTATCTTTTGACTCTCGGACTCTCGGACTCTCAGACTCTTGACTGTTAATAAGAGGAGTGATTATGTCGAGCAATTACGAAGATCGTGGTTTTGAGAGGGATGATGATGGAGGCGGACGGCGCGGTGGCGGTGGTGGTCGTGGCGGCGGACGACGCATGCACAGGCGCAAGGTTTGCCGCTTCTGTCAGGATAAGGTTGATTTGATTGATTACAAGGACGTCAAGCTCTTGCAGGGTTATATCCCTGAGCGAGGCAAGATTCTGCCTCGTCGCATTTCAGGGGTTTGCGCGACGCACCAACGCATGCTGGCCGAGGCCGTCAAGCGCGCGCGTAATATCGCACTGCTGCCTTACGTCACAGACTAAAACGAGGGAGGAGAAAAAGATATGGCACACACAAACGTCCTCCTGCGCGAAGACATAGATAATCTCGGCGCGCGCGGCGAGATTGTCAGAGTCAGGGCAGGTTACGCGCGTAATTTCCTGCTGCCGCGCAAGCTCGCGGTGGAAGCGACCGCCAGTAATGTCAAGCAGATCGAGCAGGAGCGCGCGGCGCTTCTCAAGAAAGAAGCAAAGGAGCGCGCGACAGCCGAAGCGCAGGCCGAGCAGCTCAGGTCGCTGCGTCTCACGTTCGAGCGCAGGGTTGGCGAGCATGGCATGCTCTACGGCTCTGTGACCTCCATGGACATCAACGAAGCCTTAAAGGAGAAGGGCTACGAGATTGATCGTCGTCGCATACATCTGCGCGAAGCGATCAAGGAGGCTGGCGAGTTTACAGTCCCCGTGCGTCTTCATAGAGAGGTCACTGTGGAGATTCCGGTCATCGTCAACGGGGGCGCTCTGGCCGCCGAAGCCGCTCCCGCCGCTACTGCTGATGCGCCCGAAACAGCCGCAGCGGATTCGGCTGAAGCCCCCGCGGCTCAGACGGAAGACGCGGAAGCATGAGTTAAAAGAGAGTGATTTCGGGGCTTCTGTGTTCATCTACGAATGAGCATTGTCGCTCCAAGCGCCTTGTAGTATAGTCCGCTGCGAGCGTGCGCGTGAGGCCGCCAGAAACAGAGGCCGTCAAGCGCGCGCTCGCAGCTCTTTTTTTGTTTTAACCCGCACGGCTCACTGGTTTCTTTTAGCAATTCCTTTATCGAACTCGGAAAAGTCTCTCGATGTCCACTTACGCTGCCGACCCTACGCGCGACCAACTCCTTGAACGTCCTCTGCCGAATAGCGCCGAAACCGAGCGCGCCATCTTAGGCTCGGTCGTGCTCGACAACGGCCTTATCAGTCAGGCCATAGAGCTATTGAGACCCGAAGACTTCTACGTCCCGTCGCATCGCCGCATCTTCCTGGCGATGATCGCGCTCTTTGAGCGCGGCTCGGAGATTAACCCGATTCTGATTGGTGAAGAGTTGCGGCGCGAAGGCTCGCTCGAATCCGTCGGCGGCTTTAGCTTTATCACCAATCTTACTTTCGGCCTCCCGCATTTCGCCAACATCGCGCATTATGCCAAGATCGTGCGCGATAAGTCCGTGCTTCGCCAGCTTGTCAAAGCGGCCAACAAGATTACGAGCGAGGCGCTTGAGGAAGAGGACGACGCGGACATTATTCTGGACCACGCCGAGCAACTTATCTTCGCCCTCGCGGACGAACGCGTGCGCCAGGGTTTCTCGCACATCAAGCCTGTCGCCGACGACATTCTCGAAAAAGTTCAGGAGATGGCTGGCCGCTCCGTCATGCTCACGGGGCTGACCACGGGCTTTAACGAGATAGACACGATGACCTCCGGCCTACAGGCTTCCGACCTGATTATCATCGCCGCCCGCCCTTCGATGGGCAAAACGAGTCTGGCTCTCACGCTGGCGCAGAACGCGGCCATACAGGGGCAGGCCGTGGTCGGTGTTTTCTCGCTTGAGATGTCTAAGGAATCGCTCGTCATGCGTATGCTCTGCTCTGAGGGGCGTGTGGACGCGCACCGTTTTCGCAGCGGCTTTCTCTCGCGCGACGAGTGGGCGCGGCTGGCCCAGGCGCTCGGCACGCTGGCCGAAACAAAAATCTTTATAGACGATACGCCCGGCATCTCCGTGCTTGAGATGCGTGCCAAAGCGCGTCGCCTGGCGGCAGAGCAGAAGAAGCTTGACCTGATCATCGTTGACTACCTGCAACTGATGTCAGGCTCACGCCGCACGGAGTCGCGCCAGCAGGAGGTCTCGCAGATTTCACGCGAGCTAAAATCCCTCGCCAAAGAATTGAACGTGCCGCTCATAGCTCTCTCGCAGCTCTCACGCGCACCGGAATCGCGCACGGACCATCGCCCTCAACTGGCGGACTTACGCGAGTCTGGCGCTATCGAGCAGGATGCCGACGTGGTGGCCTTCATCTATCGAGAAGAGCAATACAACCGCACGGAAGAGAACGCAGGAATCGCGGAGATTATCGTCGCCAAGCAACGCAACGGCCCGACGGGGACAACCAAGCTGGCTTTCCTCAAAGAGTTCACGCGTTTTGAAAATATGTGGAGAGAATAGCCGCGCGCCCCTGAAACCAAACAGCCCTCCGAGCACGCCTCTCATCAATCATCTTTCGTGCGCCGTTGAATAACGTGCAGCGTGCGAGTTATCCTCTTCCGCGTGAATCTTCAATCTTGCCGCCTCACGCTACAGTTGAATCTCTTTAAGCTTTATCGCCGGATAAATCGTTTTGTGGCCGGAGGCGCAAGAATGATCAAGAGCGCACCCATCCGTCATTCACTCCTCATTCTTCTTTGCCTGTTGACGTTTGCGCCGCACGCCCATGCGCAAAGGGACTCGGGCAAATCCGTGCGTCGTTCAATTCGTCTGTACCAGGTCATCAAAGATGGGAAATCGGGTGAGCGTAGATTCGGGTTTATAGATAAGAGGGGAAAGCTCGTCATAGGCTTTGACCGTCTGCCAAAGACCACGAGAGCTGTCGGTGAATTCCACGAAGGGCGTGCCTGGATTTATCTCAGAAGAGAAGCGAGCGAATCCGTAGGCTCCAGGGGTTACAAGTTGGGCTACATTGACGAGCGCGGGAGAATCGCCATAGAGCCGCGCTTTGACTCGGCGCGCGATTTTCACGAGGGGCTGGCCTATGTGCGCAGGCAGGGGTTCCGTGGCTTTATAGACCGAGAGGGCAGGGAAGTTATCAAAGTTGATGAGCTGATAAAGGCTGATGACCCACAGGCAAAGGATTTTCACGAAGGGCTGGCGGCAGTCGGGACGCGCGAGCTTGAAGGCCGTTGGGGATATATTGACCGTTCGGGAAGGTTGGTGGTTAAGCCGCAATATACGTTTGCAGATGATTTCTCGGAAGGGCTGGCCGGGGTGGAAATCGATAAAGAGAAGTACGGCTTTATCAACCGGCAAGGCGAGATGGTCATCGCGCCGCGCTTTCTGCCGCGCAAAGCCGGTTTCTATATTGCCACAATCGCGACGAGCCGGTTTTCGGAAGGGCTGGCGTGTGTCAGGCTCGGCGAATCGGGATACGGATACATTGACAGGAAAGGCGAGTTTGTCATCCCGCCGCAGTTCAAACGCGCGCAGCAGTTCTCCGAAGGGCTGGCGTGGGTCGTCGCGGGCGACGAGAAAAAAGTAGGGTGGATTGACAAGTCTGGGCGTTGGGTTGTGACACAGGCCAGGGGCCGCAATTTTTCATACGAGTTTAAGCAGCTACTCTTAATTTACAAAGAGGAGTTGCACGATTGGAGATACTCCGAGGGGCTTGTGCCCTTTATCATTGACTCCGGCGCGGGATACCTGTGGGGATATATGGACCAGAACGGGGAGGTCGTAATTAAACCTGGAGCATTCAACAGAGTCGGCCCGTTCAAGGACGGCCTCGCGCGCATCTCGTTTGACGGGAAGGCGGGAGAAACATACGGATATATTGACAGGAGCGGACACCTCGTCTGGCCTTCAAAATAGAGCCGGACCATCCTGGATGACCGCGATAAGGAAGCGAGCCTTTCGCCGTCCGCTATTGCTTTCTAAGCTTCCTTCACATACTCCTCAAAGATACGTGTGACGCGCGGGGTGGGCCGACGTACGGTGTCCGCCTCCCAGGCTTTGACCGTCGAGGGAGCAACACCCAGACGCTCGGCCAATTCGCGTTGCGAGAGGCCTTCGCGCTCGCGGACTTCGCGTATGCGCTCCGGGAGTGTCTGTGCCTCGGGGCTTGGGTCATAGCCGAGGAAGCCGATGATGGCCGGGAACGAGCGTGTCCGCGGCTCGTCTCTGCCTTGCTCCCAGTTGGCGTAAGTCCCGACCTTGACGCCCATCTGTTGTGCGGCATCGCGCTGGCGTAGACCAAGTTCGAGCCTGCGCGCCCTGAGATGCTCTGACAATAACTCTCGCGGAAAACGCCGGACCACTCGAAACAGGGTCGAACTGATGGCTGTCCCGTGTGGTGTCTCGACCTCTATGAATCCTGTGAAGACTTCATCGGTGACGGTTGCCGTGAGGCGCGAGGCGTCAACGACCGTGAAGGGCACGCTGGTCCCCCCTATGCGCACGTCCGTTGCTTCATCCAGATTCTCGCCGAGAATCGTCACCAGCGCACCGGGTCTACCGGAAGTCGGGCTAAAGCTTGTGATGCGCGGCTCTGGCAATCGTTCGACGGCTTCACTCGTGAGCGTGCTCAGCATCACGACCTCGCCGTTTTCGTCTGTGACCTTCAGGTCGCTGTTATAAACGCCGGCAGTCGTCGGCGCGAAGCTGACTGCCAACGAAAGGACAGCGCCAGGCTCCAGGATGATTGGTCCAGGACCGGGCAACTGGACAGAGAAGGGCGGAGTCGTCTCCGCGTTGGCGATCCTGATCGTCCGGCCCGTCTCGTTAGTCGCCGTCAGCATGAAGGTCTGGCTCGTCGTATTGATGACGGTTTGCGGGAAGGTGACTTCCACTGCGCTGCGCAGCGGGAAGATGTTCTTGAGGAAACGTCTGAGCGCCTCCTTAACTCCTTCAATGAGCCGGTCTCGACTCCACTGCGTTCCGAACGCGGGAAGGGCTAAGTGCAGATGGCCGGAGGCCAGCGATGGTCTAAAGGTCTGCCGCTGACGCGCCGCGCGATAGAAGATTTCATTCGAGAGGTAGTTCCAGCCCGAGCCTTCGAGCGAGGGTTTGTCCTGTCGCGGTTCGTCGGGCTGCTTTTTATAGGCTGCCTCTTCATCTACCAGAGGCTCGTAGCGAAACTCACCGGCCTTGATCGTTCCAGAGCGTATATTCCTCATACGCTCACCCTTAGCTCCCGAAACCTTGTAGGACTGGTCCGTGACAAAGGGAGTCGTCGCGGAGTTCGGACCGGGTAGCCTGCGCGTCTGATCGTCGCTCGTGATGACCAGCGTATAGGGCAGCGTGCTCTGGTAAAATTCTTTCCCGGGAACTTCACGGTCCGGCACTTTGCGATTATTATCCATCAGCCCGCCCCTCGCCCTGCACGCCCAACGCTCGACATCATAGTAGTCCGCGTCGTTCAAACTGGTCGTGAGGAGCAGGACGATTTGGCTGAGGGTCGTCGTCACAGCATTCTCGACTATGTTCTCATCGAAGTCTTTATAACGGACAGGGAAGACGGCTGTTCTGATGTAAACGGGCGGGTCAGCTTGTTCGAGCAGCCTGCCGTTGAGCACCAGCGCGATCAGCCCCGATGGATTACTCGTCGTGGGTTGCGAAGGTAACTGGAAGGGATCGAAACCCGTGACGATGACCTTGCGTGTGGCGGTCGCCGGGGCTTCGTCGAAGATAATACTGCCGTTCGGCCCGTTTAGTCCGCGCGACGGCCACTCGAACTGGTTAATCAACTGCTGGACCGTGTCCGACGTGAGCATGGGAATTTGACGCTGACCGTAGGCGCGCAGCGCACCTATGGCCTGAAGACGCGCCCAGTAGAGCGGGCGGTCATCCTTTAAGGTCGGCGCGGTGGTCCAGGCATGTTTCCACAGGTCGTCGCCCTGCTTCTTGAGCACGGCGGAAGTCGCGCCGCTCTTAACCAACTCGGCATAGAAGCTCTTGGCAAAGCCTGAGTATGTAGTGTCCGAGCCGGTCAGGATTTCCTGCACTTCCTGAAAAACGCGCAGGTATTCTTCAAAGGTCTCCTCGTTCGTGACGAACAGGTCAAGCTGCGTTTTCCTGAGCCTCAGGACCGTGCCGCGACTGCTCTCGGCTTTCAGCGTGACAGAGAGCTTGACATCCCTCTCCCCAACTGCCCTGCCGGGCGGAACGAACTTGGTTAGTGTCCCTGTTGAGGGACCGTCCTCCTTGTTATTGGGCACGACGGAGAACTCTTTGACGTTGGTCGGCGTGCTGCCGAGTTCGAGGACCGCGAGTAACTCGCCGGAAGGCGTATTGTCATCAATCTCTATCTTGCCCTTCTGGTCCTTCTGCGCGAGATTCCCTGTAAAGAACTGCTCAGGCTTTTGCGCGCTGGTCCGACCGCGTGCGAAAAAGCCGCCGGGGATGCCGGCCAGCGGTTGTGTCGGCTGCATCCCGACGCCTGTCACGGTGAAGGTCAGCGTCTGCGGTCGCGGAACATCGTCGGGAATAGTCAGCTTGACGGCAAGCACATAGTTGCGCGGCTTATCTTCAAACGGCTCGGCGCGTTCGAGTAAAGAGGTCTGGACCAGCCGGTTGCCATTTTTTTCATCGTGGTAGGCCACCGTCGGCTCGATTGTAATCTTGCCTGCGAGGGGATTGACTTTGACCGGCAGCGCGCCGCCCAGATACGCGGGCGGCAGACCCTCTGCGATAAAGCGCGCGATGTCAAAGCCGTGTATGTCTTGGGGCCAGAAGGCGAACTGCGGCACTTGATTACGGTCGCGCGCCCAGAGCCTCACATGAATCACGTTTTCGCCCACCTGTACGGCGTGTGCATCTCCAGCCGGGAGCAAGGTCGGGTCGAGCACATCGAGCGGAAATTCAAGATAGAACTCAGCGTCGTAGCCCAAGTCGCGGACATCCTGCAAAGGTCCGGTGTGGTTGCCCGACTCATCAACGGGCTGGGCCAGCGCCCTCAGGATGGCAGTATCACCGAGGTCCATTTCAAGAGTCGGCGGAATACCCGTCGGCTCCGGGTCAGAGGTGATGAAAATCCGCAGCATCTCCGGGCTGGGCGCAGCGTTCAAACAAAAATCTGCCTCGAATCTCTCCTGAATAACCTCTTCCGGTTGGTTAAAACCGAATCGGATCAGCTTGAGGTCGAAGGTCCAGGTCAGGCAGCACTCGCCAGCCGAGCGTGGGAAGTAGTAGGACTGCGGGGCTTCGATAGCATCGAAAAAGACAGTGTTGCCATTCTCTTCCGCGAGCTGAAAGCGGCCATCGCAGGGGAACAGGTTATGCAGAGGCGAGACCTTGGTGTAGTCCACCTTGATGTCGAAGTCAGGGTCGAAATGGAAGGTCCGACCATCAGTGTCTATGGTGAAGTCTATGAAAATCCTCAGGTGAAAGAAGAAGAGCACGTGCAGCTTGCCGGTCGGCTGGACCAGCGCGACCAGAAATGAGATGAGCAGTCGAATCTGAATCACGACATGGACGCTGACGACCAGAGAGCCTATGCCCCACGGATATAGCTCGGG
Organism: Pyrinomonadaceae bacterium; assembly: GCA_036399835.1. GTDB lineage: Bacteria > Acidobacteriota > Blastocatellia > Pyrinomonadales > Pyrinomonadaceae > DASYML01. Next base: position 27,041 of record DASWMI010000045.1, on the reverse strand, counting down.
GAATTCATTAAAGGGATCGAAGTCCCAGAAGTCGAAGCGAAAACCGATAATGACCACGACCCTGATATGAATAATGACATCGATATGGAGCGCGACCAGCAGACCCATCCCGCGCAGCCGAAACAGCTTGCCGACCTGCGCCAGGACAGGCACGGTGCTCAGCTTATCGCTCCCGCCGCTATCAAAGAATGGGACCAGCCGGACTTCGTTGACGATTGGTATCAGGATGGTGATGTCAAAAATCGTGAAGACGAAGTTGAACCAATCGAAGCCGAAGCTGGAGAGAGGCGCGCCGCTGAGGTTGAAGACGGCGCTATCTTCCTCGGTTGGACCAGCGATCTGCTGGTTCGGGACGGCAGTCAGTTTGAAGCCGATGTCGCTGTCAATGGAACTCGCGTAGTCGCCCGCAGCCCCTTCGTCTTGCAGCGGCGCTCTCATCATTGTGGACGTGCTTCGCTCGGCGAATTCAAAGCTCGGCGCGACCGACATCGGGTACTGGGCCACCTCGCTGCCGTCCTCACTGCGTATGAAGAGCGTCGTCGTCGGAGTCTCCGCCGTAGACTCTGTGGTCGCGGCAGACTTCGTTATCTCTTCCGTCACGGTGACGATACCGATGAGGGTGCGGTCATCGCTCTTCTGTAGATGCACCTGCGCGCCATCGCCCATCTCCAGCGAGCATCCTTCCAGATTCCTGCCCGCGACGATGACGAGGTTTGGCTTATCCGGGTCCAGATTGTCCGTAAAGGCGAGCGGCACCGGTATCGCGCGCGGGAGCACCGTGAACATCTGTCGGCTGCTCTCGAAGATACCGTCGCTCTCTGCGCCTGGTCTGCGACTGGCAAGCACCTGTATGGCTATACGCTCAAGCGGTTCGAGCGGCGGCGTCGCAACGACGCGCACGGTGAAAGTGAGCGCCTCGATTCCGGTCGCTTCATCGCGTTCGGTCGTGGGGGACGAGTTTGTCAGGTGAACCCGCGTTGGACCACGCAGCACGACCAGCCCTTCATTGTAGGCCGCAATCAGATTGCGCCCGCGGATGGTTACTTCAGTCTCCGTATCCTCTATCACCGAGAGAGGCGTGACGCCGAGCACCTCGGCGCGGTTGCTCTGCTCCGTCGTGATGTAAGTAAAGCCGCCCTCTCGTGTCGCATGGCTTCCGTCCGGATTGACGAGCGAGACGGAAACGCTGCCCGCCTCCGAGGCCGGGGGCAACTCTGCGCGCGCACTGGTGCTGCTATCAACAATGACCAGGGGCGATGAACTGCTACCGAAAAAGACCTCCGCGCCCGTCTCGAAGCCTGTCCCCGTGAGCGTCACTTCGATTCGTCCGACGAGCGACCCGGCTATCGGCGAGACGCTCGTTATCTCGACGCCCGAGCCGCCAGGCGGTGGTGGTGGCGGGTCATCGTCTCCGGGCGGTGGCTCTTCTATGGGTCGCAGTTCCTGCGGGTCTTGCGGGTCGGCGTCGAGGTTGGATTTTTGTTCTGGCATGGCAGTAAGGAGAAACGGGAGACACCCTTCGGTCGGCGGGTCGAATTTTCAACGTCTGACAAATAAAGAAAGGTTGGGATTGAAAATTAGACGGCTGCTTTTCGGGTGCTAAGCTTTAATGCGCAAAGCTTATCAGTGAGGCTAACAAGAGAGGGAGACGCTCTTATTAGCTGAATACGAGGAATCTTGCTTTGACGACCGGCATGATACAACGGCAATCAGGCAATCGCAATAGCTGGTCCAATTCTGACAATGATTCCGCACGCTTTTTTTATGCGAAAAAGCTGCTGTCGTTTTCTGGTCCAGTAAAGAGCTGTCTGCTATTTTCCGCTCAGGGTTTGAGGATGACGAGAGTGCCGCGATTGAATATCTCTCATCATTCATTTTCGTCTCAAGTGTTGTATGCTACTGGCGCGGGCGCGTTGGTCCTGATGTCAGAGTAGGTCTGTCTTGACCGGGATTTATCGAGCGCCGCGCGTAGACGAGGGAGAGACTGATTTATGTCCGTGGCGGGCAGCAGCAGCGACGCAGAGATTCGGCGGCACAGTCTTGAGCCGCAGGAGGGCCATCGCCCGACCTGGGCCGAGATTGATCTTGACGCGCTGGCCTCGAATTTCCGTTTTGTGCGCGGGCGCGTTGGTCCGGGCGTAAAAGTGATGTGCGTCGTCAAGGCCAATGCTTACGGGCACGGGGCCGTGCGCTGTGCGCGGAGGCTGGCAGAGGAGGGCGCGGACTGGTTTGGCGTCGCGCTGCCGGAAGAGGGCATCGCGCTCAGGGAGGCCGGAATCAGCCAGCCGATCTTGTGCCTCGGCGGTTTCTGGAAAGGGCAGGAAGAGTCGTGCCTGCTTTATCAGCTTGTGCCGGTCGTCTACCGCCTGGATGCTGTGGAGGCTCTTGATAGCGCGGCTCGTCTTTTGAACAGGGTGGCGGATGTTCACGTCAAGATTGACACGGGGATGGGGCGGCTCGGCGTGCGCCCCGGTGCGGCGCGAGAGTTTGCGCGTGCGCTCATCTCTTTTAAGAATATCCGCGTGGACGGGTTGATGACACACTTTGCCGCGGCTGATGAGCCTGCGCGCGATGCGTTCACGCACGAACAGGTGCGGCGCTTTCAAGCGGCTGCCGCGATATTCCGTGAAGAGGGGCACAGGCCCACTTATGAAGACATGGCAAACTCTGCCGCGACTTACGCGCACCCCGAATCCTGGTCCAAAATGGTCAGACCGGGCGGCATGCTCTATGGCCTGTGGCGGGATATTCTTCCGCCCGCGCCAGAAGCGCCGGCCTTGAAAAGCGTGATGTCTTTGTACACGCGCGTGACGCTCTTAAAGAGTGTCGGCAGGGGAGAGACGCTGGGCTACGGTTGTACTTTTGAGACCGCGAGGGAGACGCTCGTCGCAACTCTCCCCGTAGGGTACAACGACGGATATGTGCGCGGCCTCTCGAATCGCGGTCGCGTCATTGTACGCGGGCGCTATGCGCCGGTCGTGGGCCGCATCTCGATGGACCTGACGCTGGTTGATGTGACGGACGTGGAGGGCGTGGCGCAGGACGACCGCGTGATATTGCTGGGCCAGGATGAAGGGCTGGCTATTACGGCGGAAGAGTTGGCTGAGAGGGCTGCAACGCTCTCATACGAGATTACCTGCGGTATCAGCCAGCGCGTCCCGCGTTACTACAGGGAGTCCGGCAAACTGCAAAGCGCGGGATAAAGAGCCTGCTTCCGGTCCTTAACTTCTTTACTTTTTTCTTCTCCCTTGAATGACGGCAGGAAGGTGCGCGGCCCTGTTTGAGGCCACGCACCTTTGTCTTTGTGGAAAGGTCTGTGGAAGGAAGCAGAAATCTGTTTAATGCAGCACGAAGTTGAAAGTAATCGTGCCTGAAACCTTGACGGGCTGGTCGCCGAGCGTGGTCGGTGTAAAGCGTGCCTGAGAGGCGGCCTGCTCGGCGGCCTGCCTCAACAGCAGATGGCCCGAAATGGCCTTGGACGAAACAACCCTTCCCGTCTCGTCTATCAGTATCTGCACGGAGACAGTCCCTTGAGCGCCGGAGGCCCTGGCAAGAGGCGGGTAAAGGGGCTTGGGCAGGCTGATGGCCTGGCTGTTGAGCAGTTTGCCGGAGACTAGAATTTTTCTGGTCTCAGGAGGTTTGGTTGGAGCGGGAAGCGGCGGCGGTGCTGTCTCTTTGATGTCAATATTATTTGTCGTCAAGCCCCCCGGAATCCCTTCACCGCTCGCAGGAGTTCTTGGGCCTGACTGTTCAGCGGTGAAATTCCTATCGCTCAGCACGACCGGTCCAGGCGGCATCTCCGGGACAGTTGAACGGAGAGCCGAAATCTTATCGGGCGGCAGAGTGGAATCGGCGACGGGCGGGATAAATTGCGTTCTCTCTGAGACCTGCCTTGAGGTGTCGGCGGAAGGGTTCGCACGCGGCTGGACATTCCTCGCGGCGGGCTGCGCCTGTATCAATTCGACTGGTGGTAAAAGGGTGACGATTTCGAGATTCTGGCTATCCAGATGAGCGTTGTAGGCGTAGATGCTTGCCACGCCGCCCGCGACAAACAGGGCTGCGTAGACGATGAGCGTACCGAAGATAAAAGCTCCTCTGCGTTTGAAGTCCTCCCGGTGGGAATGGGATTCGACCAGGTGATTAAACATTTCTGCTGCTCCTCTATGTGCCGGTGCCACGCGGGTCTCACGGGAGCGAACTCATCAACTTAGACTCCGACCGTCTCTGGCTTGTTCCCGAAATAATCTCCTTGGACTCAAATCTCAAGTTTGTCAACATGCTCCGTTGCGCCTATGGACTTTGTGCTTTTGACTGCTTTAGGATGAGCTTAAGCAATAATTCAAGATTCTGATGGAGGCAGAGAGCATGGCAACCAGCGCCGAATGGCATGAGGATTACAGCAAGATGAGCGATGAGGCGCTCAACTTTTCACGGGCCATCAAATCCGTGCAGGAAGAGTTGGAGGCCGTTGATTGGTACAACCAGAGAGCGCAGGCGACCAAAGATGAGCAACTGCGACGTATCCTTGAACACAACCGCGACGAAGAGATCGAGCACGCGATGATGGGGCTTGAATACCTGCGCCGCATCAATCCTGTCTTCGACCGACAGATGCGCACGTATCTTTTCACAGAGGGCGACATCACGGAGATTGAAGAGAAGGCGGAAGAATAAACGCGGCAGTGATGAAATAGCTTAGAAAAACAGACTACAGCCTGGTTGGTTTAGCTTATCATTCATCATTCATCATTTCCTCTGAAGGCTGTGAAGAGCAAGGGGGGTTGACAGGAGGGGTTAGTATTCCCAAAGTCTTCATCACTTCTTGAAAGGACGGCCCGTATGTCTGTTGAGACCGCAGCCGCAGAGGAGCAGCTGAACCCGTTCGAGATTGCCAAAGAGCAGTTCAACCGCGCCGCAGATTATCTGGACCTGGACGCTTCTATGCGAAGCGTCCTACAACACGCCAAGAGGCAGCTCATCGTCTCAATTCCTGTCAAGATGGACGGCGGCGATGTGCAGGTCTTCGAGGGCTATCGCGTCCAGCACAACATCGCGCGCGGTCCTGCCAAGGGCGGCATACGCTATCACCCGAACGTCACGCTCGATGAAGTCAAGGCGCTCGCCTCTTGGATGACCTGGAAGTGTGCGACCGTAGGGATTCCTTATGGCGGCGGCAAGGGCGGCGTGGTCTGCGACCCCAAAAGCATGTCGCGCAACGAGCTTGAGAGGCTGACTCGCAGATATGCCTTCGAGATCGCGCCGATAATCGGACCAGACAGGGATATTCCAGCGCCCGATGTCTACACGGACGAGCAGACGATGGCCTGGATTATGGATACCATCTCGATGGTCCGCGGGCATACGGAACTGGGAGTGGTGACGGGCAAGCCCATCGCGCTCGGCGGCTCTGAAGGCCGCGCGGAGGCCACAGCGCGCGGTTGTCTCTACGCTCTGCGCGAGGCGTGCGGCGTCAAGGGGATGTCGCTCAAGGGCGCGCGCGTCGCCGTCCACGGCTTTGGCAATGCAGGCGCTAACGTCGCGCGCCTCGTCGCGGCGGATGGCGCACGTGTCGTCGCGGCCTGCGATTCGCGCAGCGGTGTTTACAACCCGGACGGGCTGGCCGTTCAAGCTGCGCTCAGGCACAAGGCGGAGACGGGAGGCTTGCTCGGCCTCTCCAACGCCAGCGAGATGAGTCCTGAAGAGGTGCTCGAAGTTGATTGCGAAATCCTGCTGCCGTCCGCGCTCGAAAATGCCATCACGCTCTCGAACGTAAGGCGCGTCAAGGCGAGCATCATCGCGGAGCTTGCCAACGGCCCGACCACACCCGGCGCAGACCGCCTCCTCGAAGAGCGCGGAGTCTTTCTGGTCCCGGATATTCTGGCGAACGCGGGCGGCGTGACCGTCAGTTATTACGAATGGGTGCAGGACCAGTACTCTTTCTTCTGGTCCGAAAGCCGTATTAACGAGACGCTGGAAAAGACCATCCGCACGGCCTTTTATCATGTCTACGAGGCGGCGCAGCGTTATCAAACGGACATGCGGACGGGCGCTTACATCCTCGCCATCGGTCGCGTCGCTGAGGCCACGCACGTCCGCGGCATCTTTCCCTAGAAAGGAATCAGCACGAATCATGGAAGAGAAGATTACTGTTTACGAAAAGCCGACCTGAAGCAAATGTCGCGAAGTTGACAAGCTGCTCCGTGAGAGCGGCATAGAGTATGAAAAGGTGAACTACTACCGAGAGCCTCTCGGAGCGGAAAAGTTGAGAGAGCTGCTCGCCAAGATGAAGCTTGCGCCGCGCGACCTGTTGCGCACGAGCGAGCCTCTCTACAGGGAACTCGGGCTGGGCCGCCTGGAATTTTCAGACGCCGAGATTATCCCTCTGATGGTCCAGCATCCGGACCTTATACAGCGCCCGATTGTCGAGCGCGGAGGGCGCGCCGTGCTGGCTCGCCCATTGGAAAATATACGCGAGTTAATGCGATAATCATCCCGCATCAGTGAAGAATTCCGAAGTCTGGAAATGGAAGTCCATGGAGGTCTCAAGGGCTTCAATCTCCGGCCTTTTTTTTCAGGTGGAAAGAAGTGGCGAAAGCACCGGCGACCGTTTACGTCTGTCAGAATTGCGGCCATCAATCGCGCAAGTGGCTGGGCAAATGCCCCGACTGCGGCGAGTGGAATTCGTTTGTCGAAGAGCGCGCACGCGCTCAGAAGAGGGAGACCGCGACCGCGCGCAGCGGTTTCCGAATGCGCGAAGTAGAGCCTGTCGCCTACAACTCGATTGAATCGCAGGACGACACGCGCATAGCTTCCGGCGTTGAAGAGTTTGACCGCGTGCTCGGCGGCGGCATCGTTCCCGGCTCTCTCATCCTCATCGGCGGCGACCCCGGAATCGGTAAGAGTACATTGCTGCTTCAGGTGGCGGACAAGCTGAGCGCGGCGGGTCAGACGGTGCTTTACATTTCGGGCGAAGAGAGCGAGCGGCAGATTAAGCTCAGGGGCGAGCGTCTCGGCGTAGAGGCCGAGAATCTTTATCTGCTGCCGGAAACCAACCTCGAAAATATCTTTCAAGAGATCGAGCGGATGAAGCCCGGCGCGATTATCGTTGATTCTATCCAGACCGTTTTCTCTTCGGCCATCGAATCCGCGCCCGGCTCCGTCTCGCAGGTCAGGGAGGTTGCGGGCCAGTTCCTGCTGCTCGCCAAGAACCAGACGATTCCCGTCTTTCTCATCGGCCACGTGACCAAAGAAGGCTCCATCGCCGGACCAAAAGCTCTTGAGCACATAGTGGACACAGTGCTCTATTTCGAGGGCGAGCGTCATCACAACCATCGCATCGTGCGTGCCTCGAAAAACCGCTTCGGCGCTGCCAACGAGGTCGGCATCTTCGAGATGACGGGAGCGGGGCTGATTGCCGTCGCGAATCCTTCCGAGATGTTTTTGCAGGAGCGGCCCGTGGGCGTCGCGGGTTCTGTCGTGACGGCCTGCATGGAAGGGACGCGGCCCGTGCTGGTCGAGATTCAGGCGCTGGTTTCGGGGTCGAAATACGGCACGGGCCGACGCATGACGCAGGGTCTGGACCAGAATCGTGTCGCGCTGCTCATCGCCATGCTGGAAAAGCGCGTCGGGCTGCAACTGCTCGGCGATGATGTCTTCGTCAACATCGCCGGAGGGCTGGAGATTGATGAGCCTGCCGCGGACCTCGGCGTCGTGGCTTCCATCGCTTCGAGCTTTAGAAATCTGCCGATTGACCCGCACACGGCAGTCTTCGGTGAAGTCGGGCTGACGGGCGAAGTGCGCGGCGCGATGCAATCGAGCGTCCGCGCGCGTGAGGTCCAGAGCCTGGGCTTTAAGAAAATCGTCATGCCCGCCTCCAACACGGCTGGTCTCGAACGTCTACTCGGTCTGCGCGTCATCGGCGTGCGTTCGGTTGAAGAGGCTCTCGACGAGCTTTTCTAAAACCGGTCGCGCGGGAGCAAGCCTTCTGAGCCTACCCTTCTGTCTGAAAAGCTTTTAGTGACGCGCGGGCAAGAGCGTGCTAAGATGCTCGACGTTATGCGGGCTGACATTATCCTCATCAGAATAGTATTTATAGGAATTCTCATAGCATCCGGCTATCTGTTGCATCCGGTGCCCGGGTATGGTCCTGTCTCGTCGCAGATGATGTCGGCGTTCGCCGCCGCGTTGATTGGCGTGGCCGTCATCTTCTTTGAGCTGCGCATCCGTCGCGCCTCTCTCAAGACGCTGATTGGCGCGGCTGTCGGCTCGATTATGGGCATCATCGGGGCTTACCTGATCGGGATGCTCATCATCGAGCAGGAGTTTAAAGCTCCTGAGATGAAATCCTTCCTGACGCTCGTCTTAACATTCTTTATGGCCTATGTCGGGCTGATGGTCGGAGCTGCCAAGGGCGAGTATCTTGAGCTGTCAGCGCTCGGCGGTATCTTTAGCGATAAGGCTGCGCGGCGCGACCTCAAGGTCCTGGACACCTCCGTTATCATTGACGGGCGCATCGCTGACGTGGCCGAGACGGGCTTTCTGAGCGGCACGCTGATTATCCCGCAGTTTATCCTGCGCGAGCTGCAACAGGTGGCCGATTCGCCCGATGCCAACAAGCGGCAACGCGGGCGGCGCGGCCTGGACATGCTCAACCGCTTGCAGAACAACAGCTCCCTAGATATTCAAATCGTCGAGACGGACTTTCCATCCGTCCGCGAAGTTGACCTCAAGCTGATAGAGCTTGGCAAACAGCTCGATGCCGTCATCGTGACCAACGATTTCAATCTCAACAAGGTCTCGCAACTACGCGGCGTAAGCGTGCTCAACATCAACGAGCTGGCGAACGCGCTCAAACCCGTCGTGCTGCCGGGCGAGGCGATGCGCGTCTTCATACTCAAAGAGGGTAAGGAATACAATCAGGGCGTGGCCTATCTCGATGACGGGACGATGGTCGTCGTGGACAACGCGCGCAGGCTGATAGGCAAGAACGCGGACATCGCCGTGACCAGCGTCTTGCAGACGACCGCCGGAAAAATGATCTTTGGCCGCCTTTGGGAAGATAACACCGACAGCCCCAACGGCGGCGAGCAGCAGCGCGCCAACGGTATGACGACAGGCGGGCGTCGCCCAGTGCGCCCCGCTGCCGCCGCGCCGACACGCATCACGGACCATTATGAGGGATGAAGAATGAAGGATGTGGGATGAGTCATCGATTCAATCAGCCGCTAACGAAATGAATCAATGATTAAATCAGTCGCTGGACCAATGTTGCAATCGCTTCCACTTTATCCTTTATCCCTCCGCCCTCATCCCTTATGAACATCGCGATCATCGCCGCCGCAGGGCAGGGGAAGCGTATGGGCGGTCGGCGAGCCAAGCAGTTTCTGGAACTCGCCGGTACTCCAATCATCATTCACACGCTCAAACGATTCGAGCAGTGTGCAGCCATACAGGAAATTATCCTCGTCCTGCCCGCGCAGGATGCGGCGGGTTTTCTCGCGCTCGCCGGACGTTATCATCTGCGTAAGCTGGCGCGCGTCGTGCCCGGAGGCGCAAGCCGCGCCGAATCCGTCTGGCGCGGCTTGCAGTCTGTCCGCGCCGCGACCGCAGAGATTATCGCCGTGCATGACGGCGTGCGGCCCTTCGTCACAGGTGAAGAGATTGCGCAGACCGTGCGAGCGGCGCAAAAGTGCGGCGCGGCCATCCTCTGCGCTCCGGCAACCGATACCATCAAGGAAGTCAGGGACGGGCTGGTCCAGCGAACACTGCCGCGCAAAGCCTTGCGTCATGCGCTGACGCCGCAGTGTTTCCGCTACGAGCTTTTGATGAAAGCCTACAAGCAGGCGAAGGATTTGAGCGCCGAGACGACCGACGATAGCTCGCTCGTCGAGCGGCTCAATCAACCGGTCGCCGTCGTCGAAGGCCACCCGCGCAACATCAAACTGACGCGCCCGGAAGACATCGCCCTCGCGGAGACGCTTTTAAAGTCTGGAGTCTGGAGTCTGGAATCTTAGAGTCAAAGGCCCAAAGCTTTTGACTCTCAGACTCTCGGACTCTCGGACTCTCGGACTCTTCAGACTCATGTTTAGAATCGGGACAGGTCATGATACGCATCGTCTGGTTGAGGGGCGACCGCTGATTCTGGGCGGCGTGCGTATAGAGTCGGAGCGCGGGGCCTTGGGCCACTCGGATGCGGACGCGCTGGCCCATGCCGTGGCCGATGCCATCCTGGGCGCTTTGGCTGAGGGCGATCTAGGCTTGCATTTTCCCGAACGCGACCCGCAGTGGAAGGATGCCGACAGTATGGAGCTGCTGGCGCGTGTCATGTGGCTGGCGGGCGAGCGCGGGTTTTATGTCGTCAATGTGGATGCCACCGTGCTGCTTGAGAGGCCTAGGCTGCGCCCCTTTGTGATGAACATGAGAGAGAAGCTGGCCGCGACTCTGAGCGTGCCGGTTGAGCGCATCAGCGTGAAGGCTAAGACGGGTGAAGGGATAGACGCCGTGGGACAGGGCCTTGCCGTGACGGTGCAGGCCGTAGTCCTTCTGGCCGCCGTCGGTGGGGGGAGAGCTTGAGACCGCAGGATGTGATTCGCAGGAAACGTGACGGCGAGCGCCTCTCGCTTGAAGAGATAGAATTTTTTGCGAGGGGCGTGGCCCAAGGCGAGTGGGAAGACTATCACGCGTCTGCGCTTCTCATGGCTATCTTCCTGCGAGGGATGGACGCGGGCGAGATGCAGGCGCTGACGCAGTCAATGCTTCACTCGGGCGAGCTGTTGGATTTTTCAGACATTCCGAAACCAAAATCCGACAAGCATTCGACGGGCGGCGTCGGTGATAAAACCTCACTCGTTATCGCGCCGCTGGCCGCCGCCGCGGGTGTCTGCGTCCCTATGATTTCGGGGCGGGGCTTGGGCCACACGGGAGGCACGCTCGATAAGCTCGAAGCGATTCCGGGCTATCGCGTCCAGCTTTCGCTCACAGAGTTTCGCTCTATACTCGAGCGCGTGGGCTTTGCCATGATGGGCCAGACGGCAGAGCTTGCGCCCGCAGACAAAAAGATGTACGCGCTGCGCGATGCGACCGCGACGGTCGAAGCGATTCCCTTAATCGTCGCCTCCATCATGTCAAAGAAGCTGGCCGCCGGACTCGAATCGCTCGTGCTTGATGTCAAGACGGGGACGGGCGCTTTTATGCGCGAAGAGGAGCGCGCGCGAGAGTTGGCCCACGCGCTGGTCCAGACGGGCAACACTTGCGGAGTCCGCACGGAGGCGCTTCTGACGGATATGAATCAACCGCTCGGACGCGCCGTCGGCAACGCCCTCGAGACAAAAGAGTGTCTGGAGATTCTGCGCAACGAAGCTTCTGCGGGTGCGCGCCCCGTGCTGGACCTCTCGCTTGAACTGGCGGCGCGGATGGTCGCGCTCGCGCATCTGGAGCCGACGCTTGAGGCTGCTCGCGCGCGCGTCGAGCGTCTGCTTGAGACGGGCGAGGCGCTGGAGCTTTTTCGTCGGAACGTGGAGGCGCAGGGCGGCGACCCGCGCATCTGCGATGACCCGTCGCTGCTGTCGGATTTGACACTCCGTGAAGTTAGGGTAGAATCGCCGCACGCTGGGTTTGTACGCGAAGTTGACACGGCTGAGATCGGAAATGCGATTGCCGCCATTGGCGGTGGCCGCGTGCGCGTCGAAGACTTGATTGATCCGGCAGTCGGCTTTCTCTCCGAGGCGAGAATCGGGGACGAGCTGAAGCGGGGCGGCCTTCTGGGGCTGCTCTCTTGCCGCGATGAAGCACAGGGCCTTGAAGCAGGCGCGCGCATCCGTTCCGCTTACAAGATTGGCGATGCTCCCCCGCCGACGCTGACACTTATCAAGGAAGTCATCACACAATGAAGTTTTACCACTGGCTCTTGTTCGCAGCCCTCTGTGCGCTGGTGCTGGCAGGCCCTGCCTGTCATCGCCAGGGACGCGTCGCTGAGGATAAATCCAAAATTCATGTCGGCATTGTTTATGACATCGGCGGCAAAGACGACCGCTCCTTTAACGCCGCGGCATTCGATGGCGTCAAGTGTGCGGAGACGGGCCATCACCCTGACGGCTCACCCTGCAAGTGCGGTGACATGGAACAGCCTCAGAACGGCGCGGCCTGCGACAAGCCCGCGCTCGGAATCGTTCTACGCGATGTCGAGCCGGGCGACCCGACTTCGATAGAGCCTGCGATGCGTGCCTTTGCCGAGCGCGGTTACGACCTCATCATCGGCGTCGGCTTTGCGCAGGCTCCTATCATGGAGCGCGTCGCCAAAGATTATCCTAACATAAATTTCGCCATCATAGACGGCGTCAGCCAACTACCCAATGTCGCCTCTCTCATCTTCAAGGAGCATCAAGGCTCTTACCTCGTCGGCATGATTGCCGCCAAGACCTCCAAGACCGGCACGATAGGCTTTATCGGCGGGATGGACATCCCCCTCATACACAAGTTTGCGACCGGCTACGAGGAGGGCGCGCGCGCCGTCAATCCGAACATACGCGTCATCGCCAACTATATAGGCGTGACCGACGCGGCCTGGAACGACCCTGTCAAAGGCAAAGAGCTGGCGCGCTCGCAGCTTGAGAAGGGCGCGGACGTGGTTTTCACTGCGGCTGGCAATTCCGGCCTCGGCGCTTTCGACGCCGCAGAGCAGTTTGGCAAGGATGCCAACGGTCACGCGCAGAGATTCGTCATCGGCGTTGACTCGAACCAGAACTGGGTCAAGCCCGGCTTTGTCCTGACCAGCATGGTCAAGCGCGTGGACAACGCCGTCTACCAGATCGTCAAGGACAAGATTGATGGACAGTTCAAGGGCGGCGTACACGTTTATGGTCTTGAGAACGATGGGGTGGGCTACGCGCTGGACCAGTACAACCGAGATTTGATTCCGCCGGACATCATCAAGCAGGCCGAAGAAGCCAAGCAGAAGATTATCGGCGGGCAGATTCAAGTCACAGACGCGATGGAGAAGTAGGGCAGTTTTGAGTTTTCGGTTTTCAGTTTTCAGAAAAGCAAACGGTCTGTGCTGAAAACTGAAAACTCAAAGCCGAAAACTGAAAAGCGAAGCATGCTCGAACTCAAAGGCATTACTAAACGATTCGGCAACGTGCTGGCGAATGACCATGTGGACATACTGGTCAAGACCGGGACGATTCATGCCATCGTGGGCGAGAACGGCGCCGGAAAATCCACAGCGATGCGTATCGCTTACGGCTTTTACACGGCGGACGAGGGCCGGATTCTGGTTGACGGCGAGGTCCGGCAGATTGCCACGCCGCACGATGCGATTGCGCTTGGCATAGGCATGGTCCACCAGCACTTTATGCTCGTCGAGCCGATGTCGGTCGCCGAAAATATAGTCCTCGGCGCAGAGCCGGGCGCAGTCACTGCGCTCGACCTGCGCGGCGCGGACACGCAGATTCGCGCGCTCTCGGAAGAATTTCGGCTGGCAATTGACCCGAACGCAGTGGTCGAGAATCTCTCTGTCGGCCAGCAGCAGCGCGTCGAGCTGCTCAAGGCGCTCTATCGCCAGGCTCGCATCCTCATCCTGGACGAGCCGACCGCCGTGCTCACCCCGCAGGAGGTCGAAGAGTTCTTTGAAATCCTGCGGCGTATGCGCAAGCAGGGAAAGACTGTCGTCATCATCACGCACAAGCTGGATGAAGTGCTGGCTATCTCGGATGAAGTAACAGTGATGCGTGACGGCAAGGTCGTGGGCCGCCTTCAGACGAGCGAGACGAATGCGGCTGAGCTGGCGCGGCTGATGGTCGGGCGTGATGTGCTGCTGCGCGTAGAGAAAGGCCAGGCGAATCCGGCAGCCGTCGTGCTCAGCCTGAGCCGGTTCACGATGACGGCGCGCGACGGCACGCGGCGTTTCGATGAGATAAGTTTTGAAGTACGCGCGGGCGAGGTCGTCGGCATCGCGGGCGTAGAGGGCAACGGTCAGACAGAGTTGATAGAGGCTCTGGCCGGGCTGGTTGACCCCGCGCTCTTGGCCGGGCAGATAGAGTTTGACGGAAAGAACATCACGCGCCTCAGCGCACGCAGGCGCAAAGAGCTTGGCATCGCGCACATCCCCGAAGACAGGCACAGGCGCGGGCTGCTGCTCGATTTCAACCTCGCGGAAAATTCCATCCTCGGCGTGCATTATCGCAGGCCCGCCGTCGGCAGTACGGGAGTGCTGCTCGACGATACGGGCATCAGGCGACGCGCGCAGGAGGTCATCAAAAATTTCGATGTGCGACCAGCCGACACGGAGCTGCCCGCGCGCTCTTTGTCCGGCGGCAATCAACAAAAACTGATCATCGGGCGCGAGTTCGAGCTTGAGCCTAAGCTGTTGCTGGTCGCGCAGCCGACGCGCGGCGTGGACATCGGCGCGATAGAGTTTATTCATCGCAAGCTGCTAGCCATGCGCGATGCGGGCTGCGCCGTGCTGCTGGTCTCCGCAGAGCTTGAGGAGGTCACGAATCTGGCGGACCGCCTGCTGGTCATTTATCACGGCAAGATAGTCGGCGAAGTTGACCCGAAAAGCGCCAGCGCGGAAGAGATCGGATTGATGATGACGGGAGGACACAAACCGTGACGTGTGACAGGTGACGGGTGACAAGATAAAAACTTGTTCTTGCCTGTCATCTGTCACACGTCACCTGTCGCTATTCTATGAAGCATCTACGCCAACTGCTCTTTCCGCTGATTGCTGTCATCGCGGCCTTCATCGTCGGGGCTATCGTCGTCGTCCTCATTGGCGATGACCCGATTGAAACCTACAAGCTGCTGATCGGCTCGGCTTTGTCATGGCCCGACGGTATCGGCTATACGCTCTTTTACGCGACCCCGCTGATTTTCACGGGCCTCGCGGTGGCTGTGGCTTTTCGCTGCGGGCTGCTCAACATAGGCGCTGAAGGACAGTTGACGATTGCCGCGTTTGCGACGGCCTTTGTCGGGATTACTTTCGCCAACCTCTCTGCCTGGCTGCTTATCCCGCTGGCCTGTCTGGTAGCCATCCTGAGCGGCGCACTGTGGGCCGCCATCCCTGGCATCCTCAAGGCGCGTTTCGGCTCGCACGAAGTCATCAATACGATCATGATGAACTTTATCGCGGCGGGTCTGGCGAGCGCCCTGACGCAAAGCTACTTCAAAGTCCAGGGTGACCCCATACTGGAAACAAGACCCATCGGCAACCAGGCTTTGACGCCTCCGGGCATCAACGCGCATCTGCCGCGGCTGGGCCAGTTTCTGCCGGGTCTGCCGGAGCGCATTCCCATCAATCTGGCTTTTATCCTGGCTCTACTGGCGTGCGTGCTCGTCTACATTTTTCTGTGGCGGACCAAGTGGGGATACGAGATACGCGCGACTGGCGCGAACCCTCTGGCGGCTGAGTATGGCGGCATCTCCGTGCGCAAACAGATCGTGCTCGCGATGGCTGTCTCGGGCGGGCTGGCCGGGATGGTGGCGATTAATGAGGTGCTCGGCTATCGCTACCGTTATTATCACAACTTCTCTGCGCAATACGGATTTACGGGAATCGCCGTCGCGCTCCTCGGGCGCAATCATCCTTTCGGAGTGCTCTTAGCCGCGCTCCTCTTCGGCGCTCTACTGCGCGGCGGGCTGTTCGTTGACATCTTTACGGAATATGTCTCAAAGGATTTAGTGCTCGTCCTTCAGGCGCTGGTGATTCTCTTCGTAGCCATTTTGTCTCATGGCGGTTCTTTCGGCAGATTCGGCCTCTTGAAAAGATCGAAAGTGTGAAAGAGAGTTTTCAGTTTCCGGTTTTCAGTTTTGAGAAAAAGCAGCTTGCCTTTGCTCAAAACTGAAAACTGTAAACTCAAAACTGAAACGATAGATATGAGAGACATCCTAACGATTGCCATTATCTATTCGACGATCAGGCTGGCGACGCCTTTGCTGTTGGCTGCGATGGGCGGGCTGTTTTCCGAGCGCTCGGGTGTTATTAACATCGCGCTCGAAGGCTTGATGCTGGCGGGCGCTTTCACGGCTGCCTCCGTCACTCATTATGCTGGCAGCCCGTGGATAGGACTACTGGCCGCGATTGGCGCGGGTGTCTTTATCGCGTTGATTCATGCAGTGGCCTGCATAGAGTTCAAGGCGGACCAGGTGGTGAGCGGAACGGCCATCAACTTCCTGATGCTGGGCGTGCCCGCGCTCCTGAGCGGCGCTTTTTTTGAATCCACAGGCGCGACCCCGCAGATACCCAAAAACGATCTCATTCCGAATGTTCCCATCATCATCGCCTTCGCACTCGTGCCCGCCATCTGGTACGTGCTCTATCGCACACCTTTCGGCTTGCGTCTGCGCGCGGTCGGAGAAAACCCTGAGGCGGCTGACACGGCGGGCGTCAGCGTGGCGCGCATACGCTATACGGGAGTCCTCCTGTCGGGCGCGCTGGCAGCCATCGGCGGGGCTTATCTTTCCATCGGCCAGTCTTCGCTCTTTACGCGAAACATGACGGCGGGCCGCGGCTTTATCGCGCTCGCCGCGCTGATTTTCGGCAAGTGGCGACCTGTCCAGACGATGCTCGCCTGCCTGCTCTTCGGCTTTGCAGAGGCCGCCGCGATTCAAATGCAGGGCGTTGTCCCGAATATCCGCGTGGAGTATATTCAGATTATCCCCTACGTGCTGACGATAGTCGTGCTGGCAGGCTTCATAGGTCTTTCACGCGCACCGCGCTCGCTGGGCCAGCCCTATCAGAAGGAAAGATGAGTTTACAGTTTTGAGTTTTCAGTTTTGAGAAAAAGCAGCTTGCCTTTACTGAAAACTGAACACTCAAAACTGTTTGACACATGGTTGAAGAGTTAAGGACAGCTACTCTCTATGAGCGCGCGGAGCATGCTGCGCGTCTCATACGTGCGCGTTGGAGCGTGGAGCCGCGTGTGGCGCTGGTACTGGGAAGCGGGCTTGGCGCGTTTGCCGACGAGCTTGATGAGGCGGTGGCGATTGATTATGAGGAGATTCCGGGTTTTGCGCGCTCGACGGTCGAAGGCCATGCCGGAAGGCTGGTCTTGGGCAAGTTGGAAGGCGTTCCGGTTGCGGCCATGCAGGGGCGTTTCCATTATTACGAGGGCCATTCGTTTGAAGAAGTCGTCTTTCCCGTGCGCACCTTTGGGTTGATGGGCATCAAGTCCATAGTGCTGACGAATGCGGCGGGCGGCATCAACATAGAGTTCGACCAGGGTTCTTTGATGGTTATCAGCGACCACTTGAACCTGATGGGCGCGAGTCCCTTGCGCGGCCCGCACGACGAGCGTTTCGGCGAGCGCTTTCCGGATTTAACCGAAGTTTACGCGCGCGAATACCAGGGGATTGCCGTCGAAGAGGCCAACGCGATTGGCCTTAATGTGAGACGCGGAATTTATGCCGCGCTCTCCGGCCCCAGTTATGAGACGCCTGCGGAGATACACATGCTGCGCATCCTGGGCGCGGACGCCGTTGGCATGAGCACAGTGCCCGAAGCCATCGTCGCGCGCCAGATGGAAATCAAAGTGCTCGGCATCTCCTGCATCACCAACATGGCTGCGGGCGTGCTCGGCGAGCCAATCAACCACCAGGAGGTCATGGAGATAGGCGCACGCGTCCAGCACACTTTCAAAGAGCTGCTCCGACGCGTCATCCCAAAACTGACATAACAGTCCGAGAGTCCGAGAGTCCGAGAGTCTGAGAGTCAAAGGCCCAAAGCTTTTTTCTTTTGACTCATGACTCCAGACTCCAGACTCCAGACTCTCTTTATGATTATCGGCATTAGCGGCGGGACAGGCTCAGGCAAGACGACGGTCGCCAATCGCATTCTCGAAACGGTGAGTGCGAGCGATGTCCTCTTTATCCAGCAGGATTCCTACTACCGGAATCAGAAAGATTTGCCGCTCGATTACAGGCAGCAGGTCAACTTCGATCATCCTGAGGCGCTCGATAACGACCTGCTCTTTCATCACATCAGGAAACTGCGTGCGGGCGAGCCTGTCGAATTGCCCATCTACGATTTCAAGACCAACTCGCGCTTGAACGAGACCCTGCCGATTGAGCCGAAGCCGATTGTCATTGTCGAAGGCATACTGATTTTCGCCGACACGCGCCTGCTCGAACAGATGGACATCAAGATTTTCGTGGACACGCCCGACGATATACGCTTTATACGTCGCCTGCGCCGCGACGTGGCCGAGCGCGGGCGCACGGTTGATTCCGTCATCGAGCAATACCTGGCAACCGTGCGGCCTATGCACATGCAGTTTGTCGAGCCGTCCAAACGCTACGCGGATGTTATCATCCCTGAAGGCGGACACAATCTGGTGAGCATAGACCTCATCAGCGTCAAGATACGCGAGCGCCTGTCAAATTCTTTAAGTATGAGCGGAGGACTTGTTTGAGCGAAGAACAGGGGGAGCAAAAGTTGATCGCTGCGGCCAGGGCCGCACGCGAGCGAGCGGTCGCGCCTTTCTCAAATTTCAGAGTCGGGGCGGCGGTCGAGACCGAAGACGGGAAAGTCTATACGGGCTGCAACATCGAGAGCGCCAGCTACGGGTTGACCGTCTGCGCCGAAAGGATAGCCATCTGGAAGGCTCTCTCTGAAGGCGAGCGCCGCTTCAAACGCCTCGCCGTCGTCGCCGATACGGAAAGGCTCACGCCGCCCTGCGGCACTTGCCGACAGATTATCTGGGAATTTTGCCGTGATGCCGAAATCATCTTTGCCAACCTGCTCGGCGAAGCCGAAAGCTTTCAGATCAAAGACCTGCTCCCGCGCGCCTTTGACGCCAAGTTTCTCAAAGAAGCCAGCAAGGAAAGAAAAGGAACTGAACCGGGTCAGCGTCAATGATGAATGAACAGCTCATGTCAAAATATTTGCGAATCCTTCTTACACTGCTTCTCATGGCTTCCGTCTCAACAGCATCTCTCGCATCATCGCAGCAGAGGCGCGGGAGAGCGCAGAGAGGTATGACGCGTGTGGACCTGCTCGTAGTCGGCGCAACGGTCGTGACGATGGACGAGAAGCGCCGCGTCATTGACAACGGCGCGATTGCCATCAGCGGCGGGCGCATCAAGGCCGTCGGTACGCGCGCCGAGCTGGAGGCCAAATATCGAGCCGGCGAAACGATTGACGCTACCGGCAAGGTCGTCATCCCCGGCCTGATCAACGGCCACACGCACGTTCCCATGACACTCTTTCGCGGTCTCGCGGACGACATGGACCTGCACGAGTGGCTGACGAAATACATCTTCCCGGCGGAAGCCAAAAACGTCACAGAAGATTTTGTACGCGCGGGCGCGCAGCTCGGCCTCGCCGAGATGATTCGCGGCGGGACTACCACCTACTGCGATATGTACTACTTCGAGGACGCCATCGCGGATGAGACGGCGCGCGCGGGCGTGCGCGGCGTGCTCGGCGAGACCGTCATAGATTTTCCCGTCGCCGACAACAAAACGAACGCCGAAGCGATGGCCTACACGGAAAGGTTCGTCAAGAAATGGAAAGGCCACGCGCTCGTGACGCCAGCCATCGCACCACACGCGGCCTACACCGTCTCCGAAGAGCATCTCAAGGCCGTCCGCGCTTTTTCGGACCGGACGGGCGCGCCCATCGTGATTCACATCTCCGAGACGCGCAAGGAGGTTGATGACATCAGGCAGGGCAAGGGCGCTCCGCCCGTCGCCTATCTGGACCGGATAGGCTTCTTCAATAATCGCGTTATCGCCGCGCACATGGTCTTTCCGCAAGATGAAGAGTTCGCTATCTTGAAGCGGCGCGGGGTCGGCATCGTGCATAACCCGCAGTCGAATATGAAGCTCGCTTCGGGCGTCGCACCAGTGCCGCGCATGCTCGCTGACGATCTGCCCCTGGGTCTCGGGACGGACGGCGCGGCCTCGAACAATGATCTTAATATGTGGGAAGAGATGGACACGGCAGCCAAGCTGCACAAGGTCTTTAGCGGCGACCCCAAAGTCCTGACCGCCGAGCAAGCCTTCGAGATGGCGACCATCAGGGGCGCGCGCGCTCTGCATCTGGAGAGGGAAATCGGCTCGCTCGAAGCTGGCAAACGCGCGGACCTGGTGATTGTTGACCTCAATACGCTCAACCAGACGCCGCTTTATAATATCTATTCCGATCTGGTCTACGCCACCAAGTATGCCAGCGTGCTGACGGTGATTATAGAGGGCCGCGTCGTGATGCGCGACCGCCGGTTGCTAACGCTCAACGAAGATGATATTAAAGCCCGTGCCAGAACCTTTCGCGAGCGTATTTTAAAGAGCCTCGCGGCATCAAATACAGAACAAGCAGGGAACAATTAGAACTCGTCCCCAATCTCTCGAAAGCCGCATGAAATCAGGGCCAGAGGAGATTTTCGGGACCAGTTCCAGCTCACACGGACTTGCCCCAGAGTCCTTTGAGAGGCCATCATAGCGGGTCAATTTAACTTTCGGGTTAACCTGCGAGCGAGCCTCACAAGCTCGCTTCTCTTTTTTTATGGAGTCAGAAGTAGTGAAGGGAAAAAGCAATAATCATCCAGTCTCTTTGAGCCGGCTTGCCGTGCTCATCTCATCTATAATGCTGGTCTGCGCGCCGGCTGCAACTCGCGCGCAGACCGCGGCGATGCCTTCGTCAATGCCTACGCCAGCCGCTTCCGAGGCAGAGGTTATGCAGGGCCGCATTGCGCGTGCGCGTGCGTTGACCGCCGCGCATAATCTGGCCGCAGCCATCACCGAGCTTGACGCTATCCGCTCAAGAACAACGGACGATTCGATACGCGATGTGGCGCGCATCATGTTGATGAATATTTATCTTGAAGAGGGCGATTATACACGCGCCGACGCTCTGCTCGTAGAGTCCTTCAAGGCCCGCTCGCCGCAAAACGAAAGCTCCGTGCAATCCTACTTCGCGCTCGCAGGGCAGACCATCAGCGGCGCGCGCGCGCACCTTGAGCGATATAGAACCTTCGGCATCAACGTTGCGGATAAGAGCCTGCCGCAGGAGGCGCTCAATGATCTGGACCGCCTGCGATTGCTGCTCGAACGCATTGCGGACCAGTCCAAAGAGATTGGCAATGAAGATGAGAGACGCAATGATGCCGTGGCGCTGCTGGAAGATGTGGCGAGCGTGCGCGGGTCTCTGGCGCGCGATGAGGAAGACCGCCTGCGCTGGCGGCAGGAGTTTGCCGCAGCGCGTCAGAAACTGGCCGCCTCCGAAACGCGCATCGCTTCAATCGGCGGCATCCCCTCGCGCCCCTCGATTATTCCCGCTTCGTCAGGCTCGCCCAGGGCAAATAACACTGGACCAGTTTCTCAGCCAGCCGCACCTTCTACGAACGCGAGCCAACCTGCTTCGACAGCGAAACAGCCAGCCGCCCCTTCAGGCTCAAACAACCCTGCGTCCTCCAAGCCTTCTGCGCCGACGCAGCAGGGACAGACGCAAAGAAGTACATCAGGCGAAACTGCTGCCGCCGGCGATTCGCCGCTGGAGGTCGGAGCCTTGCTCGATAAGGCGGTGCAGAAAGTCAATCCGATCTATCCTGCGATGGCCCGGAACGCGCACGTCGCTGGTCTCGTGACGGTCTTCCTGCTGATTGATGAAAACGGCGCGGTCGTCAAGGTCGAGCGTGTCAGCGGCCCTCAGCTTTTGCAACAGGCCGCCATAGAGGCTGCGCGGAAATGGAAGTTTCGACCGACGAGCGTTGACGGCCAGCCCGTCCGCGTCTCAGGCTTTATCAACTTTAATTTCACCATGTGAGAGCACGTAAAGCCCATCGCCCTCTGGCTGAAAACAGGAATCATCTAAAAAGAGCGCAAAGACTCATCTCATTGCGCTCTTTTTAGTCTTTCCAGCCTTGCCTCTTCTCTCTCTCAGCTCTCTTCGGCGTGCTCCCTCGAAGCGGTTCGCAAACAAAGCAGCGAGTCGCCTTTATATGATTAAAATCAACCACTTAACTAAACTTGACAAAAAAGTCAGGTATGCTAGAATGACGACGAATCCTAAATCGGACGAGGCATTTGCGGCGGATTTTGAGATGAAGATTTCGGCACAGGAAGAATACGGGTTGCGCTGTTTATTGCAACTGGCACGCGCGGCCCAAGAAGAAGAGTCTTTGACGCTGGCCCAGATTGCCGAGCGCGAGGGGATCTCCGTGGCTAACGCGGGCAAACTCCTGTGGATTCTGAGCAAGGCCGGATTGGTCCAGTCTTCACGCGGCACAAAAGGCGGCTATCGCCTGTCGCGCCCCTCCGGCGAGATTCGTTTGAGTGATGTCATTAGCGTGCTGGACCAGGATACCGTGGCGGCTCATTGCAAGAGCTACGCGGGCGTGCTGGATGCATGCGTGCATACGCCGGATTGCGGGATACGACCCGTCATCGTCGGGTTGCATGAAGTTGTGCAGAAGGCTTTATCGGAAATCACGCTGGCACAGCTTCTCGGCAACGAAGCAAAAGTTGATGCGACGCTGCACAGGATTCAGGGTCTGCACCAGCGCGCCGAGATAGCGCATGACGGCATTGCGGGGAGATAGTGGGAATCATTTATTTGTTTTGAGATAAAGCGAAGAGACAAGATGAGTACAATCGAGCTATTAGCTAACCAGGAATATAAGTACGGTTTCGTCACGGACATCGAGTCCGAGACCATCCCGAAGGGCCTCAGCGAGGAGACGGTCAGGCTCATCTCTGCCAAGAAGGATGAGCCAGAGTGGATGCTTGAATTCAGGCTCAAGGCTTATCGGCAGTGGTTGACGATGAAGGAGCCAAAGCACTGGCCTAACCTCGTCTATCCGGAAGTTGATTACCAGGAGATGGT
The DNA here is from genome assembly GCA_036399835.1 of Pyrinomonadaceae bacterium. Classification (GTDB taxonomy): domain Bacteria; phylum Acidobacteriota; class Blastocatellia; order Pyrinomonadales; family Pyrinomonadaceae; genus DASYML01. The sequence continues at coordinate 4,225 of DASWMI010000045.1, read as the reverse complement.
TTATTACAGCGCGCCGAAGCAGAAGGCTACGAAGGCGAGCCTGGACGAAGTTGACCCTGAGCTGTTGAGGACGTTTGAAAAACTCGGCATCCCTTTAACAGAGCAGAAGCAACTGGCGGGCGTGGCCGTGGATGCTGTCTTCGACTCGGTCTCGGTGGCGACGACCTATAAGGAGAAGCTCAAGAAGCACGGCGTTATCTTCTGCTCGTTTACGGAAGCCATCAGGGACTACCCTGAGCTGATTAAAAAGTACCTGGGGTCTGTTGTGCCTGTCGGTGATAACTATTTCGCGGCGCTCAACAGCGCAGTCTTTTCCGACGGCTCTTTCTGCTTTATCCCGAAGGGCGTGCGCTGCCCTATGGAGCTTTCGACCTACTTCCGCATCAATAACCAGGAATCGGGCCAGTTCGAGCGCACACTGATTGTCGCCGAAGAGGGCGCATACGTCTCCTATCTTGAAGGCTGCACTGCGCCGAAGTTTGATAGAAACCAGTTGCACGCGGCGGTCGTCGAGCTGGTTGCGCTGGACGATGCGGAGATCAAGTATTCGACCGTGCAGAACTGGTACGCGGGCGACGAAGAGGGCAAGGGCGGGATTTATAATTTCGTCACCAAGCGCGGCAAGTGTGCCGGACGCAATTCCAAGATTTCATGGACGCAGGTTGAGACAGGCTCGGCTATCACCTGGAAATATCCTTCCTGCATCTTGCAGGGCGACAATTCCATCGGCGAGTTTTATTCAGTGGCGCTGACGAATCACGCGCAGCAGGCCGACACCGGGACGAAGATGATTCACCTCGGCAAGAATACGCGCTCGACCATCATCTCGAAGGGTATCTCCGCGGGCAAGTCGAATAATAGCTATCGCGGACTGGTCAAGATTATGCCGAAGGCCGAGGGCGCGCGTAATTATACGCAGTGTGATTCGATGCTTATCGGAGGCCGTTGCGGCGCGAACACATTTCCCTATATCGAAGTGCTGAACAACAGCTCAAAGGTAGAGCATGAAGCCTCGACCTCGAAAATCAGCGAAGAGCAGTTGTTCTACCTGATGCAGCGCGGCATCTCGCAGGAGGATGCAGTCTCGCTCATCATCAACGGTTTCTGTAAGGATGTCTTTCTGCAACTGCCTATGGAATTTGCGGTCGAAGCAACGCGCCTGCTTGGGATGAAATTAGAAGGCAGCGTTGGATAAGAGAGCCGTGACAAGTAACAGGTGACAGGTGACAAGATGAAACGCTGTCCTTTCTTGTCACCTGTCACCTGTTACTTGTCACGATAGTTAAGGAGTCGGATTCAAAGTGGCTTTATTGGAGATAAAAGATTTATACGCGGCGATTGATGGGAACGAGATTCTCAAGGGAATCACGCTGACCGTTAACAAGGGAGAGGTTCACGCTATCATGGGGCCGAACGGCTCCGGCAAATCAACGCTGGCGAAAGTGCTGGCGGGCCATCCTTCGTATCAGGTGACGCGGGGCGAGGTGCTCTACGAAGGCAAGAACCTGTTGGAGCTGCCTCCTGATGAGCGCGCGCGCGAGGGCGTCTTTCTGGCTTTTCAGTATCCGGTTGAAGTGCCCGGTGTCTCGAACGCGCAGTTCCTGCGTCTGGCCTATAACGAAAAGCAGAAGCATCTGGACCAGGAGGAGCTTGACCCGCTTGAGTTCAAGGATTTACTGCGCGAGCGCGCGAAGGTCGTGCAGATGGAAGCGAGCTTTATGAACCGCGCTGTCAATGAGGGCTTTTCCGGCGGCGAGAAAAAGCGCAACGAGATTTTGCAGATGGCCGTGCTTGAGCCGAAGCTGGCCGTGCTCGATGAGACTGATTCGGGCCTCGATATTGACGCGCTGCGCATCGTCGCCGGAGGCGTCAACCAGCTACGCACTTCCGAAAACGGCATCATCCTCGTAACACACTACCAGCGCCTCTTGAATTACATCGTGCCGGATTATGTGCATGTCCTGGCGGGCGGGCGCATCGTCAAGGAAGGCGGCAGGGAATTGGCCCTTGAGCTTGAAGAGAAGGGCTACGATTGGATCAAGGGAGAGGCGGCGGCAAAGGGCGCTCGGTCAGCGCCGCAGGTGAGCTGAAAAGAATGGTCAGCCAGTTAGCAAAGGAAAATTACACGCGCGTGATGTTTCGCTCGCTCCAGGAGCGCGAAGAGGGTGCGGGCGCATCCTGGCTCTCGGGATTGCGCGAGCGTGCGTTTGAGCGATTTGAGCAGCAGGGCTTTCCGACAATCGAGCAGGAAGAGTGGAAGTATACGAATATCGCTTCGCTGGCGAAGACGCGTTTTGAGCTGGCGACGCACGCAAGCACGCCCGGCATGGATGCCAAACGTCTTGAGCCGTTTATTTATCGCGAGTCGCGAGAGAGCCGTCTGGTTTTCGTCAACGGGATATTTTATCCGAGCCTCTCATCGCTCGGCGCGCTTGACTCAGGCATCCTGGCTTTGGACCTGACAGTTGCCTTGCAGGATGAAAAGTATGCGACGTTTATTCGTGAGCAGCTTGAGCGCGATGCGACGTCGGAGGAAAACTCGCTGGCCTCGCTCAATACAGCCATGCTCGCGGGCGGCGCTTTTATACTCGTCCCGCAGGGCAGGCAGGTCGATGCTCCCATACATCTGCTTTTTATCTCAGACCCGCGCGCGGATGCTCCCCCGGCCTTTTTCCCGCGCGTCTTTGTCCTGGCCGAACGCGGCAGCTCGGCGACCGTCATCGAAAGCTATGTGAGCGCGCAAGATGGCCTCTACTGGACCAACGTCGTGACCGAAGTGTGGCTCGAAGAGGATGCGCGGCTGGTCCATTATAAAGTCCAGAACGAGAGCGCCGATGCTTTTCATGTCGCGACGACGAAGGCCGTGCTTGGCCGCAGTAGCAGCTACAACGCGACGACTGTCACGCTCGGCGCGCAGATTTCGCGCCACGACATCAGGGTTTCGCTCGAACAAGAGGGCGCGGAGTGCCGCGTGGATGGCCTCTACATCGTCGGCGCGGGGCAGCACGCGGACACGCATTCGCTGATAGACCATCTTCAGCCGAACTGCACTAGCCGTCAGCTCTACAAGGGCATTCTCGACGGTAAATCGCGCGCCGTCTTTAACGGCAAAGTCTTTGTGCACGAGGGCGCGCGCGGCACGGATGCGCAGCAGACCAACAGAAACCTACTGCTCTCGAAGGAAGCGCGCGTGGACACCAAGCCTCAGCTTGAAATCTTTAACGATGATGTCAAGTGCGCGCACGGCGCGACCGTCGGCCAGTTGGAAGAAGAAGAGTTGTTTTACCTGACAAGCCGCGGCCTGCACCCGGAATTGGCCCAGAACCTGTTGACCTACGGCTTTGCCGAAGAGGTCATCGAGAAGATCAAGATTGATTCAATCAAGGCGCAACTGGATGAAACCATCCTTGCCAGACTGCACACGCGCCTCGAAGCGTAAAGATGGGTGATGGGGAAGAAGGGGTTAATGGATGGTCAACGGATTGTGCTTTTATCATCCCCTAGTTTCTATTACTCGCATCGAAGGGTCTTATGATTGCTCCTGAAAAGATTTTGCCGGAAGCGGAGACGCACTCATCGGCTGTTGAAGACGCTGAGTGGGATGTCGAGCGTATCAGGGAAGATTTTCCTGTCTTGAGGCAGGAGGTCAACGGCAAGCCTCTGGTCTATCTGGATAATGCCGCGTCCTCACAAGTCCCGCAGGTGGTTATTGATCGCGGCTCGCGCTATTTGCAGGAAGAGCACTCGAACATACATCGCGGCGTGCATTATCTGAGCCAGCGCGCGACGACCGCTTATGAAGGGGCGAGGGAAAAGGTCAGGCGTTTTATCAACGCGCGCGAGGCGAAGGAATGTATCTTCGTGCGCGGGGCGACAGAGGGCATCAACCTGGTGATGCACGGCTATGGCCGCAAGTTTGTCGCAGAGGGCGACGAGGTTGTCATCTCGGCTATGGAGCATCATGCCAACATCGTTCCCTGGCAGATGCTCTGCGAAGAGAAGGGGGCGCGTCTGCGCGTGATTCCGATGAATGACGCGGGCGAGCTGCTCCTTGATGAGTATGATGCGCTGCTCAACGAGCGTACAAAGATTGTCGCTCTCAACCACGTCTCGAATGCGCTCGGGACGGTCAATCCAGTCAAAGAGATGATCGCACGCGCACACAAGTACGGCGTGCCCGTCCTCGTTGACGGTGCACAGGGCGTGCCGCATCTGGCCGTTGACG
>DASWMI010000044.1:0-6270 GCA_036399835.1 Pyrinomonadaceae bacterium | reverse complement strand
GGCTGCACGCTCGAAGCGCACAACTTTCAGCGAGACATAGCCAAGTATGAACAGCTTCACGCGGTGATTCTGGGCGTCAGCGTGGACACGGCGGAATCGCACAAGGAGTTCTGCGCGAAGGAAGGCTTGAGCTTTAAGCTGCTCTCGGACCCGGACGCCAAAGTCTCTACGGCTTACGGCTCTGTGATGGAGTATAACGGGGCCAAGCTCTCAGCGCGCAATACCTTCATCATTGACCCGAAGGGCAAGGTCGCCAGGGTCTTCGTCAAGGTCAAACCGAGCGGGCACAGCGAGGAAGTGCTGAGCGCTCTGGCCGAGCTGCAAAAGCGTTCATGACGGCAGAGCGCGCTCCCGAAGCTTGGCTCTCAACTTCAACATTCGGCAGTTAAGAGCCGTTTGTTGATTTAGGTTCGCTCATCAGGTGTTGGATTACTACCACATTCTGGGCGTCAGGCCGACGGCTACGACCGCGGAGATTAAGTCTGCTTACAGGCGGCTGGCACGCGAGCGCCACCCGGATGTCAACGGCGGCTCTGAGCAGGCCGCGCGTGCCTTCGCAGAGCTGGCGCTGGCCTACAGGATTCTCAGCGACGCGCAGGAACGCGCTTACTACGACGCGCGCCGAGAGAGACAAAACGAGCGCGGCTTTTCGCCTCAACGACGCTCGACCGCGGGCACAGGCAGGGCGCGCCGCGTCAGGGCGCAGGTGCGGACCAATAGCGTGATTGAAAACTTGCGCGCGCAGGATAGGCGCGAAACGCTGATGCTGCAAAGAGCCGTCTATCCGATTGTCGCACTCTTCCTCTCGGCCCTCTTTGCGCCCGTCCTCAGGCCCTACTTCTGGCAGAGCTTTGGTCCACTCGGGCGCACGACGATGGCCACGCTGGCGCTGATAGGGCTGTGGCATCTCGTCACAAGATTAAAGAGTTGGATTGAGCGCTACAGCTATCGTGCAGACCCCGCGCTGGACCAGTTTGAGCAGAGGGAGATAGCCTTAGAGAAACCCTTTACGCGCCAAGCCGCCTACGCTTTTATCACGCTCGGCCCGCTCGCCAGCTTCATCCTCGGCATATACCTCGGCGAGCATACGCAATACAACCCGATCCTGATGGCGATGCCCCTCTTTTTCGACCCCAAGCTTCACCCCGAACTACTCCTCTATCCGCCCATCATCGTCCTCATCGTTGACACACTTCACACCCTGGCTCTCAAGATGGACCTCTAGGAGATGTCGGAAACATTAAACGCGAAGGGCGCAACCTTGCCGTCTCCGAATCTCTACTTGAGCGGCTGCAATGGCACGATTAATTCGCGCGTTGTATCCGGCTCGATGCGCATAATGCCTGAGCGTTCTTTGGTCCCGTCCGCGCCGTAGTACCAATCCCTGTAACCTCTCGCCGAGACCCTGATTTTGAAGGGCACTGTCGGGACGATGAGCTGAAAGATGCCGCCCGTTTTATTCGGGCCTGTGAGGTGGTAGTTGTTGGGGTCGTCCGCGCGTATGAGCATCATTTCCGCATTCTCGACGGGTGTTCCGTTGGTCGCGTCGAGGACTCTGCCGACCAGCCGCGCGGCCTTTGCGCCCAGTTGCAGCACTATGTCCTGCGTAATCTGTTGAGCCGCGACGCTCGCACGCGGAATCGTCGCCTGGTTGACGACAAAGAAAGAATAAGAGGTGCCTAAGTAGCCTGCCTCTTCCTTGGCGGCGTAGAGCATGTATGAGCCGGGCGGGAGGTCTATGAGCAGAAATCTTCCGTAGGGGTCTGCGTGGGCGACCGGCTGCGTGGTCATCCCGGACTGGTCCAGAGGGATGGCCGTGATGACTGCGCCCGCGATTCCGCGTCCGGCATTATCAACCACGCGCCCTTCGATGGCTCCGAACTGCGAGGCGAGGTCAAGCTGCGAGATTGAAGAGACGGCGCGGCGACCGGAGGGACGCGCGACGGGTCTGCGATTCTCAGCCGTCACGAAAAGCTCGAATTCATCGGTCGCCACCCCGCCGACGCGGACGTAGATGTCCGTCTCGTTGAGGTCCGTATTGGTCGGCAGGCTGCCCATGTAGACGATGCGTCCATCCGGCAGAATGGACCACAAGACGTAGACGTTTGCTCCGACGAGGAACGGCTGCGGGAAATTATTAAAGACGACGCGAGCATAAGCCTTACGCTCGCGCGAAGTGATGCGCGCCAGCCCGTGAGCTTCCGGCGTCACCTCGTCGCCGTAAAGCTCTAGCGTGCGCCCGCCGTTGACATCGTTCAGAGCGTTGTCAACCTCCGCGAAAAAGTCAGCCTTCCTCGGTCGGACGCGTGACCTGCGCCCCAGCTCCGCGCTCAATCGTCGCAGCCGCTCTCCTCTGGAAGTCTGCTCACGCTGCCCAAAAAAGCTCGTCACAGCGCCCGCGCGCGAGGCCAGCACCATGATGCCCGCAGGATTCTCTACGGAGGTGCTCGGCTCCGCCGTGACGATGACGCTGTAACGCTCAAACTGTGCCGGACGACCGAACTCAAGACCTCCACTCCCGCTCTCATCCGTCTGCACCTCGCCGACGCGAATCGGGTGCTCGCCCGAAGCGACGGCCCAGACGACGTAAGTTCGCGCGTCCGGCATGAGCGTGCGCGGCTCAGGCAGACCGAGGACGAGCAGCCGCACGTTACCGCCGCTCAGGGTCGGCTCGAAATACATGCTCGCGCTCGCGCCCGGGACGAACGAGCGCAGCCGTATCCCCAGCCGCTTGACCGTCTCCTGCGGGCGTTCCTGCCGCGCCGTCTTCGGCTCGTCCTTGGACGCCGCACCGCTCGTCAAAGCTAAAGAGCAGAGCGCCGCGCAAGCCGCAAGCGCCCTGAGCGCAAACCGAGTCGGTTTTCTTAAAGCCTTAATCTTCTCTCTCATACCGGAAGCCAACACGGACTCTACACAGACGCGGACCTCTCATCTTCACAGGCTCGGAATTTTCAGTCGTGTCTTAAAGCCCTGACAGGGTCAATACGCGCGGCTCGTGAGGCAGGATACAGCGCGGCGACGACCGAAACAATCAGGGCAAAGAGAATCGCGCCGAGCCAGAGAAGTGGCGGCAGAGCGAAAAAATCTATAAAGGAAGCGCCCTGTGGTTTGAGTATAAAGCGGTAAGCGAGGCGGTTCGCCAGCGCATCTATGCCCCAGGCAGCGAGCGAACCCAGCACTCCTCCCGTCAAGCCTATGGCCGCCGCCTCGACAAAAAAGATTAACTTAATCTCCCTGTCTTCAGCGCCGATGGCCTTCATAATGCCTATCTCGCGCGTGCGTTCGAGGATGGACATAATCATCGTGTTGGCGATGCCGAAAGAGGCCACCAGCAGAGAGATGCCGCCGAGCAGTCCGAGCACAGAATTCATAATCAGAAAGACTGTCCGCAACTGTTCCATCTGGTCCATAATCGAGAAGTTGGCAAAGCCAAGCTCCGTCAGGCGCTTGCGCACATCATTCATCATCAGCGGGTCCGTCACGCGCACCACAGCCGTCCCGTATCCTTCAGTCTCATTCTCTTTGAGCGCGCCGCTCTGACGCGCCAGCAACAGGGCGACCTCGCTCATCTCGCTGCGATGGTCCAGAGTCCACCTGCGCGCCGCCGTCGAAGAGATGTAGATGCCAGCCGCAGGCATCAACCCGCGAAAGCGTTTCCCGCCCTTGCCGCCTTCCGTCAGCTCATTCTTCAAGACCCCGACGATACGGAAGGGGCGTACATCCAGACTCCCTTCCGGCAGATCGCGGCCCTCATCCTCTTCCAGAGGGATGCCGAAAAAATTCGGGACCTCCTCTTCGTCTCCCTCCGCTCTCTCCTTCTTCTCTTTCGAGAGGTCCAGAAATTCCACCGTTTGCCCGATGGCGTCTTCAGGTTTTGCAAAACCGAAATTATTGAGGAAGCTTTCGTCAACGACGGCCTCTGCTGCGTCAGCCGAGCCGATCATGCCTCCGGCTGAAAACTGTTTAAAGCGCGAAGCCTGGTTAGGCACGGCAGCCCCGCCCACCATCTGCATTCGCACACGACCGTTGGCCCGCAGGTATGTCCCGAAGATGATCGTCGGCTCGACATAGGCAACGCCCCTGATCTGCGCGATCTCTGCGATGGCCGCATCGTCAAGCAGGCGCTCGGGCGTCTGGTCCAATCTTCCCATTGGCCCGCGCCGTCCCTCCTTCTCATTCGAGCCGGTCGCGATGCTCGACAGTGTACGCCCAACAACCGTGATCTCATTAAACAGGTCCAGCTCTTTAAAACGCGAGACGGTATTGCGCTGCAACCCCAGCCCGAAAGAGACCATCGTCACGATGACGGCCACGCCGACCAGCACGCCCATCGTCGTCAACGTCGCGCGCAGCTTGGCCTCGCGCAGGTTCCGTAAAGAAAGATAAAGGATATCGAGTAAAGACATAAAAGAAGTGACGGATGATGATTGATGAGCAACGAGCGGTTGGCAGCAAGTTCTTTCTCATCGCTCATGGCTCATCGCGCTCATCGTTTCTCTATCGAAGACATGATGTACTGCATCTGTGGTCCAGTCCGAGAGGCGCGGGGTGACGACATCCGCTCCGGCGCGGCGCAGAGCCTCTTCCGAGACGGTGTTGGTGACGCCGAGCGTGCGCATTCCGGCGGCGCGTCCGGCTTCTATCCCGGGCGGTGCGTCCTCTATTACGAGGCATTCTTCCGGCGCGAGTGTAGGCTGGCCCGCGCCTCGCAGCTTTTCGTTCAAAAGCTCCAGAGCGCGCCGGTAGCAAAAGGGGTCAGGCTTGCAGGCACGCACATCCTCTGCGCTGACGATGGCCGCAAACGACTGGTCCAACCCTGCGCGTTGGAGCACGTGGTCTATCTCCGCACGGCGGGCCATGCTGGCGAGGCCGAGCGTGTAGCGGCGCGCAGCGGCCTTGATGAAAGTCAGGACGCCGGGAAAGAGCGGCAGTTCGTCTTCGATCAAGACGCGATGAAGCTCGGACTTGCGCTCGATGATGCTTTGCAGCGTCTCATCATCCAGGGTCTGAGCGGCGCGCTCGAAGGCCGCGCGGACGAAAGCCACGTCGTCCGTCCCGAGCGAGCCGTAATACTCCTCTTCCGTCAGAGTCATCCCGAGAGGCGCAAACGCCTCCTGGTAGGCTTTCATCTGTAAAGCCTCATCATCAATGATGACGCCGTTGAAATCGAACAGGAGAGCTTTAATCATGAAGCCTTTGCGAGCATCGGATTTTTTAATGAGAACAGTCGAAGCATTGTAAGCTCGCCGCCACGGATGGGCAAATCAAGGTGGCGCGACGGTGACTGGCTCGGCAGCGAAGAAGATAAAGAAGAAGCTATCGGAGCATTGATTTATTTAATCACTGGACCAGTGAATCAAATCTTTTTAGCTCACGCGTTGCTGCGCGCCAGAGTTTAGCGTCCATCGTTTTGCTTGTTGTCTTTGGTCTCAACCAGCTTCGCGTTCTGCTCGTCAAAAAGCTTGGGCAGACGCTCGCTTTCGAGCACGTCCAGGCGGCGCAGGACTTCTGTCAGCGCCAGTTCGTTCTTGAGGTTGACCTGGTAGTCGAGGTCTGCGCGGAGGCGGTCTTTCTCGCCCTGCCGGTTCTGCGACATCATAATGATGGGCGCTTGCAGGCCGGCGATGACGGCGAGCATGAGGTTGAGCATAGGGTAAGGAATCGGGTCAATCTTGCGAGTTAAAATCAGCGAGTTGAGAAGCATCCAGAAGGCAATCAGCCCGACGGACGCGCCGATAAATTTCCAGCTGCCGCCGAATTCCGCGAGCGCATCGGCCATCCTGTCCGCCACAGTCATGCGCGCTGCGTCTTCCTCGTTGGCGTTGCGCGAGACGCGACGGCGGAGCATCTCGTCCGTCGCGCGCAGCCGATTCGTGATAGCGCTCAGCATCTCCAGCGCGACATCCGGGTTGCCGCGTATAAAGGAGAGAAAATTTTCGCGCGAGAGCACAGCGAGCCGCGCGTCCTGCGTCACGCTCGCGTCCGCCGAGCGAGACTTGCCATCAAGAATCGCCATCTCGCCAAAGAAATCGCCGCCCGCCAGCTCCGCCAGCGTGACATCCTGCCCGTCCGTATCGCGCACGCTGATACGCACGCGGCCATTCTCGATGAGGTACATCGCATCGCCGCTGTCGCCAGTCTTAAAAAGGTGGCTTCCGGCTGCGACATCACGCACGGAGAGCAGGCTGCGCAGCTCGCGCGCCGCCTCGTCGTCGAGCGAAGCGAAGAGCGGGACGGAACGCAGAGCCTCAAGCGTCATCTCGGGGGGAG
>DASWMI010000043.1:0-3315 GCA_036399835.1 Pyrinomonadaceae bacterium | reverse complement strand
CGAAGTGATAAAGGAACAGACCATGCCCTTGAAGTTGCCAGGCTCTTTGTTGTTCAAGACATTAAGCCAGAACTGGTAGCCGCCTTCATCCGGGTCGCGTTTGAGATAACCGAAGTATTCCATCAGGACGAATGAAGAGTTCAGCTCCTGCGCCTTCAAAGATGGATTCTCGACTATCTCCCTGAGCACGAGGCTACGGCTTTCGGTCAGATTTCCGCCCGCCTCATACTTGCCGATCAGGCCGCCGCGCTCGCCAGACAATTCTACGCCCGAAGCCTGCCTGATATTGTCAATCAGCGCATCCACAAACGAGCTGGCCGTCTGCGCCGTCTGATATTTCTGCTGAAACTCCGCGCGCTCGACAAACTCGCCGGCAAAGGCCGCGCGGCTCGGCTCAAGATTAGCCCCGCCCTGTACGCGGCTGCGGTCCGTGGAGAACTCCTGATAAGACAACTGCCTGCCTAGGCCAGCCTTGTAGATGCGATAGACAAAAGAGCCAGTCTTCTCAAACTCATCTGACATGAAGAAGGCTGCGCTCACCGCATTGCGTCTGCGATTTAAGCAGGAAGCATCAGAGCCGCACTTCTCCAGCTCGTTGGTCCAGTAAAGAAGTCCTCCCTGGTCCGGCTCTCTTCCCAAAAAGTCCAGATACTGCTGGCGGACAAAGTACAGATCCGTGTCCAGTGGGTTTTCCGTCTCTGCCATCGGAGAAGCTGTGAAGACTGCTTCTGTATTCGAGCCTATCTGCGAGAATGAGATGTTCCCTGGCGTAAATCCATAGTTGACCCTTGAGGGCGTGACCACGTAAAAGCCGTTAGGCTCGACGTTCGTGAAGAAATAACGCCCATCGCTATCTGTAATGGTCCTGCTCGACTGTGAGCCGTCAAGCTGCATGACCACGCCGCTCAGCGGTCTGCCGTCGCTCGTCATCACACGCCCGCTGACATTTCCGTCCGAAGCCGTTGGCCCACCTGCTGCCGTCGGCGCAAAAGCGATCCCGCGAAAAGCCGTATTTGTCGCGGCGGTGGCAAGAGTGGTAAAGGTGGAAGCCGCACCCGTATCTGTGACTCTGACAATTCTATTTTGCGAAGCTTCCGTCGTGGTGGCCCAGAGGACGGGTACTCCGGTCCCAGACAGGGTTCCGGTCAAGCCTCTCATGCCTGTGGCTTCACCGCTATTCAAAGTATAGGCGAGCGTCCAGGTAGTCCCATCATAGGTCCATTTTTGTATCCCCCCGCCGTTTACGGGAGTGCGATCATCAGCAACATACAGGGTATCTACACCGGCAACTCCCGCGTTTAGATCAAAAAAGATATAGGCATAGGAGGAGGGACCGGTGGCAGTCGGGAATCCGGGTAATTGAGTGGTCGTTTGTGCGGTGGTCGGAAGCCCGGAGCCAACAGTGCTGACTCCTTGAAACGTACCCGAAGCAGCCGAGACATAGAGCTGTGGAGTTGGGAAGCTGTTATAGCCCGGCTGAATACTAACAACCCGAGTATTCGTCACAGTCGTACTGACTGACGTGCTTGTCCCTGTACTGCCCAGAGTGACAAAGCGTATACCGCTATTGCTGCCGGATGTCCAGAATCCTGTTCCGTCGTTCGTCACGGCGCTCCTGATATTGGCTCCGCTATAAGCATCACTGATTCTGGTCGTAGTATCAATAGTTCCACTGGAATCAACCCGCGCAACAACGCGGTTGGTTGTAGCACCCGTACCGGCAATAGCGGCGACACCGGGCGCAGCATCATAGCCCGCGAGGGTCAGGTATCTTCCGTCGTAGGAGCGATTCAGTCCACCATCTGCGGTGGATGAGCCTGCCACCGTCAGTGATTGATTGCTGCCGGAATCGGCTGTCGGAAGCGCGATTGATTGAACAGCCGAGCCACCAGCCAGCGTGTATTCGTCAAGAAACACTGCCGTCGAACCACTACCCAAAGCTGCGCTCCCCGTCCCTACGCGCACGACGACGAGGTTGCCGGGGGTGAAGGCGGCTGCTCTGGCAACGCGCGGCGGGCTGATAAAGAACATGCTTAACAGGGTTGCCGTCAGGCCAAAAGCCAGGATCAATCTGACGCTCGGAAACCGTTGAATGCTTCTCTTTTTGACGTTCATTCTCTTTCGCTCCCCTCAAAAAATTTTCCGGCACGGCCAACGGCACTTTGGAAGAAACAAAATGCGAGGATTGGCATGAGATGGACAAACGCTGTCAGCTCACAGTGCTCGCTGCTCGCTGTCGTAAGATTGCCTGCGATTAAGAAGTTAAAGGTAATGCTGCTTCGCGTGTTGCGGGCGAAGTGTCTATCTATAAAATAAATGTAGGGGCAAGTAGAGCTGCTTGCCTGACTCAATACGGATTGAATGCTCGCTTCAGCAATTAACGAAACTAACGTAGCTTCATCGTCGGGTCGCCAAAGAGCACCCAGGTCAACTGCACGTCGCGGTCGTCGGTCGCGGCTTTGGCCTGCTGGACGGCTTCGCCGAGGGTCGGGGGATTGCTGCTAAAGAGCAGTTGATAAAGCTGGCGATTCATCAAAGCCTGCCCGTAAGGCACTGTCAGCCCGGATGAGGCCCAGACGGCGACGCCGCCGCCGTTCTGCGCCTTGATTAATGTTTCCGCGAGGCTCTCCTTGAGCGGGTCGTTAAAGTAGCCGTTGAGGCAGGTCATCATGACGAAGAGCGGGAGATGATTCCCGTTGCTCAACTGCGAGTTGACATCGCTTGAGGTCAGCAGAGCCGCGCCGGACCACGCGTCAATCGTGCCGTGCCCCGCGTAGTTGACGATCATCGGTCCCTGGTTAATCTCGTTGAAGAGTTTGGTGCGCGCCGCGCTCAGACCTTCCGTGTCCAGGTTGACGTTTTTAATCGTTACAGAGGGCGGGAGTAGAACGCTAATCTCGCTGTTCTCCTGCTCAAAGCTGAAAGGATAGCTGCCCTGCGCGTCCGCGACGAAGAGGGCCGTGGCTTGGACCGCCGAGGGGTTATAGCCCGTAATCTTCGAGACCATCACATCGGCCTGCGCGGTAGTCATGGCGGGGAGTCTGCCAACGGCCATCTCCGGCACGCCGTCCTCGTTAAGATCGGCGAGCCAGTCATCGGAACTGCATTCGGTGTAGACCGTATCGACCAGCTTACTCGGCACAAAATCCAGATCGCCCTTGCCAGTATAGTTGCGCGCGTCGTAGGTGGCATCGCCCATCAGCAGGACAAAACGCGGCGCTTTGGTCCAGCGCGCCGCGGTCGCCTTGAGGAAATCGCGTATCGCTTCGGGTTTGTGTATGCCGTAGCTAAACTCGTCGTAGACATCCTCTATGT
>DASWMI010000042.1:0-4427 GCA_036399835.1 Pyrinomonadaceae bacterium | reverse complement strand
GAAGGCGGCTACCAGTTCTGGCTTAATGTCTTGAACAACAAAGAGCCTGGCAACTTCAAGGGCATGGTCTGTTCCTTTATCACTTCGGCTGAGTACCAGCAGAGGTTCAGTTCCATCGTCTCTCACTCGAACCGAGAGTGCAGCCAGTAGGCTGACCGTCTGGGATGAGAGCAAAACTATAAAGCAAACACTAAAGGTGGAGGCCATGCAAGCGGTCTCCACCTTTGGTTTTTAGATATGCGAGGAAAGTCTTTGGACCAATCTTTCGGGGCAGCGCTCGTTGAATTTGGCGGGCGAAAAATTAAATCGGGTTTGTGACAAGCTTCGGGTTGCGAGTTACAGCGCTTCAGTATAAGATGTCCAGGCTCGAAGTTGGTCCAGCGATTGGGAAAGCTCCACCCTCTTCCCCTTTGGAAAAATTAGATATGATGCACGGGCAAACCCCTGACAGAATTGCCTGCATAGAATTACTTGAAAGCAGAAGTTCCTAAACCCCCTTTGCGTCTGCTTGGTCAACATTGGCTTCTTTTATGTCGCAAGCGAAGCCGTCTCAATCTTTAATCTTGAAAGGCCCACTACTGTGTTTGTACCTTTACCATCTCTCAAAAGGCTCTTTTTGAATCGCCGCACAATCATTACTCTTTCAATCTTCGTGATTCTCTCGGCCATCGCCGCGACCATCGTGCTGGCTGCCATCTCGATCCCTGCGGCCAGCACATACGTTCAGGATTTCAACACGATTGGCACGTCCGCGACAGCCTCGTTGCCAGCGGATTTCAAGGTTGATAAGTTTGTCTCCTCTGTCCGTACCGTAGGCACTTATGCGAGCGCGGGTACTGCGACCGAGCGGGCAGGTACTACACTTACATCCTCTGCAGGCAATGGCATCTACAATTTCGGGGCCAGTGCGAATTCAGCCGATAGGGCCGTCGGTTTTCTCGCTTCCGGCTCTGGCACGGCGAGCGGAAATCTCTATGCGCAACTCGTCAACAGCACGGGAACTAATCTGAATGGTCTGCAAATATCATATAACGTGGAGAAGTATCGCAACGGGAGCAATACAGCCGGTTTCAGCATACAGTTGTACTACTCGACTGACGGCGCTAGCTGGACCTCGGCTGGCTCAGGGTTTCTGACAAGCTTTCCGGGCGATGCTGACAACAATGGTTTCGCGTCAGCGCCTGGCGCGACCGTCGGTGTCATTAATAACCTAAATGTCAGTATTCCGACAGGCACCAATCTCTATCTGGCCTGGAATTATTCCGTCACATCCGGGACCACAGTCTCAAGCGCCCAGGCTCTGGGGATTGACGACATCAACATCACCGGCATAGGCGGCGGAGCTTCCACTAAACCCATCGGCGTCGGCGCGGCCAATCCGAGCACGGTCACGGCAGGCAACCAGACGCTGCTCACAGTGACAGTCACGCCCGGCACATCACCGACGAGCACCGGCATTACAGTGACCGGCAACCTTACGGCAATCGGCGGCTCTGCGACGCAGACCTTCTTCGACGACGGGACTAACGGCGATGTGACCGCAGGCGACAACATCTTCTCTTACCTCGCGACCGTCCCCAGCAACAATGCGACCGGCAATAAGTCAATTCCGATTACCGTCAGCGATGCCGAGGCCAGGACCAGCAGCACGAGCATCTCGCTGACCATTCAAGCTCCGCCGGTCGCTCTTTTGATTCACGACATCCAAGGCTCCGTCGAGACGCCGCAACAAATCGGCAATAACGTGATTATTACGGGTATCGTCGTCGGCGATTTCCAGGGGACGAGCGGTCTCGGCGGCTTCTTCGTAGAGGAAGAAAGCAGCGATTGGGATGCGAACGACGCGACCTCCGAAGGGATTTTCGTTTTTCAGAGCGGCGGGAATCCTGCCGTCGATGTCGCGCTCGGAGATAGCGTCACAGTGACGGGCGTCGTCTCAAACTTTCCGAATAACACGGCAGGGCTAACGGAGTTGACTGCAAATGCCATCAGCATCAACACAACAGGCAACACGCTCCCGCCAGCCGCCGCCGTCGCGTTGCCCGTCGCTACCTCGCAGGCAACCGACCTCGAACGCTTTGAAGGAATGCGCATAGCTTTCAACCAGACTCTCTATGCGACAAATCTTGACGACCTGGGTTCATTCGGCGAGGTTGAAGTCTCCGCCAATTCGCCGCTCTATATCCCAACCAATACGATAGACCCGAATGACAATCCACCGTCCGGGACCAGTATCACTGGCTCGACCAACGTCGCGGCTGTGACAGCGCAGCAGAGCCTCAATAATCGGAGTAAGTTGATTATTGATGACGGCAGCAGCAAGACGGGTAGTTCAGGGACGCTCACGCCGCTGCCTTACCTGTTGCCGAGCGGCACGCTGAGGCGTGGCGACTTCGTGACCAACCCTGCGGGCGTCCTGACGTACATTTCAGGCGCGGGGTCTTACGCGCTTGAGCCGACCCCGACCATCACTTTCACGGAAGGGAATCCGCGTCCGGCTGCCCCTGCTGTAGTTGCCGGCAGCAACGTGCGTATAGCTTCTGCCAATGTCGAAAACTATTTCCTGACGGTAGACCCCACGCCTGGCTATAGAGGCCCTAACACCACGACCGAGCTTAACAGGAAGCGCGCTAAAGTCGTCGCAGAGCTGGCGGGGCTGAATGCAGACGTGATCGGGCTGGTCGAACTGGAGAAGGCTGGCGGCAATGCTGCCGCTGCGGATTTGGCTGCGGGGCTGACGGCGCTCGGCACGGTCGGCACATACGCAGCCGTCGCAGACCTGCCCACGCTCAACGGCACGGACCCGGATATTAAAAACGGGATGATCTATCGCACCTCTACGGTCTCGCTCGTCGGCAGTTCGTTTACGGATAACGCTGCGGCTGTCGGCGCATATAGCCGCGACCCGCTGGCCCAAACTTTTAAGCTCAACTCTACGGGCGTGGGCTTCACGGTCATCGTCAATCACTTCCGCTCAAAAGGCTGCGGCGGCGGAAATCCTGGCGACGCCGATCTGGGTGACGGGCAAAGCTGCTTTAATGACCGTCGGCGCAACCAGGCGCAGGCCGTCGTCTCCTTCGTCAATAGCCTATCCTCCTACAACTCTCATATTCTGGTGGTCGGCGACCTCAACGCTTACGCCGAAGAAGACCCGATTGATGTCTTTCGCGCGGCAGGCATGACGGACGTGGTATCGCAGTATGTTGCGCCCGCCAGCAAGTATTCGTTCACCTTTAACGGAGAGGCGGGCCAACTCGACCATGCCTTTGCGACCAGTACCCTCGCCGCAATGTCTACGGGCCTCAGCTTCTGGCACATCAACGCGGACGAGCCGGATATCTTCGATTACAATACGGAGAACAAGCCGGACGACCACTACACGCCGACACCTTATCGCGCTGCGGACCACGACCCCCTGATTGCCTCTTTCAACCTGGCCGCGCCGACCGCCGCCGAGACGGAAATCAGCGGGCAGGTGACGACACCGGACGGAGCACCGCTTGCTGGTGCTGTGGTCCGGCTCGATGGCGCGAAATCGGCTGTGACGATTACCAATAACGCAGGCTATTACACCTTCGAGAATCTGGACGCGGGCCAGTTCTATACGCTCACGCCCGGGATGGCAAACTATACCTTCAGCCCCGCCAGCCTCTCCTTCTCGCTGATGGCGAGCAGAACGGACGCCATCTTTACGGCCTCCCAGGACCAGGTGGCGACGGCCACGCCGATAGATACGAACCTCTTCTTCATCCGCCAGCAGTACCTGGACTTTTTGGGAAGAGAGCCGGACCAGGGAGGACTTCTCTACTGGACCAACGAGCTGGAGAAGTGCGGCTCTGATAAGGCATGCTTAAATCGCAGACGCAATGCGGTGAGCGCGGCCTTCTTCATGTCAGATGAGTTTGAGAAGACTGGCTCTTTTGTCTATCGCATCTACAAGGCGAGCTATGGTTCCAGACCCATTTACGCGCAGTTTACGGGCGACAGACAAAAGGTTGTCGGCGGCGCAGGGCTGGAGGCCATGAAGACCGCCTTTGCGGAAGAATGGGTCCAGCGCGCAGAGTTCCGGCAAGTTTATCCTGACTCCATGTTGCCCGCCGAGTTCGTCAATACTCTGATGGACAAGGCCGGTCTCGCGGCGACCGCGCCCGAGCGGCAGCAGCAGATTCAAGCTATGCAGAACGGTAGGACGCGCGCAGAGGTCATCAGGGAGATTATAGAGATGCCTGCCTTCAAGACGAGTGAATACAACGCCTCGTTCGTCCTGATGCAATACTTCGGCTATCTCAAACGAGACCCGGACGAAGGCGGCTACCAGTTCTGGCTTAATGTCTTGAACAACAAAGAGCCTGGCAACTTCCGGGGCATGGTCTGCTCTTTTATCACCTCTGCCGAATACCAGCAGCGATTCAGCCCTGTTATCACGC
>DASWMI010000041.1:0-52554 GCA_036399835.1 Pyrinomonadaceae bacterium | reverse complement strand
GCCGACGCCGAGCACGACCAGCTCGCACGTCTGAAAGTGATCACGGGCCACACCAGACCCTACGTGCTCGACATCTCATGGCAGGACGCCGAAGACAAAACGCGCTATCAAAGAATCCCCGTCGGCCACTGATAAAATAATGGGGCACACTTCCCGCCCTCAAAAATTTTGACGTACTCATCCCAGACGCAAACGAAAAACGACCATCATAAAAGCCAACACGATGCCCGCGATCAAAAACACAAAAGCAGTTTCCAGATGGCGCTGTTTTTCCTCCAACAACTCCGCAACCCTTTCTCTAATATCGCTCGGCGAGCGCAAGTTGATTTTCACGATCTCGGTCTTCATCACACGCAAGCAGTAATAGATGGCTATGACCCAAGAAATCAACGGGACGACGAAGAGCGCCTTGTTATAGACCTCCATGTTTTCCGGGACAAACTTGGCAAACCCTAGAATGCCCAGATAAACGGTCTGCAACAGGCCCAGAGCCTTCAGCAACTCGCTCGCCGCGCTGCGCAAACCCGGCACAGAATCCTCCAACATCTTTGCCCCGTGCGCCAGCCACAAATCATCATCAGGCTCGGAAGCCGCGCTGTCGTAAATCATCTCCGCCCGATTCTCTTCCAGCCTCTGATTCCCTTCCAACCGATTCCCCTCCAAACTCTCAATCGCTTCCTTTACCCTCAACTCAGACATCGCCCGCCTCCACATCATCCGGAAGGATTTTATTAAAGAGTCTATTGAAGCGCATCTTCAATCATCGCCCGCGTTAGGATGACCCTGCCATCCGCGCACTCACGACAACGCAAGACAATCCGCTCCGGCACATCACGCGCAGACCCATCCACCCGCCTCGCTATCGAGTCCACACGCAGAGCCTCATCCACATCAACGTCATTGACATGCCTGTTTGCCCCATTGCACCTGACTTTGATTATTCGCCCCATCCATGATCCCCCGAACGTCTCCGCTAGTTAACGAAAATTGCCATTTCTCATCCATCAAAACAGCACGCACAACATCATTCCTTCAACCAATCAGGCACATTCTCGCCTGTTGCCTCTCTCAACGCACCATCAAAGTTTTCTTCGCCCCACTTTGCGCGAAGTATTTTGAGATAATTCACAACGATTCCAGCATTAGGTGATTGTAGCTCTATGAAAATATTAAGAGCAGATAGAAACCGCTCTAACGCTTCATCATAGCGCCCTACATCAACAAACAGTCGTCCGATTTGATGAAGCGAAATAGCAACCCCAGAGCGATCACCAAGTTCTTCTGTAATATTTAGCGAACGGTTGTAATATTCCAATGCTTTATCATATTCACCTTGATGCTGATAAACTATGCCGATTTGATGAAGCGAAGTGGCAATACCTAAGCGGTTGCCAAGTTCTTCTTTAATCTTCAGCGAGCGGTCGTAATATTCCAACGCTTTATCATATTCACCTTGATGCTGATAAACTATGCCGATTTGATGAAGCGAAGTGGCAATACCTAAGCGGTTGCCAAGTTCTTCTTCAATCTTCAGCGAACGGTTGTAATATTCCAATGCTTTATCATATTCACCTTGATGCTGATAAACCATGCCGATTTGATGAAGCGAAATAGCAACGCTTGAGCGATCACCAAGTTCTTCTGAGATGACAAGAACTTGTTTGTAATTTTCCAGCGCCTTGTCGTACTCTCCTCGAATCTGATGAATGGTCCCTATTTGACCAAGAGAATAAGAACGCCCAGAGCGGTCGCCAATCTCCTCTTTGATATTTAACGAACGTTCGTAATAATCCAACGCTATCTCATATTCACTTTGCAAATAATGAATGCTGCCGATTTGATGAAGCGAGTTGGCAACGCTTGAGCGATCACCAAGTTCTTCTGTAATATTTAGCGAACGGTTGTAATATTCCAACGCTTTATCATATTCGCCGCGAGCAAGAACTATATTTCCAAAATTATGCAAGACTATCGCAGTTTGTGGTGGATCTAGTTTGTCGAATAAACGGCGATGTTGACCTTCCAAATACTGTCCGAATCCCCAACGGTTTAAAAGCTCGGCGTCATCTGCTAAAAGATTTGCGGCGTCATTGAAATCGTCAGCTTCCACGAGCAATTCAAAGGCTTCCATCTCAATCCATACGGCATCTTGCGTCTTGTCTTCTCGTTGAATCCCCTTTGTAAAATTAGTATAGAAAGCGGCAGCATCGCGTAAACGCGCGCGCCAAGTTTCGCCCTGTTGCTTGTCGCTACAGAAGTCACGCACAAGAGCATGGACGGATAGCTCTTTCGGTTGCCCGTCTTCTTGAATCGGCGTGAGCAAGCCCCATTCAACCAGTTCCTTAATCGGACGGGTCAAATCTTCGGCTTGTCTTCGTTCTGGAAGAATTCCTTCAAGCATTTGCAACAGTGCTGCTTCGTCTAGCGCTCTCGCCTGTTCTGTCAAGTCATCTCTATTAGCTTCTAAAAACTCTGCTGCATACGAAACCTTTTCGCCCATCACCCATTCTGCCGCTTCGTAAGGCACGGATTGGCGGAAGGCTGCGAGGCGGTTGAGGAGTTCGCGGCTGCATTCGTGAAGTTGCGTGTAGTTGAGTTCGATGGCGAGGAATTCGCGCAGGTCGGCGTGAATATTCTTTGCCTCTTCGAGAGCGCGGCTGAGGGGTTGATGATTGCAGTAACGGTCGAGCGTGACGATGGCGTAAGGATGGCCGCCGAAGGTTTTTAAGGCTTCGAGCTTTTCCTCGTAAGAGGCTGCGGAGAGATGTTGGAGCTTTTGCATCAGGCTGAGGGCTTCGGGGCGGCTCAAATCTTCGAGCGGTAATGATTGAATGTTGCCGAGGCGTCTGTCGTCAAGCTCGAATAGATAGCGGCTGGTGAAAAGAAAATGGCTGCCGGTGGCGGTTGTTTTGACGAGCGTCGTGATAAAGGTGCGGAGGTTTTCGTCTGCAATTTGAAAGCCTGTGTCTGTGCGTTCGAGCTGGCTTTCAAAGTTGTCGAAGATTAAAAGCAGAGACCATTGCGAGAGGACTTGCGCGAGATAGCTTGCCAGAAAATCGGGCGGCAGATTTTGATAAAGCAACTGCTCTAAAGCTTTCAATCCCTGAGACGAGAAATACTGGCTGAGCTTAATCATCACGGTTTCGGGCGTGAGCGTGCCGCTTGAACAATCAAAGGCATAGACGCCTTGAAAATTCTTCTTCAAACGCGTGGCGACATGGCTGACGAGCGCGGTCTTGCCTATCCCGCCGATGCCGTGAACGATGACGGCGCGCTGGTTGCGCTGGCGTATCCCGTCGCGCACCTGGCGATACTCGCGCCGCCTGCCGTAAAAACCATAGCTCAGTTGCGGCAAAGGCAGATAAAAGCTGAAATCAATTTTCGGGGCTTCAACAGCGGGCGCGGCTTCCGCCTGTGTGGTCTGCAAGCAATCGCCGTTTGAAGTGAGCAACACGGGAGCGAGCGCGTCGGCTTGCAGGTAGTAATCATCGCTCAGGAGCAATGCGCGGCGGGCAGCGTGAACGGCGAGTTCCAGAGTGCGGCCCGCAGCGATTCTCGTATAAAAGCTTTCAGCGAATTTCAGCCCGCCCGTGTCCGAGATGGAAAACTGCATGGCGATTACGGCTGGAATCCTGCCGCGCACAAGCCCGCGCGCCATGTCGCGGAATCCCGCGACGTTGATCGTGCGTGAAGTCTGGCAGCCTGACAGGACTACCAGGCGCAAGGAGTTTTCGCCGCGTTCGAGAGATTGCAGGACTTCCGCGACGGAAGTCGGGCGACTTTTGCCTTGCGCGTCTTCGAGGAGCAGCCCGCCACCGTTTTCGGGCGCGATGCCGTGACCCGTGAAATGAAAAATCTGGTAGGGCGTCTCCAAGCTGCCTTCTAAAATTTCGAGTTTAGCTTCGTCTTCAAAGTCCGCGCGCAGGCGACCCTGTCCAGCAGGGTCGTTGATGGCTTCAAGCAGAATCTCCTGCTCGCGTTCCATCTGCAAACGCGAATGGTCCGGCAAATCGAGCGGGCTGGAAACAAGCGCCAGCATCTTCAAAGGCAAGGGCACAGCTGGCAGCGCACCTTGCGGTTGAACATCCAGAGGAAGGCGAGAGAGAGTAGTCCTTTTTCCCGCCGCGATGAACTCTTCGCCATCGAAGAGAGTTTCCCAAGCTATCGCTTCCAACTCATTGGCCTCGACCGCGATGCGTATGCAGAGGACAAAAAACTCGTTGCGCTGTTTCTGCTCTTTCCAAATGCGCTCGATTTCCGGCGTAAAGATTTTTTGATAGAGCCTTCTGCCAAACTCTCTTAGGCGTCCGACGCGCCCGGCAGGGTCCCTTGCGTCAAAGTCCAATTGCTTTGACTCCAACCCGTTTAGAAAAGAGCGCGGAAAATCTAACTGAGTAGTTGCCAGCAGTTGTGAGGTATCACGCGGGTAAACGTCTAGCCGAAAGCTTTCGTGCTGCCTGCGAAAGTGAAAGTCCAGAGTTTTGATTAGCATAACGCCTCCGTGAGAAAGATAAGCGTAAAAGAATTAGCGGGAATCCACAAAGATTTCTTGAGACTATTATCAAGCGGTAATCTCATAAACGCGAATAGGTGAGGCCTGTTTGGCCTTGATATTTTCCGCCGCGGTCTTCGTAGGAGACATCGCAGGGTTCGTCTGATTCAAGAAAGACGACCTGGCCGATACCTTCGTTGACGTAGACGCGCAAGGGGAGATTGGCGAGGTTGGCGAGTTCAACGACGAGGCGTCCGGTCCAGCCGGCTTCGAGCGGGGTAGTGTTGACGAGGAGGCCTGCACGGGCGTAGGTGGATTTACCCATCGCGATGCCGGTGACGTTGCGCGGCATGTGGAAGGTTTCTACCGTGACGCCGAGGGCGTAAGAGTGCGGTGGCATGAGGTAATACTTCGAGCCGTCTTCGGTGGTGCGTAGCGGCGGCTCGATGAGAGATTCTTCGTCGAACTGTTTGGGGTCAATCTCGCGACCGTGTATGGGCGAGAAGACGCGAAAGCCGTCGTCCGCGAGACGCATGTCGTAGCCGTAGCTGGAAGCTCCGGCGGAGATGATGCGGCGGCCTTCGATGTGACGCACGAGCTGCGGGCTGAAGGGATTAATCAGGTTGGCCTCTTCGGCCATGTGGCGAATCCAGCGGTCCGATTTGACAGTCATAAGTATCCTGGTCCAATGATGAATTTAAGAGCTGTTATTTTCCGCTAAATTTTTTGATGTGAGATGTGCGATTTGAATTTGAGATGGAGAACCTGAAATTCTAAACCTTAAATCTCCAAACAAAGCGGGCGGACGCGACAGCATACAAAGAACGGTGACAAGTGACAAGCGATAAAATAAGTCTGAGAGTCCGAGAGTCTGGAGTCCAGGAGTCAAAAGATAAAAGCTTTTGGCCTTTGACTCTCAGACTCCAGACTCTCGGACTCTCAGACTTTTTACTTTTGTTTGATGGTCAGCTTGCCGTCGCCGACTGTGAAGGAGAATGTTGCGCCGCCCGCTCCGGCACGCGCACGGATGGAGCGTTTGGTGAGACCTGGACGCTCGCGCGGCTCAAGCGAAGAGGCTTCGTTTTCGATCTGGCCCGTGCGCAGGATGTCTGCGTTGAGGTCTCCGTTAAAGCCCGCTGGAAGTTGTAGATTAATCTCGCCTGCGGCGAGGCGTATGTCTATGCCTGAGCCGCGCCAACTGCGCGTCGTGATGTTGATGTTGACGGTGCCGCTGCCGATGGTTGCCGAGACAGTGCCGCCGCCGAGCACGAGCGTCGCATCGCTTTCGAGCGCGTTGAGCCGGATGGCTCCTTCAAGTCCGCTGATGCTGAGAGGGCCGCGCCCCATGTCTATCTCAAGATCAGTGATGGCGGGGACGCGTATACGATAGTCTATCTTCCAGGGCAGGCCCAGAAGCTGCTTTGGAAAACCTTTCGCGGCACGCTTCATAAAAGCCTTGTCGTGCATGCCCGTGGTGAGGATGCGCAGGTGGTTGACATCTTCCTCGAAGAGAAAACCGTTGACGGCAGAGAGGCGCGCGAAATCTTCTTCAGCGTAGGCGTGCAGCTCTATCTCCGCTGTGATGTCAACTTCGCTGCGCGGCCAGGCTTCGATGATGAGAGAGCCTGCGGGAGCGCCGACGATAGAGATCGTGCCGCCGTAAGCGAAGCGCCGCGTCTCATGGCGCGTCGTCGTGCGCGCCAGCGTGGGCATCATCGGATTCGACGCCGCGCCGCCCTTTTTGTTCTGCTGTTGAGCCAGCGCGCTCGCAGAGAGAAGAAGCAGGAGAGACAGGACCAATACTTGAGCGACAGGCAAAAGGCGTTTGAAGGCAAGCTGGATGAGTTTAGTCATAGATGTTTGCGACCGCTTGAGCGAAAACCGTCGAGCGCAGAAATAGCATAGTTGACATGCTGAGATTGCGAAAGCTTTCTTGGACCGAAGATCAGGGGAGAGGCGTGCGCCCTTACGGTCGGGCAGTAATAACAACACCGCTCTAACGATGAAGGAAGGCTATCCGGCCACGCTGGTTGAGGATTTGCAGTGAAGCGCGAGCGTTGCCTATGTTGCCGACGCACTTGCGGCCATCGCTGATGGAATTTGCGCCGCGATTGGAGAATGCGCCGAGGTCTATGTAGCGCGAAAGCGGGGCTGTGGCTTCGAGGCGGAATTCAGAGTTGGTGGGGATGCGCACGCTGATGTTGCCTTCTGTGGTCTTGAACAGATAAGAGCCGCCCGCGCGAAGCTCGCCGTCAAACAGTATGTCGCCCATAGTATTCTGAGCGAAGACTTCGGTCGCGCGAATCGAAGTCAGGTTGATGTCTCCGCCGAGCGAGATGTGCGCGCGGACCATAGAGCCTTCGACGCCGTTGATGCTGATATTGCCGCGCTTGGTCTCTATGTCTACGGTTGAATTGACAGGCACATTGATCGTGAAATTGACATCGCCGATGTCGCCCCGGCCACGATTGTCGCCCGCCACGTCTATCAGCATCCCGTTGTCGTCCATGCGGGGCGTAAAACGCGCCGTCGGCGAATCCATGTTGGCGGAGATTTTAATCTCGCTGCGATTCCAGGCTTCGACCGTCACCGTGCCGAAGAGATTGACGAGTTGTAGGCGCACGTTCTGACGCGCCGGATACCTGCGCGAGAAACGCTGCTGCGCGCTCGTTTGAGAAAGGGCCGAAAGCAGGAGGATGGAAATAAAGGCCAGCACGAGCCGCGCTGGGCGGGCGCGAGTGCCAAAGTTATTTCCTGCGCCGGGAAAGCGTTTCTTCATCTCTGATACTTTAAGAATCACCCTCTGAAAAATTTCCTGTCCGGGAGAGAACTCTTGCACTAATGCGCCCGCGCTGGTCCGGTCAAATCGGACAGATCGGCGCGGGCGAATCATGTTCAATTCTTACGCATCAACGCTGCTCGCGACAAGAGCCTCTCACATGTCGGAGAACTCTTTCAAGAGTTCCATCTTATCGTTGAGCGCCGTGTTCAGCATCTCCTCATAGACTTCGTCGTGAGGGTTCTGGCTGAGCACCTGCCTTGAGTCCTCAACCGTTTGGTCCAGCACCTGCATGTTGCGCTCGAATGCGTCGCGTATCTGCGGACTCCAACGCACCTTGCGCTGCTCGACGCGCTGATTCCAGTAGTCAATCGCCAGCTGCTGTTGCCGCATGCGGTCATCCGGCCCGGCCAGCGCCATGCGCGGCGCGACTCTCTGCGTCGAAAGATTATCCGCGCCGGGCGCTCTGTCTTTCAAGCTGGTCAGACTAAAGGCAGTGGCGAGGGCGACGGCGAGGGCAATGGCTGAAACGGTCGCGGCCATCTGCGCGAGAGAGAGTTCCCAGCTTCTGTGCATCAAACGAGACCACCAGCCCACAGGCTGCGAGGCCGCTGGCCGCTGGCCTTGAGCATAAGAGGGCGCGCCGTTGCCAATCTCCAGCGTGTTGCGTATACGCACCCAGAGCGCATGAGCGTGCGGCGGCGTCTCGTATTCGCCGCGATGCTGCTGGCAAAAGCTGATGATGGAATTGAGGTCTTCGCGCACAGCAAAGCAGGGGGCACACTCTTCCAGATGCTTGTCTATGAGCGATTGGTCTTCACCAGCGAGACTACCATCGAGGAAATCGCTGAGTAGTTGCTGGCACTTCTCGCAGTTCATCTTTTCATAACCTCTAAGACTTGCGGCGCGCTTCTTTGGAAGATGCCTCTTTGTGACTTTTGAAGCGCGACCCGGACAGTACTTGAGCAATCATGGGGAGACTGCCATCAATGTGGGCCTCTTTCCGTTGCGGAAAAGCCCTGATTCCAACCTGAGAGCCGCTCTCGAACAAAGGTTTCGGGGGAAACCATCGGTGAAACCGAGCGGACGTTCTTTGAAGCTATTGAGACGGATTCTGTTGCCTGAGCAGGCCGCGTAATTTCATTCTGGCCTTGTGCAACTGCGATTTACTCGTCCCGACCGAGCAACCCAGCATGCGAGCTATCTCCTCATGCTCGTGCCCTTCGACATCATGCAGGACAAAGACTGTCCGGTAGCCCGGAGGGAGCTGCGCGATAGCTTTGTCCAGAGCAATCCGGTCCACCACGGGCATCTGGTTCGGATTCTCCGTGCCAGTGACAATCTGCTCGGGCACTTCGCCTTCATCCGTAGTCTTTTCGTCGCGCACTCCGCGCTTGCGAAAATGCATCAGGACCTGATTGACAGTCAACCTGTGCAGCCAGGTGGTAAAGGCCGACTCGCCCCGAAAGCTTCCTATTTTGCGAAAGAGCTGGATGAAGACCTCCTGTGTCAGGTCTTCGGCTTCTGAGACGTTCTGCGTCATACGCAGGCAGAGGGAGTAGACTCTGCGATGATGCCGCTCATAGAGGTCTTCAAAGGCCTGGATGTCACCTTTGGCGGCGAGCTGTGCCAGCTCATAATCGAGAGTCTGCGATGTCTCAGGTTCGGGTGCGGTCACGTGTCCCTTGAGCGGGCCACAAGCAGCAGGCGTCTGACTCAGGTCATCTGCCTCCCAGCTCGCTCCTCAGACATGCGACGCGCCCCCTGTCGGTCCTTGATGGGCAGCTCGCGCCCATTTCCCGCTCGCGTGCCAGAAAGAGGTCTCGCGCGCGAATCGGGCTTTTTCTACCTGAGTTGTGATGCGGCGCTTCTCTCGCGTCGTTGCCCTGCCCGGCTAAAAGTTAATCTTTTTCGTGTGCCGTCTCAACGCTTTCGTGCAGATGCGCCGCTTTTCAGGTCCAATAGGTGCGGTCGAGCGAGCGATAACCGACTGCCTCGGCCACATGCGGCGTGCGTATCTGCTCATTACCCTCAAGGTCTGCGATGGTCCGGCTAACTTTCAGTATCCTATCATAGGCGCGGGCTGACAAGCCCAAACGCGTCATGGCCTTCTCCAAAAGGCGCTCGCTGTCCGCATCGATCCTGCAATGGTGACGGATCAGTCGCGGCGACATGGCCGCGTTCGAGAAGATGCCTTCCTGGTCGAAACGCTCGCGCTGCCGCTCTCTGGCACGCACTACGCGCTCGCGTATGGCGGCGGAGCTTTCCGTCTCGGGCGACGCCTCGCACGTCAGCTCTTTAAAGCGCACGGCGGGCACGTCTATATGTATGTCTATGCGGTCCAGCAGAGGGCCGGAGATGCGGCCTACGTAGCGCTGTATCTGTAAGGGCGTGCAGCGGCACTCGCGCACGGGGTCGTTCCAGAATCCGCAGGGACACGGATTCATGGCGGCTGCGAGCATAAAGGAGGCTGGGAAGGTCAGCGACATCGCCGCGCGGCTAATCGTCACCTGCTGGTCTTCGAGCGGCTGGCGCAGGACTTCCAGGGCGCTGCGGTCAAACTCCGGCAGCTCGTCCAGAAAGAGTACGCCGTGATGCGCCAGGCTTACTTCGCCCGGACGCGGGATACTGCCGCTGTCAAATCTAAAAGAAAAAGCAACTACCAACCCCATTTTCGGCCATTTCTACAGAAGTGGCCGTAACCTTCCACACTACTTCACGCTACCAGTTTCCATTTCCACAACAGTTCCCGCAACCAGTTTGGAGGCAATTAAATGAGCAAATACGCGCCCCTTATCCACAAGGGCATAACCGCAACGCCCATCTACCGCTGCGCCCCGCCCGAAGACGGCTCTGGCCGCGAGACCGATTCAGCAGCCAGCCCGGAGGCAGCCGCGCTCATGCGCGACCTGTTAATGATTATAGACTTCGACCTCAATGTTCAGTATTATCAACGTCAGCCGGTGTCCGTTGAGTACACCGACTCTTCAGGCGACTCCCGCGCCTTTACTCCCGAATTCCTCATCACCTATCGCAGAGACATCGTGCCTGCGCGACGGATGAAGCCGTTGCTCTGCGACGTGATGACTCGCAAAGATGTTTTGGAAAACTGGGCGCACCTTTTACCACGCATCCGGGCGGCTCACCGCCATGCTCGCGGGCGAGGCTGGAGGTATCAGATGCTCACCGAGCGTGAGTTGAGGACGCCCTATCTGGACAACGCCAGATTCCTGCTCCCGTACCAGAGGTTAAAAAGGAACTGGGAACACGCCCGTCCCCTGCTGAACACGCTCCACGAGTTGCGGCAGGCTGACCCGGAAAGCCTGTTGGCCGCGTGTGCCGAAGAGGACACGCTCCGGGCGGAACTACTCCCAATGCTGTGGCACTTGGTAGCTATCAGGCGGATCGGCGCAGACCTCAGCCAACTCCTGACGATGCGGAGCACCATCTGGTCAAAAGATTAAGGCAAGGATGCCAGTCAGAAAGATGCCCCTTAGCCGCCGCAGCATGACCGGGCTGGTCTCTAGTCGCAAGAACGACCGGATGACCGGCTTCGAGTCCTCATTGGAGCGCGACTTTCTCCTCATCCTGGACTTCGACCCCGCAGTAGAGCGCTACGAAGAGCAGCCCGTCACAATCGAATACAGAGATCATCAGGGAAGAAGGCGCACCTACACGCCCGATGTTCTGGTCTATTACCGTCAGGGACAGCCTGGCTTAGATACGCGCCCTCTGCTCTGTGAGGTGAAGTACCGCGAAGACCTCTGGACTGATTGGAAGGAGATTAAGCCGAAGATTCGCGCCGGTCGCGCTTACGCACGCGCGCATGGCTGGCGCTTCAAGATCATCACGGAGCGCGAGGTTCGCACTCCCTATTTAGATAACGCCAGGTTCCTGCGTCAGTATCGCAGGATAGAGATAAACGAAGATGACAGGAGATTGCTGCTTTATGCGCTGAGCGGGATGCGTGAAGCAGACCCTGAAAGCGTGCTGGCAGCCGTTCATCAGGACAAGATGAGACGCGCAGAACTGCTCCCGATACTGTGGCGCTTGCTTGCCGACGGACAGATCGAAGCCGATCTCGACCAGCCTCTCACGATGCGTACACGCATCCGGGCTGCGGCTTGACGAGATGAAACGGAGTCCAACGCCATGAGTAACACGATCAGTATTGTTACCGGAGCAATCGTCGGATACGAAGGCCGACGCTACCGCATCACCCATTTGCTTGATCTGGAAAATGTCTTAGCTAAAGACGAGGCCACAGGTAGAAGTGAACGGCTTCCCATCAAAGACCTCACGCTGCCACCGGACGAGCATACAGGAGGCACAGACGGCAAAGACGGGCAGGGCGATACGGAGCTTACGCTTGTCCCGGATGAGGATTGGAACGAGGCGCAACGCCGTTTCAGCATTATCCGCCCGCTTCTGGCGATACCGCGCCGAACCAAGCAGGTGGTCACGGAAGCAGCGCGTCAAGCAGGTATCCATGTGGTCACGCTCTACCGATGGATCAAGCTCTACGAAGAGACGGAGCGAGTCTCGGCGCTGATTCCGACCAAGCGTGACGGCGGGCGTGGAAGGAGCCGCCTCGATGAGGAAGTGGAGAAGATTCTCAACGCCACGATTGAAGACCACTATCTGAAGAAGCAGAAGCGCTCCATCATCAATACGTGCAAAGAAGTTGAAAGAAGGTGTAAGAACGCCGGGCTTGAGCCGCCACATGAGAACACGGTGCGTAACCGCATCGCGGCCATGAGCGAAGAGCAAAAGCTGAAAGGACGCTCCGGCCCGAAAGTCGCGCGAGAGAAGTTCTCTCCGGTGCTGAGCCATTTCCCCGGCGCTGACTGGCCGCTCGCAGTCATCCAGATAGACCACACGCTGCTCGACATCATTCTCGTGGACGATATTTATCGCCGCCCCGTCGGTCGTCCCTGGATCGCGGTTGCCATTGACGTGTTCAGCCGGATGATAGTCGGCTTTTACATCTCATTCGACCCGCCGGATGCGATGTCGGTGGGCCTCTGCATCGCGCATGCCATCCTGCCCAAAGAGAAGTGGCTGGCCCACTTCGATCTCACGACCTCGTGGCCGTGCTGGGGCATCCCGAAAGTGATTCATGCCGACAACGCCAAGGTCTTTCGCGGCAACATGCTCATGCGCGCCTGCGAAGAGCACGGCATTGATCTTCAATGGCGGCCTGTGAAGACGCCGCACTGGGGAGGTCACATCGAACGGCTTCTGGGCACGGTCTTGAAAGAGATTCACAACCTGCCGGGCACGACGAAATCCAACCCGAAAGAGCGCGGCGAATACGACGCGGAGAAAGGCGCGGCCATGACGCTTTCCGAGTTCGAGCGCTGGCTTACCATCTACATCGTCGAAGTCTATCACCAGAGGCTTCACAGCAGCCTGAAGATGAGTCCCGTCAGAAAGTATGAGGAAGGCATCTTCGGCAGTTCCGATAAACCCGGAACAGGGCTACCACCACGCATTACTGATGAAGACCGCCTGCGCCTGGATTTCATGCCCTACATTGAGCGCACCATTCAGGGCTACGGCGTGGTGATAGATGAGATTCACTACTACCATGACGTGCTGCGCCGCTTCATCAACGCCAAAGACCCGGAAAATCCGAAGCTCAAGCGGCAGTTTATCTTCAAGCGTGACCCGCGCAACATCAGTCACCTTTACTTCTTCGACCCGGAAGTCAGGCAGTATTACACCATCCCTTACCGCGATTTGTCTCACCCACCAATGAGCATCTGGGAGCTACGGGAAGTGCGGCGACAACTGGAGAAGGAGGGCTACGAGAGTGTCAACGAGCAGTTGATCTTCGATGCTTTCGAGCGAATGCGCCAGCAGGAGGAGCAGTCCGTGCGCGAGACCAAGCGTGCGCGGCGTGCGCGGCAAAGGCGTTCAGACCACGAGAAGGTCAAGCAGCCCCGAACTGCTCAGGAATATACGACCGGCGCGGAAGACTTTAAGCCGACAAAATCTAGGCCAAACATCAGGCCTTTCGATGAAATAGAGGAGCTAGACTAATCTATCGGCACTATATTGTGTGAATAATATCCGGTTCACCAACGAACTTTAACGGTGAAAGACCCATTACTATACTCTGAATATCTTCTATCTACTCCAAATAACAAACGGCCATATTCTCCCTGCTCAATGGTGAAAGTATTTTTCACCCCGACTGATACCGTGTTTGATTCTCCACCTCGGTTGTAACGGAGTTTGGCGAGCAGCGCACTTGGGCCAGCACTACGGCGCACTGGTTGTGTTGAGCGGGGTGCTTTCAAAATATTGCTGACGATTGTTCCAACGGTAGCCTCTATCGGGCTGCTTCCCCTAGTGGAAATTGTTCCACTGGCTGCAACTTCTAAACTCATGCCTGGCTCAACATCTATGCCGGTGTCTATCCATTGGCCGTTTGGATATACGGTAAAAGTCTTTTCTCCACTTTTAGATGAAGATGGATTCGTAACAGAAGTGGTTAAGCTTGAGGCATCTTGGGTAGGCTCAGTCGAATTTGATTCCTGTAAAGGATCAGAATTAACCGCGCTAACAGTACCAACCAAGGGGACATTCCGGAACTGGGATTTGAACTCGTTACCTGGGTTAGAGAACCCGTTAAAATTAAGTAGTGTAATCTTTGTGGCTTGAGGGGAGACCCCTTCAAATGTCAGTCTCGCTTTAACGGGAACCCCTGAAACCAACACTGCTGAATTATATCTATTTGCAATTACAATCTCATTGAGGCGGGCTTCATTGCCAAAATCATCGTATAAGGTAAGGCCATTATAGATGTAGAACTGTCTATCTTGGTCATTGTTTGTAATTACGAATTCACAGATTATGCTCGTATTTGATTTTTTGCATTGCTTAAGTTCGACGGTGTAAAACGAAACGTCAATTTTTTGAGAATAGTTGGGGCGCACTCTCGGCGGTTGAGGTACATTAGACTTAGCGCTAGAGGGTGTCCCCGAAGGGACATTAGATTTTGTTCCTTCGCTCATTAAGGCTACTACCGATTCGTCTTTGGCAATTGTGGTTGAGGCTACAGAAAACACCTCACCCGTTTCTGTACTAATTAAACGTGAATTCACTCTTAGATTCTTAACAAGGTCAGTGATCGTGCCAGACACGATTGCATCAACGCCAAGAATCTTCCCCAATTTCTGCGCTGAAGATGGATCTACAGCCCCCGTTAAACTGAGCTTTTGTTCAGTTATCACTCTATTGAGAAGTTGACGCTCAATTACCTTAAATTTCTTCTGATAAAGACGTGTAATTAATTCCTCTGCTAGGAACCGCCCGAAATTGGTGACATTACCGTTTAGGTCGACAAATTCGACGACGGCGATTGTCCTCTTTTGATTGTTAGTCATTCCGCTTTCGATTTGCCGACTTAAATCCTCCACCTGTTGCGTGAGATTACTTTGCTGGCTGGAAGCGATTTCCGGTGGCCCAGTGGCAGTCGTCGGTGAAGGCACTGGGGCAGGAAGAGGGCGACGCGAAGGCCTCTGTCGTTGAGCGGCTGCGGTCACTGCGAAGATGGTTAAAACAAGAAATAAAACGTGCAGTATTCTTCTCATATATCACCTTAACAACAGTTTTTAGTCCTTGAACTTAGCGAGCGGCGGCGGAAGTTTGCTTGATGAACTGTTCAGAAATCTTTTCTGTAGCTGTCTTCAACGCGTTCTTCGAGGCTTGCTCTTGTGCGTTTCCAAAACCGCGAACAGCAGAGATGTTTTCGAGAGCTATGGTTTTGCCATTACTAACGTCAATAGACTTGATAATTCCATTTGCCTCTGCCACGTATAACTCGCTGAAAGGATCAACAGCCGTTGCTGAGATTTTCCCCATAATGATTACTGCAAACGGAATCGAACTGCCCGCCTTTCGATCCCCTTGTAGTAGTTTCTCAATCGCCCGTCTGACCCGTGTTGCATCCTTTTCATTTAGTTCTGAGATAGAAGTTACGCTAAGGTCGGCACCAGCTAGCTTTTGGGACAGTGCCCGGGACATTGAGCCTGCTCCGACAGATGCACCGCTAACGGGCTCATCTATCAAAAGCAGAATTCTTCCAGACTTTTGGCCCTTCTTACTGTCTGCATTCTTTGATTGAAGAAGAGGAATTTGTCCTGCGCGAGAAATGTGAGGCAAAGCCAGCAGTCCCACGAACAATAGTAGGGCACTAGCTATAACCTGCGATCTAATATTAAGCGAAGCAGGACTAAATAATGTAAGAACAGAGGTTCGCTTCACCGGGGCTCTCCTCTGAGGATAAGAGAATGAAACAGCAACCCGCTTATACGCTAGATTCTTATCGAGGTCAATACTGAGAGGAGGAAGCGCTGACGGCGCTTCGGATATTACTCTGCCGGACGTTTTTTCTGAGCAATATATTCTTCACGCCGCAGAAGGCTGGCTACATCTACAGCTTCTTGCAGGCTCAATGTATTGCCAATCCCATCTGTAATTCCCCCTACCCCGAACTGCCAACTATTACGCCCTTTATATTTTTGGTTATTGAGTGTCTCCATCGCCTCACCGATAGTCATCTCAATAAAGGATTCAAGATTGTCTCGACTCTGCCGCGTTCTTGCTCAGTCTGGGTTAATAAATTTCGGACTGTTTCCTGGGTGTTATGGACTATTTCATAGGAAGAGGAGGAAGCCGGTTGGAGGCCGCCCCCTGGTGCGCCGGGATGCCCTAAAAGCTTGCTGTGATGCTCTTCGAGTAACGCAAGATACTCTTTCCCCAGTTCAATGATGTTCTCACTTGTAGCTGTCTCGAAAGCGTGTCTGACGCTACGCAATTTCTTTTCCAGCGATGGATATAGCATGCAACGAATCCTTATAAGTTTAACGGGCTTTGCCTCAAAAGTCTGTGGAAAAGTGGATTTTTGAGGCAAAACCGTTAATTATTTAAATTCGTTTATTGCCTTCATTTCCTTTTAATTCTGCTGCCTTTTGTTTCGCGCGAAATGTTGGTTTTTTAGGAAGTCCTAACCAAGACCACATGGTAGAAAAGTTCGTTACACTCGACGGCAGATTATAATAATCGCAATTCGGGGTTTCAAAGGTAAAAATTTCGCAATCCGTATCCTCGATTGGGAACAATGAAAATGTTCGTCTTGCCATTGTTCTTATTTGACGATTTTTAAATCCATAGATAATTCCCATCTCTACTTTTGTGATTTTTGAATTTAATCTTCCTGTGTAATTCAGTTTTTTTAAGATCCAATTATTGAGGAAACCACCGGTAAAATAACGCCCCGGCTTGGGAAACTCCCCGAACCACAAGCATGTGACGAAATCCCGTAAACTCTCTTGATACCCTGTTTTTCGGACCAAATTTAAAACGGCAACGCTGGTTTTTATTTCGGGATGGTTCTCTGCGTGAATCCAAATATTTACTAAGAAATAGTCGTTTAAATTACGCATCTTTTGCATAAGTTTTAAGATGTTCTGGAATCCGCCCGGATGATTCTGAAATGGGTCCGGTTTTTTCAATCCAGGAAGAAGAATAAAGTCTTGACAAACAAGCTTTTCGCCTTTTCGGAGCAGAGGGATTTCATAGACTACTTGTGCTTGGTCTCCGATGACTGCAACTTCTCGTTGCTCTAAATGCTTTTTGACTTCGTCTTTTGTCATTGATGGAACCATTACTTTAATTTCTTTCGCTCTCAGGTCGGTTTTGATTATTGAAGGCTCAAATTGAACTATTTCCTCCAGCATCGGATTGTCAATTAGGTAAGCCTGATTGTATTCAAGCATTATTCTGACATTTTTGATGGCCTCCCCTTTCGCCGGGACTTCCAGACCTAAAAGTAATGGATAAATAATCGGATTATTGAGCTTCTTCTCCGGTGCTATGACGACTATTGAAGGCTTCAGCTTGCGACTTTTTTTCGGCAAATCTTGAGGCCAGTCCATCCAAGGAATTGAGAGTCTAAGATTGGGCAGGAAGATTTCCTTTTTTCGTAAGATTCTAAGGATTGTCAGAACTCCGGCGACAATGGTAACTAAGGCTCCAATCAGTGCTAAGATTATCTTAATTGACTCAAACATTTCTTATATTCTTCCGCAAGAAAAGAGACTGTTACGAAACTTCGGTTTTCAGTCTTTTTTGTTCTATCTTTGCCTCAAAAGTCCACTTTCCGCAGACTTTTGAGGCAAAGCCGGCAGAGGTCTTAATAAAGTAGATGAACTTCAATTGCGCTAACATCTTAACTTGGGAAAGAGCAGCGCACGTAGAATCGATAAGCACGATTTGGAATTGAAACTAACCGGCCTTGAGCTTCCTGATCAGCGCGGCGGGATCGAAGCCAACGACGTCCGCCATCTTGAGGAACTCAACCACATCCATCCGACGCGTACCAAGCTCGCATTTCGAAACGTAGGTTTGAGGGCGGCCCAGCCTGTCGGCCACCTCCTGCTGTGACAGGCCGCTCTTCTTTCGTTTCTCTACCAACAGCGACCCCAGCCGCTCATAAATGTCATCGGAATCTGATTTCATGGCTTTCGTCGGGAGATTTTAAGCCCCTGAAACAGCAGTAATCGCTATCAAAAAAACTCTTTTCTTTTAGCCCATTTTGGGCTAAGATGCGGCCCTCCCGTTTCACGCATAGGACAACGTACAACGCTCAAAACAGCGTTAAACCCTCAACCATCGAAGTCTACCTGTACAGGTAAAAGGGTGTCCAGATGCTCAGGCGAATCTTCTTCGATGTCGAATCGGTGCCTCCACCAGAGGAGTGGCGCTCTCTGATTAAACCAGAGACCGTTAGGAAACTGTGTCGCAAGCGCAACTCCACATTATTCAATGAGCAGACAGCAGACCAAGAAGAACAACAAGCCTGCACCGAAGAGCAGTACCGCCTACTTGCCCTTCATGCCGAGTACGGACGCGTGCTAACCATCGGGATGATCGTCGAACACGACTGGCACATTGTCCATTGCGGGCTGCTGGGACGCGAACGACCTTCGGGGCGGTTTCATCTGGACGAGCCCCGCACCTTGCGTTCCTTCTGGAAAATGTTGGATGATTTCAATGTGGCCCGCGATCTCATCATCGGCCACAACGTCATGGACTTTGACCTACCGTTCCTTTACAAGCGCTCACGCATCAATCGAATTCATCCCAGCGTCCTTCTGAGTTTTGCGCGCTACAGGAGCGCCCCCATCTACGACACGATGCGGGAGTGGGCGCACTGGAATCCGCACGCCGCTTACATCTCGCTCTCGGAACTGGCCGAGATACTGAAGGTCGGCATCACCAAAACAGATGGTATGGACGGCAGCCGCATCTACGACGAATTTCTAGCGGGCAATCACGACCTGATAGCGGAGTATTGCGTGCGGGACGTGCAGATGGTTCGCTCTATTTTCTACCGCATGATCTTTCCCGAAGGCCCGGAGCCGGAGGAGGTTATTTGGAATCATGGAAAACAACGATGATGAGTACACGCACTTGGGCGATAGTGCCAAAGAAGCTCTCAAGCTTCCCTTAGAGGAGCGCATCCAGCGCATTCGGAAAGCGCGCTGGATCAAGTACACGAGGGCCGAAGAAATCCTCGACAAGATGGAAAACCTGTTGACCCATCCGAAGACGCACCGGATGCCGAACCTCCTCATTTACGGGGACACGAACAACGGCAAGACGATGATCGTCAACCGCTTTCACTCCAAGCATCCAGCTTACGACAATCCCGCCGGAGAGGGCGCTGTAGTTCCCGTGCTCTTAATCCAATGCCCGCCCGTGCCGGACGAGGGGCGCTTCTACAACGCCGTTCTGGAGGCCATCTACTCGCCCTATAAAGCGAGCGACCGTCCAGACAAGAAGCAGTTCCAGACCATCAAGATGCTACGGCGCATTAAGCTCAAGCTGCTCATCCTGGATGAGATTCATAATCTCATTGCGGGGAATCTCAACAAACAGCGCCACTTCCTCAACACTATCAAGTATCTCGGTAACGAGCTGCAAATCCCGATTGTCGGCGTCGGCACGAAGGACGCCTTGGTAGCTTTAAGGACGGCACCTGAGATGGCAAATCGTTTTGAACCAGCAGAACTTCCGCGCTGGCAGATGGGCGAAGAGTATCTGCGGCTACTGAGCAGCTTTGAGCGGATACTACCGCTCAAGAAGCCATCGAACCTGACTGACGACGAGATCGCCAACAAGCTGCTTGCGATGAGCGAGGGACTCATCGGCGAACTCTCAACCATTCTGATTACGGCGGCGGTCAAAGCCGTCAAGAGCGGCGAGGAGCGGATCATCGTCCAGTTGCTCAATTCCATTAAGTGGATACCGCCTTCAAAGCGCAGCGGATATGCGAAGCCGGGCAAATAGTAATGGTCTGTCGGGTAAACTGTGGCCTGCACACACCAAGCCGAAAGGGGATGAGCTTTTGTCCTCGTGGCTGGTGCGCCTGGCGATGTCGCACGCCTTGAAACTTCACACCTTCTGTTCGCTCGCATGGTCGCGCCGCAAGCAGATATGGAATCGGGACATTGATAAGTGCGCTGACAAAGCTTTTCTGAGCGTACTGGCCGAAAAGACCGCCACATCGTTTGCTTCTGTAGTCCACACGACGCTCTCGGATTACGAGGGACGCCTTTACGAGAAGCACAATCCTTACGGCAACACGCCATGGATTATGCCGGTCGGAGTCTATCATCGCACCCGGACGAGATACGGCTTGCAGTTCTGCCCGCGCTGCCTCGCCGAAGATAAAGAGCCGTATTACCGGCGCTCGTGGCGCTTGGCTTTCGTCATCTTCTGCGAACAGCATAATGTTCCGCTCTTCGACCGCTGCCAGCAGTGCGGCTCTCCTGTCAACTTCCACCGGAATGAACTGGGAGACAGGCGCAAGTTGCTGGCCGAATCAATCACGGTCTGTCATGCCTGCCGCTCTGACCTTAAAGATACGCCCGTTAGCATGGTA
This sequence comes from Pyrinomonadaceae bacterium, assembly GCA_036399835.1. Taxonomy (GTDB): domain Bacteria; phylum Acidobacteriota; class Blastocatellia; order Pyrinomonadales; family Pyrinomonadaceae; genus DASYML01. The sequence goes on along the minus strand of DASWMI010000041.1, from coordinate 32,325 downwards.
GAGAGCCTTGCGGATCGTCGCGTTCTTGAGTTCCAGAGGTCTCTAACAAGGATGATGGGGCGAGGCTGGACGAGAGTGAAAGGATACGGCGTCGTTTATTCACACTTTTACTTCATCGTGCTTCACCAGTTGATGAAAGTGTGTGCTACGGGGAAGCGAGCAATGAGTCTGCGCGAGGCTGTGAGCCGCGAGTTGAACATTGAGAGGCCGCTGCCCACCCTGACCACAAGCGCCCACGGAATTGAGCACCTGAATATAATGGATCGGCGAAAGCTCCTTGATATGGCACGCTACCTGTTGGACGACTGGCCGCAGCGATTCATTCGCCTCTGTCTTACTCACAAGGTATGGAGCGCGGCACTACTGCGCGACATGGCAGAGCCACCCTTCTGGTACTGGAGCATCATTCACGACCATCTTTACCGGATTTCCTACACTCCGTCGAATCAGGAGATTCTTTCAGCCATCACTCATCTCAACCGAACAGGCGAGACCCTCTGCCAGAAGAACATCTCCAGATGCTTGGGCAAAGGCGACGTGTTCCGTAAGAGGAAGGATAAATCACCGCTTCTCTCAGCTATGGGAAGACACCCGACGGTACAGCGAATCTCCCCTTAAGAGCTAACTGACATCCTCAAAGCTCATCATCGTCCGGCTCTGCCTCAAGGTCTGCGACATGTCATTTTCTGCCATAGCCCAGGAATGGGCGATGCATATTGATTTCCGGTCGAATGCTACTGCTAAAAATAGGAGGATTGGCTCAACATGGAAGAGAATGTACAACTTCTATCAATATAACCAGGAATGGTTTTGTGAGTATTATCACAAACGCTCTAATGTTGAAAGCACCTTTTCGATGATAAAGGCGAAGTTCGGTGGTTCACTCCGTAGCAAGACCAGAACGGCGCAGTACAATGAAGCTCTTTGCAAGATTCTCTGTCACAATCTCTGTGTTGTGATCCAGTCAATATATGAGTTAGGAGTAGAACCGGTCTTTTGGACAGAAGATTGACACGGATTATTTAGCAATTTGGTTGGAAGGTTTACTATCGCGGGGGCGGGTTGAGTAAGTGGTTAGATTTCGGGCGGAAATAATTGCGTTTCCTGCATGTAGCGAAGAGTAACTTTAAAGAGAGTAGATTGTGTTGGACAAAACATCTGTTTTGTCCAACACTTGCTTACAGCCTGTTTGCTAGCACAAAATACATCCTATGCTGAGGAAAAAGTATATCTGCAAGATATTGTTTCCCTGCGCCGCAACTCATTGCTTGTCGAAAATTTGAAATTTCCTGTAGGATGACCCAGGCATTGTGAATCGCACGGGCGCGGAAACTTGACCCCAGTAATTGCAACTTTGCTTCACAAGTTTTTGTCATTCCACATGCTGGACATTGACACGCGATAATTAAATCTTTTTCCTTTAAATCCAGTATTTTTCGCTTACGATTTGAATAGGGTTTCTCAGTGATATTCCGATTACTCTTTCCCGGCAATAATACCGCACCATATGCTGCCTTAATTCGCCACGCGACTGAATCTACAGAATCAACTCCAAGTGCATAGAACGGAAGTATTGATGTTGTTCCGCCAACTCCAAACACATGTAAGAGCGAAGTCGGGAAGAATTCTTTGATCAGTTCTATCGCATCAACAATAAAAGATATTTGATTCCCCATTCCTCCATTATATTTTTGATATCTGAATTTTCTCCCGATGTAAGACGACTTTATCATCGGTACTAAACTGCCAATACCAACAAAAACAGGTTCTTTATCCAGTGATTTAACCTCAGTGCAGGCCGCACATATTTGATCTAAAGAATATCCATGAATAACCGGGATGATTGGGATGCTTGTTGAAGATTGATATATGGTTTTGAGATTATGAACGGTTTGCCGCCATCTTTTCTTATTAGTGGCTTTTGATATTTCCAGCGACATCGGGTGGTCAAGAGTGACACCTATATTTACTCCTGAACTTTCATAAAATTCGAGCAGCGATTCGACTGATATAGACACATTCGTTTGAGACATGAATTTAAATCCCCCTGAATCTGCCAGTATTGGCCCTTTATGAGCAAGAAATTTATGTATGCCGGTTAATTCAATTTTTTCGCGTAACCTATCTCGACCGATTAAATCGCCAACGCTTATTAATAATGGGAAAGTAGATGTCTCAAAAAAACTGCTTAAGTGTAGTGTGCTTTTTAAGCTATGACCAAACCAGAGAATTGGCGTTGGAATTTTGAATGCTCCTAACTGAAATGTCCCAATCCGACCTTTGCATGAAAGATCCTTTTTTTCTATATTGAAGGTATTCATTGAAAGGATAGCGTATGAGGTAATAAGTCCGATTAGTTGTAAATTACGAAATGTCGTTTCTTGGGAACGGGAACTTTCCTGATCTGCTTGATGACTCCCTCACGATGTGCAATTGTTAGAGCATCCGAGTAAGGCATGAATTGAAGACAGTCTAAAACACAATCGTAATCAGCCTTACTAAAGTAAGACCGCACCAATCTGAGTACGCGATAAATATCTGGCACACCCGCGTCATATTTAATGACTTGGGGTAAAGTCCACACTTCTCGAGGAAGCACCCCTAGTGAGGTAATTACCACCAGATGCACTTTGTCTAGGTCGTATCCTTCTTCAGTGAGAATACGATAGATTTGCTTATGAGTTTGGGAGCGATCATACGGACGAGTATAAGAACATGGTAAAGCCGCAGCAATTTTAGCATCGGGAACTATCTGCTCTACCGCTTTTTCAAGCAAGCGAATAGATGGACGACCATAAGACTGCCATCCATTCAGCATCAATGTTTTTCTCTTACTGTCTGTGGAAGAGACAGTAGCCAATTCATTTTGCATAGCAGGGCTATCAGCCTTGACCGAATTATCTACTATATACAAAAAATCGCTGATAATCGGATCAAGCATAGCTGTTGATTCAACTAACGAACGTAATACACCTTCTTGCTTGGCACGATCAATGATTTTGAGAAGTTGAGGCTCTGATAAATCAGAAAAGAAAGGTAAATAATGCTGCGGCTCTATGCTTTGTTTCCATTGAACGCCATACCATTCAAAAATTGGAATCCATTGTCGGGGGAAACCCACAAAAATGATTTGTCGAACGCCCTGAGCAGATTGTTTTACCAGGCGCGGTAGTGCTTGGTTACTTGAGTACCAGTCTCTACGTAAAGAATTAAATGCAAATTCTCTGATGGGTGGGTTCATTTCTTATAATGAGTGTTTTATTCGCGCGCTATTGAGTTGCCCTCAAGCTTCCAAGAGGTATCCGCAACGCCCCTCTGCACAAGTATCTCTTCGCTTATTTCGGGATGTCCTGCGAGATACCATAATAGATAATCAACTTCGTAAGACAGCTTCCACATTGGCACTTCACCCGGTTTGCAGTTAAATAATGACTGGCAAGCTTCGGAAATCTTCGCGTCCGGAAGATTATTCAAGGTGTTTTGCACCTCGTCTACTATAAGTTTTTCAGTATAAGCAACAAGATGTTTTACTTCCTTGACGAGCGGAATGGATTTCACGTTCGAAAGGGTTATCAAACAACGCTTGTTAAAAAACATTTCAGCAATCCGATTGCTGAAAGGGAAGACAAAGGGTCCTGGGTCTATTCCCTCCCAAACGCCGCTGCCGACCGCTAACTTTAAGAATTGAGTCCGCATCGATTCATGCTCAAGCCCGTCCAGCCTGGGAATCTTTTTCGCGCGTCTCACCGCTGTTTTAATCCAAGGAGAATTTTTGTGCCAATACGAAAATGCTATGTTCCGCGCCGAGCCATCGTGGGCATCACTTAAATAGTCAACCGCATCCTTCACAGTAGAATCAATAGAGGGCTCATCCGGAAGCTCATAGGGCTTGCATAAATCAATCAATCGTCTATAAAGAGAGGTCTTCTCGCTAGAGAATTTCTTAATGCCTTCGGGCGAAAATGGCCGTTCAGCGGTGAGCGCCGCTTGACCTAGCGCGTCATAAAAACTGTTCCAATTGAGTCTAAAATTCAAATCATAAATTTTCCCTTCGATAATGCATCCGAACAGAAAGAGATTCGCAGTCTCTTCGTCCGTGATACCCTCTGGGCGTATCGCGCGATCCCCGCTAAAAGTTTCCGCTTTTTCTAAAGCTTTAACCATGTCATTAGCGACAGCCTTATAGCCTTGCTCGGAAACATTGATGGGCTTGGCGCTTTCATCAGATTCGATATGCCACTTTGCATTTATCCACCCCGGCTTATAACTCATCCCTGGATACAGCGCAGTCAATCTTAATAAGAGCATGGGAACGATATTAAAGTAGATGATGACTGCAATAATGAACCAGATGGCAGCAATCCAAAGAGAATTTCTGAAAAGGAAGTCAGATAATTTTGACAGCGATGCTTGATTGCTAACCTTATAAGCACCTTCCACAATGGATGTCAAAGACGCTAGGATAATTACACCAAGTAACAGCTTTAAAATGATGTTCGGGAAAACATCAATAACCCAATATGTCCAGCCGAACTTGGAAAGCTCGGCTTGAGTCTCGCGCGTCCATTTAGCACGTTTCCGCAACTCAGTGAAGAATTGCAGGATGCTCGTTATCAGAGGAATGACGCTGCCCAGAAATCTGAAAATGTCCGCTATATCCATCTGACGACCTATTTTAGTAGAACCGTACATAGAGCTTTGATAACTTCCATTCTGGAGCTATTTTTCATTATACACGTGCCTTCCTCGTTCGTTAACTTCGAGAATTCTAGCCTTCTGATTAGGTAGTGCTTCATCAATATAAATCTTAGCCTCCTCCAGCGTGTTGAAAGCTTCCTTTCTAGCATCTATCCAGGCAAGTTTAACATCATCATAAATATGAACTTTGTAATACGGAAATTTGGTTCGTGGTTTACTAGGTTTTCCCATATATCTGCTAGTTTATCAAATTTTGTATTATGCGAATCATCAATTTCAAATACTTAGAAATGAGCTAATTATTGCATGATTAAACTGAATTTTCGGGCAGAATAGCTGTTTGCCCGACAATTCGCCCTCAAACCTTGATTGTCGGGCAAAGCCGCTGATGTCCTCATACTCTTTGGTCAACCATTCAAACTCTTCGGTAGTGGGTCATAGTGCGTTGCCCACTCAAATGAGGGGCATGTAACTTGCCAGGCATTTTGGGTTATCAGGTTGGGTTTATTGCTCGTTTCGTATCAAATCGGAAGCTACATAGCTAAAGAATTGGCTCCCGCGTTCGCACACACACGCTGTACCTTCCGCCGCTTACCTAATTGAATAGATACGCGAACCAGTGAGAGCTTTTGAAATGATCAGGTGATGTCCGAAGGCTTTCCTTAACAGAATCAAAGTTAGGTGGAGGAAGTCGGTCGCGTAATATGGAATATACATCGTCAGAGAAATCCTTAAAGATGCTAGCATCTAAATGATCTGCGACCAAACAGTAAAGCACTGACGGAAGGGTCATATCGGGTGTCGGGATTCTGGTTGTTACCCAGCACTCATTAGGATCTCGTGGTACATCCACTTCAGCGTCGAACCCCATACTGCGAAGCTCATCTGCTGAAAATCGAACCAATTCTAAGTGCAATTGGACATGGAATAATGGGTGTGGGTGCTGTACTCGTGCATTAGCATCAAAATCAAAATGCAATGACTGGGCCAATCTTGCTCTGTTATTTGAAACGACGAGATAGTTTAAATAAACGGTGGATTTCGTCAGCAACCATTCTGGCCTCGTAAATTCTTCAAGGGCATGGACGATGATATCTAACCGTTTGTCACTACTCAATGTCCGTGAGGACCAGTGGTCAGTACCCAAGGTCCGCGAGGGCCAGCCTTTTAAATAGATGCACCGCTCAAACATTGCTTTCCCACTCTCCAATGGTCTAAAGCAATTTGGTAGCGGGTTGCTGTCAAAGTTAACTGACCGATTGGCTTCCTCTGCAGCGGTACGGAATGCCTCTATGAATGCCTCATAAGCACCCCAAACCCTGTAAGGTATTGTAATAGTCATATGAAACTTAAGTGCCCAGCCAAGGCTCGTATTCTTCAAACATAGGATTACTAATCCTGGTGAGGTCTGCACCGCGAGGAAACCAACTGAGACCACCTTTGGAATTCTCTAGGCTCACTGGTTGGCGTGAGATAATACAATAATATCCGGCTGGCCTTGATGGATCGACGGAACACGGGCAGTATCTGATCTCCCGGTCCACTCTTCTCTGAACCAGTTCTAGCCCATCAGCGCAGTTTTCCTGTGAAACAATGTCATCAAGCATACCTCGCCACCAATGCGGCGCCATGGGGTCCGCAAATGGACCCTGGTAGAGAGCCGCCTCGAAAATAGCTTGAATATCAGGTCGAGGAAAACTCTCCGTTTCAATATTTAGATAGCTCGCTGCCGCAGCTTCGTCCACGAAAAGACCTGGGAAATGTAGTAACGAGTCCCAAAGCCAATACCCCAGAAAGGTGCTTTTTTCCTTCAACTCGTCTTTAGGCTGACCGCCCTTGTCCGGAATCTCTGTCAGACGCTCTTGGTCGCCTACAGCATAAAGGGCGATCTTGTCAGAATATTCAGGCTTACCAAGCAATGCAGCTAGTAATTTTGCGGGTGGGATTTTGCCCTTGGCTTTAACCGCCGGCAAGTTCGCTTTGATTTCCGCGAAACCGCGGGCGGCGATAGCCGCCTTGCGCGCAAGCTCGTCTTCGCCTTCAGAAAGGCTGAGCGCAATGTGGCCTTCATCCAAACGTCCTCGCCAATCGTAATACTTCAGCTGGCGTGCATAGGCGCAAACCGGTATCGCGAGTCTCCGACAAGCCGCAGCGACGGAATTCACAGATAGGCCAACGAAACCTTCGCCTTGGCTTTTAGAGAGATCCCGGTCCGCAACGACCAGCGTTGCACTATCATAGGGTGATTTAGCGAGAATGCTTTCAAGACGATCTTCATACATGCGCTCCTTATCCTCTTCGGTCTCATTGAACAGATCGTGATTGAACGGGATAACAGATCCCTCTTGAGCCAGATATTTATTCAGAGCCGCAAGGATCTCCGATTGTGTTTGCTCTGTATCTTCAAATAATACGACTTTTATATCGTGCGGCATGTGCTACTCCAATGGAAAAACAACACGGAAGCACGTGTTGAAGCCGGGTGGTGGTTCGTCGACCAGTTCGATTCTTCCACTGCTATCTTCGACAACGTGCTTTACCAAGCTAAGGCCAAGCCCCATGCCCGAGCCAAGGGGATTACCAGTGTCTGAAGTGGTAGTGTAAAGAGGATCCCAAATCCTCTTCCGTAGCTGCGGTGGGACGCCGACACCATTGTCAGAAACTTCAAGAATATGTTTTCTATTTTCGTTCCAGGCCCGAACTGATACTTTCGGGTGACGGATACTCGAAGCGGCAGAAAGAACCGCCTTGAGAGCATTTGTGTAGAGGTTCAGGATGACCCCGCTGTATACGGCGGGCGCAAGTGAAGGAGTTTTTGTATCAGAGGACGCTTCCCATGAAATCTCAATGCCATGGTCAGTTGCAAAGCTTTCAAAGCGCTTCAGCACATATCTAATTTGCCCAGCGGCAGACATAGGCATGGGTTTATTATTTCGCACCCCCCTCAGAAACATTTGCGCGTATTCCAACTGCCCCTTGAAGGCGAGAAGTCTCTTATTAAGTTCAGTCGCAATACCTTTAAGAGTCGGATGCTTCTTAGAGAGAGAGAGAACTTCCTCCGCCGCTTTCTGCATTTCGAACATCACGCTATTCGTTTCGTGAGTCATAAAGCCCGCGACAACACCAAGTAAGCTCATAGTGATTAAGTTTTGCCGCGACTGTGCATTATATTCCTCAACCTCTTCTATCCGGTCGGCAAGCCGCATGTAAGCTTTCGTGATATTTGCCCTATCCGTTGCGGATAGAGTTCGGCTTTGCCTAATATAGGCAATCGCGTCACGGACTTCAGCTCTCGCGTTTTTCGTCGCCTCACGCGCTTGGGCAGCGGCTTTTCTTTCAAGCTCGCGTTTATCTTGAAGAGCCAGAAACTCGATCCCGGCGCGAACGAATTCTGTTAATTCCGTGAACGCTTTATTCTCAAGGAAACCCTCACGATCCATTGCAGGTGTAAGGTCCTGATGCTTCGCTCGGGACGATGGTTTCGACTCAACGAAAACAGCACCAATGAGTTGTCGGTTGTAAGGAATGTTTAAAGCAGGATCCTCTTTGGGGCGATTGCGAACAGCGTCCGGGATTGGGAAATACTTCTTCGCAATTTCCGATCTCCAGTCACGCTCATTGTGAGCATGATCTAGATCTAAATGAAGCCAGTCGTCCGACTCATACCCGTATGGCACTACCCTGAAGCCGTGGTCTACGACAGCGACGCCATGATTATCGAGCACCCACTGCCATGCGGCTTTGCCATTAACCCCTTTTTGTTGAAACACCCCCTTCCTTCGGGGGAAGAATCTAATATCGGCCACAAAGCCAGCAGCGATTGCTGTAGAGACCCTAACCTTCAGAATCTTGGGTACACGAGACGATGGGAATGAAACTTTAAATGTTAGAAGTTTGCCCTTCAGCTCAATTTTAAGCCTTGCCCAATAATTTGAGAGCACGAACTCGGCGAGGTCGACATTAGCGGTTCCTTCCTTTGGGTCTCCAGGAAGCGTAACTCTAAAGCCCGGATCAGTTTTTGAATCCTGATGTGCGGGCTTGAACCTTCCTGCCTCTAACCCTTGAACCGGAGTTACGATTCGTAAGACATCCGCACGAAACGACGGTCCACGAATGAAGTCTATAGGCGTTTTTAGCTTTCTGATCTGTAAGCTTGTGCCTGTCGGCGTACCCGGCGCTACCTGCTCCAAAGTATAATCAACCTTAGCCTTATTAATATCGCTGACTTGATCGATGCGGAGCCAGTCAAACCGCGCTGTAAGTCTGGTCTTGGATCTACGCTTTTTATCTTCAGCAATCGTGATAAGAGTCAGGTGGCTGCCCAAGTAGCGTACGGCAAAGCGCCCGATTCCTTTGGCACCCGTGAGCCTGCGCCGATAGACTCGTGACACACGCTCACCAACCTTTGTGGAGGTAGCAATACGCATCCACTTGTTGGCGAAGTCATCAAATGTCATGCCGTGCCCCTGATCTGCGATAGTAAGAACCTTACCCGCTTCTTCAAGGCGCACTTCGCAAGAAGGTGAGTCAGCGTCGTAGGCGTTCTTGATCAGCTCCACTAACGCTACCTCAGGCCGAGCAACAAGTCGCTCTCCAAGTTCTTGGAGGAGTCGGCCTTCTGCCTGAAAGGAAATTGTTCCCTCATCGAGAACGGTTTCGGGTGTCTTTTCTTTTTTGGCTGGAGAAGACATTGAGCACAGCGTTGAGTTGTTTTATTTCGACCTTCTTTAATTTCCCTGAATGAGCAACTACCCGCTTTTCGAAGTCAATTTCTAGCAGATAAGCCTGTAAATGGCGAACTGGTAGCTTTTTCTTTGAGTGGATCCCATAAACCGAGCCGGTCGCATGCGCTCCCACTGAATTAATCAGAACTTTTGGCCCAAACTTTGTAAAACCTGAACTGAATAGTAGTTGCGATACTGGATGTGATTCGTAGTTAAACCAGGGCGTCTGATTCTTGCATGTATATGTTTGCCGTTTAGCCTCCGGAATAGACTCCAAATAGGCATTAAGTTGGATGCTTCGTTGTGTCTTATTCGAGCGAATTAACCAACATTTCTTGCCAGCTTTCACGAAGTGTTTGTCAAACGCGGTTCGGCTAAGTACGCGTAGCTCTCGAGGCACATTCCGAAGAGATGTCACGCAAGGAACCACGTCGCCCTTGCCAAGACCTGCATGTATTCGCTCGCCTTCGGTGAGCGTGAAAACTTTTTGTGATCCTGGGCTAATACCGCGAAGAGCCCAGGTTTCTCCACGCTTTGCGTAATCAATTACCTGTTCTTTGGAACCAGTAATACCATGCCGCGGCACCACTTCGTAATTAGGAGTGATATCAAAATATTTCCACTGACTGTCCCGGCATGCTTTATCGACGATAGTGATAGACGCGGTAGTCATTACGCCTTCAAAGACCGGCATCTGAAAACGGTAAACCGCAACGCGCCAGTCCCGGCTCTGAATGTACTCACGTACTGCTTTGAAAGAAGGGCGGGATACCCATTCATAGGGTATGACAAGTGCGATTAAACCATCTTCACATGATTTTAAGAGCCCGAGGCAAAAGAAATAAAGGTAGAGGTTACCGTGTTTATTTAGCGAGATGTCCAACTTGCGCTCCAGCCGAGCGACTGTCTCCTCTTTCCAAGGGCTTTCGATATCATGGTGCCGCACGTACGGAGGATTCCCAATACAGGCGGAATATCCACTACCATGATGCCGGAACACACAACCATTAATAATCTTGCCGTTCGCCGGGGGGCGAGATGCAGCGACCCGCTCTTTATCAATTTCAACACCAGTATATTGATCGAAAATACCACCCTTAGCGAAACGGCAATCGCCTGCCCCCATATCGAGAACCGACCCTAGCCGTTGGCGATATTGTTTCGTTAACTTCCAGAACAGCGAAATGACTGACGACGGTGTTGCGACTTGCGACTTGCTTAGTTCATAGGCTGTTCGTGGATGTCTCATGCCGCTCTGTAGTCCTCAGGCCTCCCTTAACCTCTAACAGGCAGCCGCGCGTAGAATAACACACCATCTTATTATGGGATATAGAGAAGTTGCGACGAGTCAAAGGCTCTCGTTTGTTCTTTATGGCCTTCTGCTTATCTATTCTGATGCCCATTATGTGGTGGAGGCAAAGGCTGGAAGGTTAGCCACGGAGCTTGGCGTCCGTCATCAGATAATAGAAGAGGGGAGAACTGGTTTCGCCCAAAAGACTCGTCGGCCCTACATAATGTTACCCGAATAGTTTCGTAAGGTGAGCATATTCTGAACGGGGCGTGAGGACTTCAGAAAAGTCTCTGCCCCGAGCCAACAAATCCGAGCTAATTGCCATTCGCGCTAATGGTCCTCGACCGGGCTTCCAATAACGCCGCATCAGCAGCGCGCTGGGTTCTGCGCAGCAGACGTGCATATCCCTCCAGCACAGGTACTATGCTAGGGTGAGCCACTCCGAAAACCTTCTCCTGAATAGCCAAGGCTCGGCGATACAACGGCTCTGCCTCTCTATATCTTCGCAACTCCTGTAGCACATCCGCCAGATTGCCGAGTCCGGTGGCGACCGTGGGATGCTCTGGCCCCAGCTCACTCTCCCATAAGCTGAGCGCACGCCGCATGAACGGCTCGGCGGCTGCGGGCTTCCCCGCACGTGAATAGTCCATCGCGATATTATTCAGGGCAATCGCCACTTTCGGGTGCTTCGGCCCATAGAACTTCTCCCAGATCTTCAACGCACGCATCTGTAGCTGAATGGAAGCCGCGTAATTGCCCTGCTCGCCGTTGACACGCGCGAGATTCGTCAGACTGAGGGCCACCTCTGGGTGCTCCGGGCCAAAGAGGCGCTCCCTGATCGTGAGTGCGCGGTAATGTAGTTGCTCGGCTTGCTGATACAGGCTTTGCTTCGCGTAAAGCAGACCAAGATTGTCGAGATATGACGCTAAATGAGCACTGTTAGGCTCGGCGCGCTCCGCTATTGCAACGGCACGTCGAAAAAGCGGTTCCGCCTTTCTGTACTGGCCTAATTGAACATAAAGCTGTGCTAGGTTGTTCAGACTCAGGGCCACGTCCGGGTGGTCTGCGCCCAAAACTCTCTCGCGAATGGAGAGGGCGCGCAGGTGAAGCTCTTCGGCGGCACTGTAACAGCCCTGATCAAAATAAAGGATTGCGAGGCCATCAATCGCATTGGCTGCCTCTTTATGATCCAGGCCAAGAGTCTTACGCCAGATCTCTATCGATCGCAGATAGAACTGCTCGGACTCCGCTTGCCGGTTAGTCTCCCGGTAAAGAAGCGCCAGGTTGTTGAGACTGATGGCTACGGGACGGTTTTCCACCCTGTTCCTTCCCGCTTCTTGGAGAGCGCGTTTGAGGAGTTGTTCGGCCTGGGCATAGTCACCTCGATTGAGGGCCGCTATGCCCGCATCATTGTATTTGAGCCAAGCCTCAGTTTGAGCGAAAGATGTGAGAGCAAACAGTAAGCAAAGCGCCAAAGCTAATAGTAAGTGTGTTCTTCTAATCGTGCTCATAAAAGGTTGTCTCCTATAGATTGAGGGAGAAGATATCGAGGGCCGAAGGCTGCCGTATGCACGGCGTTCATGAGTGCCCCTGTTCTGCTATCTTGTTATGTCGGAATAGTGACTCTCGCGGGGCGCTCTGTTATAACAAGGAACCTAGTTCGCTCGTCTGATTTGACAAAAGAAGGACGCCGCACAGATTGCGCATAGCTAAGGGTCGTTACGGGTGATGCGCGTGGCCGGAGATTCGCGTTATGAATTTCCGGCGGCTCGTGATGGGATGCCCTTGTTGCTCCCAACGGGGAGCATAATACTCCCCTCCGGGAGTAAAAACCAAGCGGGAGCGGACGATTCCCAAGGAGGTCTACTCTGATGGGATCGTCGCGACCGCGGCCCCTCTGGCTGGCCGCCAAGCTCTGCCAAATCCGCACCTCTCTCGGCCTCACGCAACAAGAGATGGTTCAGAAGTTAAAGAGCCAGAAAGCCAATCTAACAGTCTATCCTGGTAACATTTCGAGATTCGAGCAGGGATTGCGCGAGCCTCCGCTGTTTGTGCTTCTAGCTTACGCGAGGGTCGCCGGAGTATCTATAGATGTGCTCGTTGATGACGATCTTGACCTACCCGTGCGCCTGTCAGAAGGTACGGGACAGAAACGGGCAAAAGGGCACGGGACGTAACTGACCTTTAGGATGATCGGCGCGAAGAGAGCAAGAGGCAAAGAAAGATTTGCAGGATCCCGAAGACTTTGATGGGGAATGAGGAAGATTGATGTGGGACGCCAGAGAGATACAGCAGAACCAACCTTGTGTTCTACTGCGGCGTTTCCCGAAGCTAATGATATTTATCATTAGTGGTGAGCCAGAGCTACGAGCTTATGTCCCGTCGGGAGGACTGTCCTGATGGGGAAGAAGGTTCGCGAGAGGCCAGAGCGATTGGCCGAAAAACTGCTTCGAATTCGCCATGCTTTAGGGCTCAGTCAAAACAAAATGATCCGGAAGATGGAGTTGAAGGATAAGATCGTCCAGGCAGATATTAGCGATTACGAGCGCGGACGCAGAGAGCCGTCGTTAAAGGTGCCCCTAGAGTATGCGCGAGCCGCCAATGTTTATGCCGACGTTCTGATTGATGACAACTTTGATCTGCCGGAGAGGCTGCCTACCAGAAGAAAGTCTATGGGAACCAAGCGAGCAAAGGAAAGAAAAAGGCGGCGGCGATAGAGCCTCGCGAGGGATAATTATCCTCGGTGTTTATAGCTAACCAGCAAGCATACTCCTGCCAAAAGACTGACCTCACAGCCTTTTCAATAGGCCCTGTCACTTCGGCGCGAACGGGCTTTCCCCTGACGTGCGCCGATAACTTCTTTTCTGCAACCGATTTGATTTCTACAAAAGGAGCTTGTATAGAACAGCCAAAGAGAAATAGGCTGTTCGAGTGCCCAAGCGTTTAGTTAAAAACAGTAAACTGACGAACCGTCAGCTCAATGAACTCGTCAAGTACTTCGCTCTCGAAGTGCCCGCGAGTCGTGCCGCGAAAGTGATGGGCATCAACCGCCACAGCGCCGAGCGCGTCTACCAGGTTATCCGCTGCTGCCTGTCTCGCGAGTGCGAACTGCACAGCCCTTTGGGCGGCGAGGTCGAGTGCGACGAGAGCTACTTCGGTGGTCGTCGTAAAGGGCCGCGTGGGCGCGGCGCAGCCGGTAAAGTCCCAGTTTTCGGGCTCTTGAAGCGCAACGGTAAGGTCTACACCCGCATCGTCGAGGACGTGTCACGCAAGACCTTGCGGCAGATCATCAAGACGAAGGTGGTGCCCGAGAGCGTCATCCACACCGATAGCTTCCGCTCCTATGACGGGCTGGTGCTCGACGGCTTCAAGCACTACCGCATCAACCATCAAGAGTGCTTTGCGATGAGCAAGCGTCAGCACATCAATGGCATCGAAAACTTCTGGGGCTATGCAAAGACCAAGCTCAAGAGTTAATACGGTGTGAGTCGCGAACACTTCTATTTCTACCTGAAAGAAATGGAGTTCCGCTTCAATCACCGAAAAGCCGCAAATTTAGCGGCCTTCGCCCTGTACTTTGCGTACTACAACTTTTGCCGGATTCACCAGAGCCTTCGCTGCACGCCCGCCATGGAGGCCGGAGTGGCGAGGAGGATTTGGGAACTGAGAGACCTAATAAGGGGTGGGGAGTGATGTCGGAAGGCGAGGGGAGGGCACATCTCGCCCCTCGATTTTTGCATCAACGCACTATTACCCCACTACCAACTCTTCCCTGGTATATGAAAAGAGCCTTGCTCTGGGAGCGTCTAGCACTCAATATGGACGTTGCGGCCATCCATACTGAAGAAGAAGCCCTCATTTTGCGGCACCGCCAGGTACATCAGGATCGGCCAGCTAAATGTGTAGAGAATCATCTTCCTACTCCCCACCCCCTTTGTAATGATTCATAGATACTACGTGCGCGCTCATAATCAATCTTATGTTTACCATGCGGCTCTGCCGTCACGAACTGCCGGATTTCAGAAGGCGTAAAAGAAAAGTCCTGCGGCAGCCCCAAGCGCCACTTTGCCTGCCCGTCCGCCGCGTTACACTGATCGCAAATAACGATTTCAGCGAATCGCCCGCGCCCAATATCAACATATCCCTGCGAGTGGTCATGGTGCGTGTGCAACCCTGCCATCCAGCCCCAGAACGGCGCGCGTCCATGAGGAGTCCGCCATGTCCACCGCATAAGCTCAAATTTTGTGCGACCGCAACCCTGGCATCTCCACATCTCATCCAAAGACCGCCACAGTTGAAAACAATGCGCACCGTCATAAGCTCGATACTCTTCTATTGTCGGTACTTTCTTCGCCACTGTTTAATCCCTACAATCTCATTGTAATTCGTGGGCATTCAAAACGCATCTTTGTGTTGAGCTTGGTCTTTGGACAATGAGACTGAATTGGTATACATTGGGCGCCACTCCCGCTCGCCTCATGGTGAGTAGTTCTTCTTTTCAGGCCGGGCAGTCGTATTAAACTCACTCTTGTAGGAGAAACCAATCTCAATGTACCAGAAGATTCAAGACGAGATTAAACAGGACTATTACGTCACTCACTTTCCCAATGAAGGGCAGAGATTCGTCGCCTGGTATCTACGCAACATTCATTTGCGCGATCTGAATCAAACCAAAGACGACATTACTGACGGGCCTGATGATAAGCAGATTGATGCCGTCGTGATTGACGATGACAAGTCAACCGTCTTTATTATCCAAAGCAAATTTGTCGGGGCAGCAACTATTAATGCGGAGCCGTTGCGGGAAGTTCTCTTAGCCTGGCTACAACTCCAAGACCTAGCTCGCCTCCAGGAAGTGGCTAACCAAAAGCTGAGACGCAAGCTCTCAGAATTAGCCAGAGCCTTGGAAGACGAATACGACGTTAGCTTTGAGCTACTGACTACCGCCGAGTTGACCGAGCCAGCTAAAGCTGACCTCGCAACATTCCAGCAGCAATTAGCCGACCTGTCCGAGAAAGACAAGTTCACGGCCAGCCTGAATCTCGTTGACAAGGATGAATTGAGGCGGAGATACGACTTGGCGCTGGAACGCGACAACCCTTCGATAAATCATGTAGTGCCGCTCGAAGCCGGAAAGTTTGTGAAGATGGAGCTAGGAGGTACGCAGGTCGTCACCGCAGCTCTGGCCCTCAAAGAATGTATCAAGATACCCGGCATCAATGACGGGACACTCTTTCAAAAGAACGTGCGTCAATCTCTGGGACTCAACAAGGTCAATAAGGGAATACGAACTACGATCTACGGCGATAAGCACCGTGACTTCTTCTTCTTTCATAACGGTATCACTGCCATCTGCAACCGCATGAATTTGGATGAAAATTCACTCTCCCTTCAGGGCTTGAGCATTGTCAACGGTTGCCAGTCACTAAACACCATTCTGTCATGTAGCGAGCGCGTGAAGGATTTGGACGATACATACATCATGTTCCGCTTCTACGAAATCCCCCAGCGTGAACGGGCCGACAAAATCAGTATTGCGACCAACTCACAAACCGCCGTCAAGCCGCGCGACCTGCGAAGTAATGACAAGAAGGTGCTGAATCTCAAGAAGCTCTTTGAGCAGCGTTACCCCAATGGCTATCTGATTACCAAACGCGGCGAACAAGCTCCGGCTTCTGCTGACCCCAAATATGTCTTAGACCTCTCAGACCTCGGAAAGTATCTGCTCTCATGGCACTCTCAGCGGCCTAACATCGCTTACAATGAAACTAAAATTTTCGATAAATATTTCGAGCAGCTCTTCAAGCGTGAATATAAGCCTGAGAACGCACAGGCGCTCAATTTCTGGATGCAGGAGATTGCCGAAACATGGAAGCCCGACAATCCGCTCGGTCTGAATGAGACTCTCCTGGCGATGAAGGCTTACGCGCCTTACCACCAGCTATACGCCGTTTCGATGTGCTTCAGTATTACCAGCAACCAAGCTGACAGAGTGCCTAATCCTTACGCTTGCCTTGAGCGAGCGAAGGAGAAGGGGAGGCTGGCAGAAATAGTGAAAATCGCCGGAACTAGCCTGAACATGGCGCTAGAAGCTGAGGCGAACGAGCCGCAGCCGCAGAACCGTGTTTTCAGCCCACACAACTGGGTCAAGGCTAAGAAGTGTCTCGCGGGCATAAACTTCGCCATTCGTAACTACTTCAACATGCTGCCGATGATGCCGGGCGGAAAAGATATTGCAGCAAGGTTGAAGGATACTCTTACGCTCTCCACTGATAATTTCGAGTATCGCTGGGCAGCAGATTGATTAAAGATGTCTTCGTGTGCGAGAGAATGATATATGTGATAAACCCAAAGCACGTGTTGCTTTAATTGAGTTTGAGCCATTGAACATGAGACACGCGGGCGGTTAGCTATGTAGCCAATGCGATATGCCTCATCGTCATATTGGAAGGCAGGCTCTTTCGACCATTGCGTGAGTCAACATGGGATATGGAATCAACCTTCAAGAAAGCCGCCCTTTGGGTTTATCAGATGTATCATTCCATATCCTCGGTCTGAGGCGATTCACTGGCTTCCGAAGTTTCTACAGTCTCGGATGTCCCGGCAGTCTCTGTTGATTCATCAGTCTGAGCCGCCTCCTTTGTTTCCTTAACTTGAGAAGGTTCTCTATCAAGCACTAATTCGTCGCTTTCATCTTCGCTACTTTCATCCACCCTCTCTTCAATAGCCTCGCCGGTCGAACTAGCCTTACGTGTTCTATACACTTTACTCTGCTTATCCAGCCAAGCGTGTTCAGCCTTGGTGAGCCGCAGCATACCCGCTTTATACAAATAATCGACTACCCTGAATACGTATCTGCGATACACTTTAGAAGCGTGTTTGAGCTTGCGCCATCCAAGATGCTGCTGTAGCTCTTTTTCATCTTTCTCCTTAAACCATGTGCCTTCATTAATAGCGCAACGGGCAAGCACTTCCTGTAAATCCTCGCCCTCAAGTGCGGAGAAAGTAGAGTCGCTGGAATGAACCACCAGCATTGTGTAAGTATCATCTTCCTCCGATTCCGGCGGCTCAATCTCAAGCAGGTAAAAGTAGCGATCATCATGGCAGCAGCCTTCTGCAACCATCACACGTCGCGCCCGCCACTCGCCGTCGCGGAAAACTTTCGACCAGGGGAGTTGCTCGTCTTCCCATTCCGTTGGGAACTCCGACACGTATGGTTCACGAATCAGTGGCCCATGTTCGGGTAGTTCCACCATCTCGCAGCTTAACGCACTCGGCTTCACCTTGTTGAGACGATCCACCAAGCTGAGGAAAAGCCTGTCGCTGGCCCGGATACAGCGGAGCCGATTGGCCGGGCGTGGCTCATCCCTGTCAGGTACGCTATCAGGCGGGAGCAGGTCTTTAGGGGGTTCGCCTTCATCAAAGGGACTCGGCTCATCAGTTATCACGCCTTCGCCAGACTCATGCTCTGGGATAAGGCTTAAGGGGGTGACTTTTGAGTTACCGCCTCCCACAGGGGCAGTGGAGAAGTCTTCAGTGTCGTCGTGCCCCTGAATGAAACCGACCTGTTTACCATTGGGCTGGGTTCGAGAGCCAGTCCTCTGCTGCTTGTCCCAGCGCTTATTCAGAAGGTCAGGAAATTTATCCGATAACAGAATCTCTTCGACCTGCTCCTTGGCGGGCGATGGCTCCTTGTCGCTCCTGATAATCTGCTCTTCGACCTCATCCTGTACTGTGACCAGCGCATCGTCCTTCTCCTTTTTCTTCCGCGAGCCGGAGCCAGGTACGATTCGTTTTTCAACAATCCGAATGCCGCCATCATCCCTTCCATACTTGAAATATTCAAAGGGAAACTGCGCGTAGTCTTTCTCAATGTAAAACACGAGGAAGTGATTGCTCTTGCCTACACGTATTGTTTTGCCATGCACGATGAGTTTCGTTCGCATGTCAACGTAAGGCAGCACTACTTCGGGCATGTACCCCCCGCGCCCGTGTCTGTAGTTATTAAAAGCCGAGAGGAAGATGCGCCTGCCGCTGGCAAAAGCGTAGCGCGAAAAAGCAAAGCGGGCGACGATGGGCGCGTCTTCGTCCTTGACATATTTTGTTAATTCCAAATGCGGGATGGCCCCGTTGCCAGGCATGACCGTCCTACTCGGGTTGAAGACGCGGTTGGGGTCGCCGGAAAGGCCGTCTGTCAGAACCTCCCTGAACAACTCTGACGAGTTGCCGTAGTGGTGTCGGATTAATTCTGCCCAAGGAATGATTATCTTTGTGATGCGGTCGGGGCGAATGGCATTGACATTTATGTGAAGGCACATGGTGAATGGGTTAGTGCCTTGAAGCTGGTACTCATCCCAAGGGATGCGACATACGCCCTTATCACGACCATTCCCAGGGAGGGGGCCGACGGGGAGCACCGTAGTGGTGCCGTAACCAATATAGAGATCGAAAACTTTGGTTTGATAGCAAGGGCGTTTAACTGGTCGGCCCTGATGAAGGAGCAGTCCCATCGACAGAATCGGGAGTTGTCCGCCTCCGACTTCAATTAGCTTGGACTCATTAAACCCATAAGAAGCATTATCCAGCAGTTCAGGCGGGTTGGCATCAACATCTAGGTCATCACGCACGAGAGGAACGAAGCGGGCTGCGATAAGAGGCTCGCGTGTCGCTTGGTTCATGGCTAGATGCTCGAACCAATGGAGTTTCCAGTAGCGATTGTCTTTAGTATCGAATAATTCGTTAATAATGTAGTGCGAGGCGGGCATAAAATGACCTGCTTTTTTGCCTAGAGAAGCTTTGTAGATAGAGTTCTTGGGGCAGAACGAGAGGTTTCCGATTGATGAGGTACGTTGTGGATGGCGCAACCTCTGTGCTTATTATACTAAGTTTGAGGTAAGCGTTCTACTTTTTTGTCAAAGAAGGAATTTTTAGATAGGACGGGGGCACTTAGTAACTTTTACTTTTGCAGAGTTGCATTATCTTGTGGGGAGTTGCGCGAACTTTTGTTGTTCACAGCCGCCGCCAATCAGCCCGGCATCGCTGATAGTGTGGTGCGGAGAGCGAAAGGGGCGCGTCACGACGAGGCCCGTGCGGCCCGTCAGCCCCGCGACCGAATGAATCTTGGTCAATTCGAGCGCCGCTTCAAATTCAAGCGGCGGGAGGATGGTCGGCAGCCGCTTGGCGAGCATAGTCTTGCCGGAGCCGGGTGGTCCAATCAGCAGAATGTTGTGCGACCCGGCGGAGGCCACTTCGAGCGCTCGCTTGGCTGCCAACTGGCCGCGCACCTCTCTAAAATCAACGCTGTAATGCTCGTCAGGCGTGAGCATCAAGGAGGCATTGAGGGCGACGGGCTGTGGCGGGTCCGCTGAGCGCAAGGAAGCGATTAGCTCTACGGCGCTGCGCAGGTCCGCCACGCCGTAAACATTAACGCCCGCGACGACCGCAGCCTCTTTCGCATTCTCTTCGGGCAGCAGCAGAGATTTGATGCCGGAATCGCGCGCTCGAATGGCAATCGGGAGCGCGCCCCTCACCGCTCGCACGCGCCCATCAAGAGACAACTCGCCAACGGAGAGGATGTCCGTTAGATTTTCCGTCTCGCAGAGGTCGCCGCTGGCGCCGAGGATGCCGAGAGCTATCGGCAAGTCAAAGCTCGCGCCCTCTTTACGCACATCCGCGGGCGCAAGGTTGATGATGGTGCGTTGAATGGGAAAGAAGAAAGCGCAGTTGGTGATGGCTGCGCGTATGCGCTCGCGCGATTCGCGCACCGCGGCATCCGGCAGACCGACAATCGTCACGGACGAGGGCGCATCGGCCTCATTGCGTGCTGGCGTGAGGTCAACTTCAATGTCAACGAGGTCCGCGTCAATGCCATAGACGGCGGCTGATTGTGTGCGAAAGAGCATGGTGAGATTGCCCCTTTGCTGGAAAGAGAGTAACTATCGGTAGTCGTTTAATGAGAGAGCATCTGGACCAGTGCAAAATGTGAAACGCGGCAGTGATGAATAGTTAAAGATTCATCACCGCCGCGTTTATCTTTCATAGTTTAAATTTTAACGGCTGCGACGGCGCGAAGGCGCGGGTGTGGAAGCCGAAGCGGGCAGCCTGATTTCCCGACCGGCCTGTAGCTGGTCGTCAACGGCTATGCCATTGAGCTGCGCGACTTCGACTGCCGAGACGTTGTAGCGGCTGGCAATCTTGGCCGCAGTATCCCCTGCGCTGGCGCGAACCACTTTGCGACCGCTGGCAGTCTCATCCGCGGGCTTCGAGCGTCTCCAGCTCGTGAGGGCCACGTTATTCTTTGGCACGACGACCTTACCGCCGGCGTTATTGGCATCCACGCCAGCGTTCATGGCTCTCAGCATCTCGACGCTCGTTCCGGTGCGCTGCGCGACCTGTTCGAGCGCCTCGCCCGGCGCGACAGAGATGACGCGCGCCGTCTCACGACGGTCAACCGGAATGCGCTTGAGGACGGCGACCAACTGCTTGGACCGCCCGCCCGGCACGCGTACATCGTAGGCTTCGCCGCGCGGCGTGACATCGCGGCGCAGCTCGGGGTTGAGGCTGCGCAGGTAATCAACGCTCGTGTCTGTGGCGTCCGCGATGAGCTGTAGGCTGGTGGCCGTCGGGACACGAACGATGTCGTAGGACATCGGAGCATCGGGGCGAATTCCACGGAAGCCATACTTTTCAGGGTTCTTGGTAATCAGGATGGTCGCCAGGATGTTCGGCACGTAATTGCGCGTCTCCTGTGCGATGTATGGATAGATGGTCCAGAAATTGGCGCTCCCGGCGCGTGAGATGGCGCGGTCGATATTGCCTTCGCCGGTGTTATAAGCGGCTATCGCCAGCTCCCAGTTGCCGTTGTAACGATTGGCGAGCCACTTCAGATAGCGAGCAGAGGCGCGCGTGGCCTTTTCAAAGCTGTTGCGCTCGTCAACCCAGGCCGTCTGGCGTAGGCCATACTGACGGCCCGTGCTCGGCACGAATTGCCAGAGGCCGGAGGCCGCCGCGGTCGAAAAAGCCTTGGCACGCCAGGCGCTCTCGACCTGTCCGAGCCAGGTAATATCCTCGGGCACGCCCTCTTCGCGGAAAATCTTGCGCGCCATCCTCATAAACTGGCCTGAGCGCCGCATCCCCGTTTCCATCGTGGCGCGGCCACGCCCCTGGTAATAGTTGATAAACTGCTGGACCAGCGGATTGATGTTGAACTTAAAGTCAACGGAGTTCTTGGCCGCTTCAAGAGCTGCTATATCTGCGGGATTAACGATCTCTTCCTCAGGCTTAAAGGTAAACTTCGCCAGCTCATCACGCGGCGATGGCTCAAACTTCTGCTCGCGAAAGCCGATCTGCGGCGCAACGTCGTCGGTCTTAATACGTCCCGTGCCGCTCGATGGCAGCTGCGGATTCTGCGCGACGAGCGCCGTCTGGATGGGCTGCGGAGCGAACTGCTGCTGCGTCGGGACTTCTATACGATAGATGCGCTCGACCAACTCGTAATAATAGTTTTGCAGGGTCTGGCTGGCGCGCACGTCCAGACCCGATTCGAGGATCGTGTCAACGGCTTTATCGAACTTGACGCGGGCCTGCTCGCGCTCGTTGGCTTTCAGGTGCAGCTCGCCTTCGTTAAAGGATGTCTCGGCGCGCTTGATAACTTCCTGAACTCGTTTTTCGGTCCGCTCCACTTCGGTCGGGATAGAGCGTGCGGAAGAGCCTGCCGGAATCTGTGCCTGGATGATTGCAGTGGGGATAAAAATTGTCGCCAGTAAAGCGACGCGGGTCAGAAGACGGGGGAAGCTCGTTGTCATCAGTCGTCTATCTCCTTCTTCAGGCTTAGGGCGAATCCCGATGGCGACTTGATTCGCAAGTCGGCGCGAGCGGCATCCACAAAAAAAACGCGAGGGTTATAAATTTGCTGCGTATGAATCGGCTCCGCATGGATGGGCTTCTAACCTGAGTCGGAGCCTTACTTTCCAGCCGCGAAGGTTATCACACGCATTGATGGGGTGTCAAACTGCTCCCCTCTCAAAAGAGAAGGCGAAGCGGCCTCAATTTCCACTTAAACCGCTTCGCCCGAGTGTATTAAAGATGCTCCCGAAGAGAGATGGGTTGCGCCGCGCAAGGAGATTTTTTGCAGGCTGCAAACGTTTATCCGTCAAGCATTTAGCTCAAGGGCGAAAGCGACTCGCAGGACATGCCGGAGAAGCCTCGATGAGAGCCTTGCTAACCCGCTTCAAGGTCAATCCGGCGGCTCTCTTCAAGGTCTCTCTGCGAAGCCCCTTTAGACGTTCCGCCCGGAGGCTGCCTGCGGCAGACGAGCGGGCCTCGTCCCGGAGGTCAGGGGAGGCGTGACCTTCTCCTTGAGAGCCTCGCGGAAAACCTGTCGCATGTTGTCCACAAAGATAAACTGTATATCCTTGAAAGGCTCTTTCGGCACTTCGTCCATATCGCGCCGGTTGAGGGCCGGGAGCAGAATCTTCGTCACACGCGCGCGGCGCGCCGCCAGAACCTTCTCCTTGACCCCGCCGACCGGGAGCACATTGCCGCGCAAGGTAATCTCGCCCGTCATCGCCACGTCCTTACGCACGGGGCGCTGGGCCAGCGCCGAGACCATCGCGGTGGCGAGCGTGATGCCCGCACTGGGGCCGTCCTTCGGGATCGCGCCTTCGGGGATGTGTATGTGCAGGTCGTACTTTTCAAAATCGCTTTCGTCAATCTCCAACTCTTTGGCGCGCGATTTGGCGTAAGAGTAGGCTGCCTGCGCGGACTCTCGCATGACATCGCCGAGTTGCCCGGTCATCACCAGCGCGCCCTTGCCCTTCATGCGCAGGACTTCTATAAAGAGCACATCGCCGCCGACAGCCGTCCAGGCCAGCCCGGTTGCCACACCAATCTGGTCCTTTTTCAAGACCTCGCCGGGAATAATCTTGGGCGCGGCCAGAAACTCGTGCAGGTTCTTGGGCGAGACGCGCACCGTGCCCGTGTGCCCTTCGGCGATGCGACGCGCGACCTTGCGGCAGATAGCTCCGATCTCGCGCTCAAGCTGGCGCAGCCCTGCCTCCTGCGTGTACTGCTGTATGATGGCGGCCAGCGCAGACTTAGAGATGTGCAGGTCGCGCGGCGTGATGCCGTTCTCTTCCATCTGCTTGGGCAACAGATGGCGACGCCCGATCTCGCGCTTCTCTTCCTCCGTATAACCCGCCAGCCGAATCACCTCCATGCGGTCGCGCAGCGCTGGCTGAATCGTGTCAAGCACGTTAGCCGTCGTCATAAAGATGACGTTCGAGAGGTCGAACGTGACGCCCAGATAGTTATCGCGGAAAGAGTTGTTCTGCTCAGGGTCCAGGACCTCCAGAAGAGCGGATGAGGGGTCGCCGCGAAAGTCTGCGCCGACCTTGTCAATCTCGTCGAGCATGATGAGCGGGTTGTTCGTGCCGGCCTGTTGGATGGCCTGCACGACGCGGCCAGGCATCGCGCCGACGTAGGTTCTGCGATGACCGCGTATCTCCGCTTCGTCATGCACGCCGCCCAGAGAGAGGCGTACAAACTTGCGGTCCAGAGCGCGCGCAATCGAGCGCCCAAGGCTGGTCTTGCCGACTCCCGGCGGGCCGACCAGACAGAGAATCGGACCTTTAGGTTTCTCTTTGAGCTTGCGCACGGCGAGGGCTTCGAGGATACGGTCTTTGACCTTCTCCAGCCCGTAGTGGTCTTCGTTCAAGACCTGCTCGGCTATCTTGAGGTCCAGGTTGTCAACGGAAGTTTTGGACCAGGGCAGATCAACCATGATCTCCATCCAGTTTCGTAAGGTCGCGGTCTCGGCTGCGTCAGGGTGCATGCGTTCGAGCTTTTTGAGTTGGCGCAGCGCCTCGTCTTCGGCATACTTGGGCATCTGCGCGGCCTCTATCTTTTCGCGAAACTGCGCAATCTCTTCGGCCAGCTCGTTGCCTTCGCCAAGCTCTGTCTGAATGGCCTTCATCTGCTGGCGCAGGTAGAACTCGCGCTGCGAGCGGTCAATGTCTGCGCGCGCCTGCGTGTTGATCTCCTGCTGGACCGTGAGGACTTCAATCTCTTTGTTGAGCAGCTCGTTGACGCGGCGCAGGCGAGCGGTGGTGTCCGCGATGTCGAGGACGCTCTGTGCATCGTCGACCTTCAATTCGAGGTTGGAGGCGGAGAGGTCCGCGAGCCGTCCGGCATCGTCAAGGTTGGCGATAATCGCCATCACTTCGGGCGAGATATTCTTACCCAGATTGACGGCCTTCTCCATCGAGCCGCGCACGTTGCGAATCAGCGCCTCGACTTCCAGAGAGCGTTCGGGCGCGGGGACTTCCTGCAAGACTTGCAGCCGAGCGCGGAGATATTCGCTGCCCGCTTCGACAGATTCGATGCGCGCACGCGTCAGCCCCTGGACCAGTATGCGGATGCGCCCGTCCGGCAGCTTGAGCATACGCATGATGACGGCCACAGTGCCTATCTGGTAGAGGTCTTCGCCGACCGGCTCTTCCTTGTCCAGGTCTTTCTGCGAGGCGAGCAGGATCATGCGGTTCTCGCCGAGGGCTTCGTCTACGGCGCGGATGGACTTTTCGCGCGAGACGAAGAGCGGGACGATCATGAATGGATAAATGACTATATCGCGCAGCGGGAGGACGGGCAGATCGCTCGGAATCTGCAACTGCTGCTCGCCGATGTCGGTGGCATCCAGAGCTTCTGTAATCTCTTCGTTGTTAATAGACATAATTTATAAAGCCGGAACGCGTCAGCGATGAAGGAGAAGCTATTGGCTGAGTTGATTCATTGGACCAATGAATCAACTCAACTGACGAGTCAAGCTCTTCAGTTCACGCGCTGCCCGAGTTCATCATTTCTTTTCAGCCCTCATCCTTGTATTTAATCGGAACTTTAAATTCCGCGCCGCGACGGTCTTTCTGCTTGGGCAGATGGACCATCAGAATACCATTTGACAGCTTGGCTGTCGCTTGACGCACATTGATGGTCCAGCGCAAGGGGACGACGCGGCTGAAACGCCCGTAGATGCGCTCAGAGCATAGATGCGAGATGATGCGGTGGCGTGGCACGCGCTTATTCTTCTCGCCGCAGATGCGCAACTGCGTGTTCGTCAGTCCGACCTTAATCTGCTCGGCGCGCACGCCGGGCAATTCGACGCGGACAATGACGGCGCTCTCCGTCTCGCACAAATCAACGGGCGGCGACCAGGCACCGGGCGCGGCAGGCTCATCCGTCAGCGTTGCCTCCTGCAAGACGGCGTAGAGCCGGCCCACGCGGTCGCGCAGGCGTTCCAGCTCAAGTCTCTCCAATCCTGTGGCGCGGACGGGTTTCATTCTCGTGAATCGTAAAACGCTTCAATCATCAATCGCAAATCGTGAATGAAAGAGCTGCTGTTTCCCTTCACGACTGAAGATTGCGGATTGCTGCGCGTCAGGCTCTTTTAACCCCTGCGCTGTTGCGCTGGCGGACCAGATGTTTGAGTTCGTTCATAAACTCGGAGACATCCTCGAATTCTAGATAGACTGAGGCGAAGCGCACGTAAGCGACCTTGTCCAGCTCTTTCAGCCGACGCATAATCATCTCGCCGATCTTGCTGGTCGGGCGCTCGCGCTCCGGGGATTCCTGCACATACTTCTCTATCGCGTTGACGATGCTTTCGAGCTTGGATGAAGGCACGGGCCGCTTTTCGCAGGCTCGCAAGAGGCCCGCCATGACCTTGTTGCGGTCGAAGGCCTCGCGGCGACCATCCTTTTTGACAACCATGTAGGGAATCTCGTCTATCCGCTCGTAAGAGGTAAAGCGCCGTTCGCAGCGCAGGCATTCGCGCCTGCGACGAATCGCCTCGCCCTCACGCGACTCGCGCGAATCAACCACCTTGTCTTCGAGATAACCGCAAAAAGGACACTTCATAGTTGCTTCGCTCCTCAAAGGTAAAGGGGAAAGGGTAAAAGCCTGCGGCTCATTTACCGGCCTCGGCCACCTTCAGCTCTCCGCCGCCTTCCTCATCTCCGGGCGGATGTATAATCTCATCCTCGACCGCGTGCTCGACCTCTTCGGAAGAAGTTAGCTGTCGCAGTTTTGTGATATTCACTTCGCCGCGCAGGAAGTAGTAGAGACCGAAGACGACCGCCGGACCGAAGAGAATAAAGTGCAGGATGATGGAGACGGCAGCCGCCTCTTCGCGCGCCACGCCCAGGAAAATCAGCCCTGCGGCAGTCGCCGCGTGAAACGCCCCGGCAGCCCCGCCCGGCGTCGGGACGAGCGAGCCGACCAGCGCCCAGCCCATCACAAAGACCGTCTCTCCCAGACCGAAGGGTAGCCCGAAAGCCCGCAGCACGAGCCAGTCCGCCAGCACAATCGAACCCCACAAAGCTATCGTCCAACCGCTGACGATAGACGCCTCGCGCGCATCCGCCAGGATACTCAAAGCGCCCGCGAGTTGTTCCAAAAGACTGACGACCGCATGACGCACGCGATACGGGATAAACTTCCGTCCAGCCAGCCTCTTATCAACCCACTTGATCGCGCCACGCGAACGCCGCCTAAACCAGGCCAGCGCGAACAGCCCCGCGATTAAAACCGCCAGCAGCAGCAGCCCGACCAGACGCACGCGAGAAAACTCTGACCCGTGCGTGTTCGTCGGACGAAACCACAACAGGTTCAAAGCAAAGAGCACTACGACGCAGACGCTGTCGCAGAGCCGCTCAAGCATGATCGTGACAAACGAAGCGGCTGGCCGCACGCGCCTGTCGCGTAAAGGCAGGACCACTGGCCGGACCACTTCGCCTGCGCGCCCGAACAGAAAGACAGCGCCGAAACCGACCGTCGTCGCGACGAATAGTTCGCGCATGGAGGCAGGCGTCAGCGGAGCCAGCAGGGCACGCCAGCGATAGGCGCGCAACCCGTAAGTGACGCACACGACCAGCAAGGCTAAAGCCAGGAGTCTCCCGTCCGAGCGCCCGACCGCCTCGCGCACCTCCGTCCAGTTCAGGCCGCGCCCGAACCACCACAGGATCAGCGCCGCCAGTAAAATAAGCGCGATGAATTTCAGGTGTTTACGCAAAATCTGCTCTGGTCCAAGACGGAAAATTAGCAGGCGACATCAATAACACGTGTCAAACTTGACTTAGCCAGCCCGACAACCACAAGATATGGTGTGGCTGGCTAAGGCTACAATACTTTACTACTAAAGAAAAGTCGCGGGTCCGAGAGTCTGAAGTCGTGAGTCAAAGGAATAAAGCTTTTGACTCCTAAACTCCAGACTCTCGGACTCTGAGACCTATTTTATCGGGGAACTTTACCTCTCCCCCTTTCGTAAAGCTCGGCTGGCAGGGAGTTTTCCATCCTGCGGGGCGCTTTAAAATTTAGAGGGTCTGGACGGGAGAGGCACTAGGGTGGGGGCTGCGAAGGTTTTGGCTGCCAGCGAAGGAGCCGAGTTAGTCAGGAAGTGTCGCGCAGGTGATGGTGCGGCATGGGAAGAGATTGTCTCGACGTATTCGCGCCGGATTTACAATCTCGCCTACCGCTTCACCTCGCGCGCAGACGCCGCAGAGGATTTGACGCAGGAAGTCTTTATACGCGTCTATCGCTCTCTGAACCAGTACGACCCGAAGCAGGGCGACCTGCAAAACTGGTTAATGCGTCTGGCGCGTAATTTAATCATTGATGATTACAGGCGCAGGCAACGCGCGCCGCAGGACACGCAGGCCGATGACCTTGAAGACCATACTTATCATCTGCGCTCGGCGGGCAGCTCTGTGCAGAGAGAGATGGAGCGGCGCGAGCTTGGCGAGCAGGTCCAGGCAGGCATTGACAGGCTCTCGCCTGATTTGCGGACCTGCGTCATCCTGCGCGATATAGAAGAGTTGAGCTACCAGGAGATTGTTGATCTTTTAAAGATACCCGAAGGCACCGTCAAATCGCGTATCAATCGCGGGCGTATTGAGTTGGCGAAGATACTGCGGCGTATGCGCGTGGTGGCGATGACGAATGCTTGAGGAAGGCAAAAGTAAAAAGGCAAAAGTGAAGGAGCGTTTAGTCTTCTAAACAGATTTGAGGGACGGCCTGTGAGCTTTTCAGTTTTGAATTAACAAGAGGGGCGGAAACGAGTAAGAGAATGCTTTGTGTTGAATTTGAAGATCGTCTGACAGATTACCTGGAAGGCATGCTCGATGCCGAGAGCAACCGTGCCTTTGCGGAGCATGCCCTGCGCTGCCCTGTCTGTCACGAGCTTTTGAATGAAGTCAGAAACGCCGTCGCGGTCTGCCGCACAGCGCAGGACATCCCCGCGCCTTCCATAGAGCTTGAGACGCGTATCCTGAGCCAGACCATGCCGGAAGCGGCCATGACCTGCGCAGAGTTTGAAGAATATCTGACAGATTACCTTGACGGATTTCTCCCCGCTCCCCTTTATCATCGCTGGGAACGCCACGCGGCTCTCTGCGAAAGCTGCACGGAGTTGCCCGGCCAGGTCGTGCGTTCCATCGGCGCTTGCTATACATACATCGGCGAAGAACTCCCCTTGCCCGCCGGTCTACACGAGAGAATCCTGCAAGCGACGATTGGCACGACCGAGGCCGAAGAGCTGCGCGCTCCCCTGGCCGCACGCATTGCCGCGCGGCTGCGTCTCTGGCTTGACCCGATTGTCTCCCCGCAGCTTGCGACAGTTGCTACCATGCTGCTCGTCGCCGTGATGGTCCTGACCAGCACGGTCTCCGCCGACGGCTCAATCAGCGGTGTCTATAGCGCGAGCGTGCAACTGGCTGAAAGAACTTACGCTCACGGCACGGGCGGCGCGGTCAAGGGCGCTGGCGAGGCGGTTGATTTCAGGCAAATCTCCGAAGGCATACAGGCCGTCTTGAGCGGCCATGCCGAAGGCTCTCAAAAGGGGAGCGAGAAGCAGACTGAGGGTCAGCACGAGAAAGCGCCGGAAGAGAAGAAGCGTTAGCCTCGCATCAAACTGTCAGAGCAGACGGACGAGGGGTTTCGAGGAGTCAACGGGAAATCAATGAATTGCGCTTATCATCAGAGGAATCCGGCGGTCGTGCAATGCAAGAGCTGCGCGCGCGCTTTGTGTCCTGCGTGCGACCACCGCATACGCGGTTTTCCGTACTGCCAGGAATGCATCGTGGCGGGCGTCGAGATGCTTGAGCAACAGTCGCGCGCCGAGGTTCTGCCAAAACTTGTGAGCCGCAAAAGCTCGCCCGTCGTGGCGACGCTGCTCTCGCTCGTCTGCCCCGGACTCGGCGCAGCCTATAACGGACAGACCTCAAAGGCCATCGTACACTTTGCTATCTTCGCCAGCTTCTTCCAGATGGCGGTCGTCACCAACGGCCTGCCCTTCTTCATCTTCGGCTTTATCGGGACATGGCTCTACGCGGCGGTTGATGCTTATCGCACGGCGCAGTTGATGCGCTCGGGCCTCGCGCCGGATGCCGTCGAGGACGCTATCGCGCGCAGGCTTTACGGCAACCCGCTCGCCTGGAGCATTACGCTAATCGCGCTCGGCACCATCTTTCTGCTGCATACTCTGCTCGGCATACAGCTTCCCGTCAAACAGTTTCTCCCCATCGCGCTCGTCGCGCTCGGCGTTTACATGCTGGTTGATTACCTGCGGCGGCGTAAGGGCCGCGACCGCTCGGGACAGGCTTTCGACGCGCACAGGCCGCCCGCTTCGGTCGTCAGCTCGCCGCTCTCTATGGACTCTTCCAGGTATACCGGCGACATCACGACCCGCGTCACATCACGCGACGCAGGCGCTCTGCCCTTTGAGCCTAGACTATGAAGATGAAAGCGAGAAAAGAGTTGAACGCGTCAATCGTCAACAGATAGCAGACGCTTTTCACGATTGACGCGCTCAAGATTGCGGATTCGAGGACCGACGACGCCGAGCGCCTTTTACCTTTTTGCTTTTTCCTTTATGCTGTAGTAGGGGTTTACGCATGATGTCAGCTTTTCTTTGGACGGCGAGCCGCTGGGGCGGCATCTTAACCATCATCGTTCTAGTCATTACGCTGCTGCGCCAGTTAATCAAACTGGTCGGCGTGCTGCTCTTCGCCATTAAGGCCGGTCTGATTATAGCCTTCGTCGCTCTCATGCTGATCATCGTGCTGGCGATGTTCCGCACGCGCCAGCAGCGTCGCCGTGAAGAGGCCGAAGAACTCTAAAAGAAACTCACGGAAGCCGGAGATCAGAAGGCCGCAGGTCAAAGAAATACTGACCTCTGGCCTCTGACTAAGACTTGCCTTTGCTCTCAGAAATATTGATTTCCAGCCTCTCGCTTCGAGCCTCTCAGCTCTCTTCTCTTCACTTTATCTCTTTCCCGACGGTTGCAATCATGCGCGCCATGTGATAGTTTGCGCACCCTTGCAACCATCAGATAGACTTTTCTCTGCTAGCGGCCCTATCAGGCAGAAGCGTCCATCGGTTGCATTCTTCAGGCAGGTTCTTAAAGCAAGCACCTCGTAATTTGTTAGTTGCGCACCAGTCGCCATCGTGCGGCAGACTGTGCACTTCCGCTGTCGTCTGTGGCGCGTCTCCCCCGACTCTCGCGCCTGCGACCACAAGCAAAAAGGAGCACAACTGAAATGGCCCGAGACGACCGTTTCTACGCTTTTATCATCGCCCGTACTTCCCGTTCACGCTCACAGATTCGCCGTTTTTGCGTCCATAAACGCTGGCTCAAACTGTTTGCCGCGCTCGCGCTGGTGATTCTCTGCGGCGCGCTCTATGGCTTTTACGGTCTCGCTCAGCAGGCCAGGCATCTGCGCATAGAGCATGAAAATGAACGTCTGCGCGCCGAGAATGAACGCCAGCGCCAGCAATTAAACAATCTCAACAACCGGGTCGAGGCGGTTGAAGACGCTTCGCGCAGGATTGCCGAAACAGCAGGCGTCGCGCATGAGGGGCAGGCCGAGGTACGCGGGGCTGGCGGCCCTGCGCTGCCGATGGATGAATACGCCATCGCGCTTATCGAAGACAAGGCGGCCCATCTCGAAGAGGAGCTTCTGACCTACGAGGCTGCCCTGCGCGAGCGCGCGACGATACCTTCCATCTGGCCCGTCGAAGGCTCTCTCGAGAGCGGCTTTGGCGGTCGGCGCAATCCCTTCGGCGGCAGCTCCTACGAACTGCATACGGGACAGGATATAGAAGCCCCTTCGGGCGCTCCGGTCGTCGCCGCAGCCAACGGGACGGTCGTTATCGCCGGATGGCAGAACGGCTATGGACAGGTTGTTTATATAGACCACGGCGACGGCCTCTCGACCAGATACGGGCATCTCTCAAAGATTGAAGCAGCGGTCGGCCAGATTATCGCGCGCGGCACTGTGCTCGGACGCGTCGGCTCGACGGGCCGCTCGACTGGTCCACACCTGCATTATGAAGTACGCATCAACGACCAGCCCGTCAACCCCAGGCAATATCTGCCTGAGCAATAAAGCCAGTCAGAATCTGGTCCACAAGATAAAGCGCGGGATTGTGAAGCTCGATGAAAGGTCGGCTCAACGTCCCGCCTTTTTCTTTGTCGCCGCAGACGTAATCTCGTAGCTCATGCGCTTTTTCGTAGCCGCGCCCTTTACGGCGGCGTGCTTTTCCCTTTATCCTGCCAGCAGCTAA
>DASWMI010000040.1:0-13392 GCA_036399835.1 Pyrinomonadaceae bacterium | reverse complement strand
GTTCACGTTCGCGACGTAAAGATCATAGTTGCCGTCGCGGTTACTGACGAAAGCGATTTTCCCTCCGGTGCAGGCGGCGTTGCCCGCTGGCGTATAGCTGGCCTGTGAAATCTCCGCATCTCTATCCGGCACGCTGTCGGCAATCGTCGGTCCAGCAATCACCTGCATGTTGAGCTGGTCCAGTTTCTGCTCGGGATACTGGCCGGGCGAGGGGTTGCCTATCTTGCTGCTTGAGAGCACGATCTTGATAGTGCCTTGCTGCGGATCATAAGTTCCCGAATCCACCTGGCCCACAATGGCGTTGTCCGCAGTGCCGTACCTATAGCTGACTGCTCCGAAGGAATCTGTCCTCATCTCCAAGAAGTAGCGCGGGCCGACGACGTTCGGGACACGGAAAGAGACGCGCCATGCCGTATCGCCAGGCAGCGAGCTGAGGTCCACCAGCTTCATCGTAAAGACCAGCTTGCTTGACCCGACCGTGTATGGCTCTGCGATTGAGACGCGCTCGATGTCGTGGGCCGGGTTGGCATCCATCGAATCCCCCGTCTGGTCAATCAAGACCGTGACTCCGGGCAGCCTGCAAGCGGTCTCCGTTTTAAGCGCCCACACGCTGGCCGCGCCCGTGTATTGGTCTAAGGGGGTCGCCGCCGCGTACATAATACGCACCAGATACCTGCCGGTCCCGTAGGCCCTTGGGTCAAAGTCTATCGTCTCGAACGTATCATGCGAATTCGCCGGATGGTTGGCGGATTGCGAGATGATATAAAGGCCGTTTGTCGTTTCCCGCAGGAGGTATAAGTCGTAATCGGTGGCGGCCAGCTTCCAACTGATTTTGATTCGCACAGCCCTGTTCGCCCAGTCCGCAGCGCTCCCATCCAGAGACAGGGCGAAGGTGTCGCAGTCCACGCCTTCTCGACAGGACGCGGCGGTGCTC
The DNA here is from genome assembly GCA_036399835.1 of Pyrinomonadaceae bacterium. Lineage (GTDB taxonomy): Bacteria > Acidobacteriota > Blastocatellia > Pyrinomonadales > Pyrinomonadaceae > DASYML01. Next base: position 12,458 of record DASWMI010000040.1, on the reverse strand, counting down.
ATGGCGCTGGCTGGACCAGTGGCCGTGCCGGTCCAGATGACGGGTTCTGTGGCTGAAGGACTGAGCGTGGCCCCGGCAGGAAGTGCGGCCCGGGTGGTCAATAGCGGAGAAGAGACTAAGACCGCAAAGTAGAGCGCCAGCGCGACTATCGGAGCTTGCCTGCGCAGTGCTTTGCGACGGCACACATGCTTGAAGAGAGGGGAAGACTGATCGCTCACACTGGCGTAAAGCTTAACGAGATGCCTGAACATTTCACGAGGCTTCCTTTCCCGGCGCGCCGTCATCGCTTGCGCCGAACAAACATCTGGCCTGTCTTCCGGCTCGTTCCGGTGCTGGATAACGGCGACAACTGTTGCCATAGAAGAATAGACACGCAGTCACAGCGCAGGAATGGGCCTATTTATTTTTGATTTTTCCAGCTTAAATTTCGCAGAGGGTGGTTGAGAAATTCTTGAACGCGCGGCCAGTGGTCCAGTCTGAGCTTAAAGAGACCGAAAAACGCCGGCCCGATTTTCAATTCGGACATGCTCTTCTGCTTTGATAAAATGAAAAGGTTTACGCGCTATCCTGTTATACTTTAAAACTGAGCTTTATGGGCCTAATACGCTTTCCCGATCCGAGATTCGCGCCTTACGGGGATATTGTCGCCATCGGCGGCCAGCTCAATCCGGCCAATCTGGTCCAGGCTTATCGCCGGGGGATTTTTCCCTGGCCGATGGAAGGCTGGCCCCTGACCTGGTTCTGCCCGGAAGAGAGGGGCGTGCTTGAGTTCAAGGACTTGCACATCCCGCGTAGCCTCTTGAGAGTCAAACGCATTGCCCCCTTTCAGTTGACCATTGATAAAGATTTCGAGGCGGTCATACGCGCCTGCGCATGGGTTAAACGCTCGCACGAAGTCGGCACATGGATTACGCCTGAGATGATCAGGGCTTATCTGGCGCTTCACCGCATGGGCCAGGCGCATAGCGTGGAGGTCTGGGAAGGCGAGCGGCTCGTCGGCGGGCTTTACGGCGTTGACGCCGGAGGCGCTTTCTCCGGCGAGAGCATGTTTTACCTTCGCCCGAATGCCTCCAAGCTCGCTTTGCTCTTTCTGATAGAGCATCTCTCTGCAAGAGGTCTCGACTGGATTGATATTCAGATGGTCACGCCTCACATGCAGACTCTCGGCGCAAAAGGCATCAGCCGCCAGGAATTTTTACTCAAACTGGACCAGACGCTCGCCCGCCGCCTCTCGTTGTTCGAGAAAGTGTAAACCGGCTGGATAACGCACACATCCCTCGCATCCCTCAAAGTCATTGATATTTTCGGAAACAGATTGAGCCTCCGCTTAAAGTTAATAACGCTATACAGCGGTTGTTGTGTGTGATACACTGTCCCACATATGAGACGAAAGATGAGGTGTTTGGACTCAAACTATTGAGTTCAAACCTTCATGGCCGAAAGTATCAAGAGATAAGGAACAAGAGAAATGTCATTCAATAAGATTATCGTCGTCGGCAATCTGGGACGCGACCCCGAGCTGCGTTACACGCCGCAGGGCACGCCTGTCTGCACTTTCAGTCTTGCCAGCAACGAGCGCCGCAAGAATAATGCCGGTGAGCAGCAGGACATCACGACCTGGTTTCGCGTCACGGTCTGGGGCAAACAGGCCGAGACGGTTTCGAGATTTTTAGCCAAGGGCCGGAGCGTTTACGTCGAAGGCAGACTTCACGTTGAAGACTGGACCGACAAGGAAGGCAAATCGCGCTACACGCTTGAAGTGAATGCAAGCGAGGTGCATTTCCTGGACTCTGCGAACAGCGGCGAGCGCGAAGGTATTCCGGTCCGGCAATTCGAGCCGGCGAGCAGCGGCCAGCCTACGCGCCAGGCAGCAGCAGCGCGACGCGCGCCAGCCCCCGTCGAGATAGACGAGAAAGCGATTCCGTTCTAACGTCAAGAGAGAAACGATGAAGAATTGGCGCGGCAGCTATAAGCTGAAAAGAGATCCTCTTTTATCCATCATGTACGCTGCCGCCCTGATCCTTTTCTTCGATATTGCACACGGGATGAAAAAATATGAGCGCAGAAGATAGAGAGATGAACGCGGCGTTGGCGAGCGAGGCTGCGCTGGCGCACCTTGACCGCTCGCAGTTTATGCCTGCTATGTCCATAGAGCTGGCTGTCGAGCGTTACAACACGATTACGGAATTCGTCAGCCGCGTCCTTCGCAGGGATGTGGACTACGGCCTTATCCCGGGCACGGACAAGCTCACGCTGCTCAAGCCCGGAGCCGAAAAGCTGACGACCTTCTTCGGTCTCTCGACGCGCTTTCAGCTCATCGAGCGCATTGAAGACTGGACCGGCGCAGATTACGAAGGCGAACCCTTCTTCTACTATCTCTATCGCTGCCAGCTCTTTCGCGGAGACCTGCTCGTCGCGGAGGCCGACGGCTCCTGCAATTCGCGCGAGACGAAATATCGTTATCGCGAATCACAGCGCCTCTGCCCGGATTGCAAACAGGCCGCCATCATCAAGGGCAAAGAAGAATATGGAGGAGGATGGCTCTGCTTTAGGAAGAAGGGAGGCTGCGGCGCTAAATTCCCTGCCGGCGATGCTCGCGTTGAAGGCCAGCCGACGGGCCGCGTCGCCAACCCGGACATCGCGGACCAGGTTAACACCATACAGAAAATGGGCCAGAAGCGCTCATTGATTGCCGCGACCCTGCTTGCCGTCAATGCTTCCGAATTCTTCACGCAGGATATGGAAGACATGCTCAGCTACACTCCAGCCACCATCTCGCCCATCTCTGCCAGCGATCCGGCGGAAGAAGAGCCTCTGCCGCCCACAGCGCACACGCGCGAGAAGAGAGCCGCGACCGCTGCCCCCGTCACGCTTGATTCGACAGCAGCGACGGAGAACGGCTCAAAGACAGAGATTCTCGCCGCCTGCCGCGCTCTAGGCAAGACCGAGGACCAACTGGTTGACTGGCTCAAGAAAAAATATCAGGCCAACAGTATTGACATGCTGACTCCCTTGCAGAAGCGCGAAGTGCTGTTATTCTTACAGCAAAGAATAGCTCAGCAGGCCGCATGATTTAGATCATCTTCAGCCAGCCCATAAAGCAGGTGCTCAATGGACTCTAACGCAGGAAAGTTGAATCTCTAACCCATCAGGATAAGACTTACGCTCAAACACCAAAGGAGAGATCAATGAGATTAAGCGAAACGCTGCTGCCGGAATTTGACCATGAGATGGCGAATACGCGTAAGACTTTGGAGCGCGTGCCGGAGGACAGACTGGGTTGGAAGCCGCATGAGAAGTCCACGCCGATGGGCGGGCTGGCGACGCACCTGGCGAACCTCCCTAGTTGGACCGTGCATACGCTCAAGAAGGATTCCATTGATATAGCTCCTGTGGGCGGTCCGCCTTTGAGGGCCGAGCAGCTTAATTCAAGGGAAGAGTTTCTGGCGACGTTCGATAAGAATGTCGCGGAGGCGCGTGCGGCCATCGCAGAGGCGAGCGATGAAGAGTTTTTCAAGCCCTGGTCGCTGCTGCATGGCGGGAAGACTGTCTTTACCATGCCGCGCATGGCCGTCCTGCGTGGGATGGTGATGAATCATAACATTCATCATCGCGCGCAGCTTGGCGTTTACCTGCGGCTCAACGATGTGGCTGTCCCTTCAATCTACGGCCCTTCTGCGGATGAAGGCAGCCTGTAAGCTTGGTCCACTAAGCCTGGTCCAATTTTTAAAGCGGCTGATGTATCCTTGAATAGATGATGAGTTCGACACCGCTTGTGCTTCGTTTTGATGCGGGGACGCTGTTGCTTGAGGGGGCCGGGAGCGAGGCGTCCGTGCCAAGGGAGTTTCGCTGGGATGAGCGCGTGATGCGCTGGCGTGCTCCGGCCTGGACCTACAGGCATGTTGTCAGGGAGTTGATACGCCAGGGCGTTCTTTATGAAGACCAGGCACGCGCTTATCAAGAGTTCGATTTCCACACGAAGTTTTCGGTCGAGCCTCGTCCTTATCAGGAACAATCAATCAATGAATGGAAGCGGGCCGCGCGTTGCGGCGTGGTCATTCTGCCGACGGGCGCTGGCAAGAGCCTCGTCGCGCAGATGGCTATCGAGCGGACCAGGCGCTCGACGCTCGTCGTCGTCCCGACGATAGACCTCATGAACCAGTGGTACGACCTGCTGCTCTCATGCTTTCAGGCGGAAGTGGGCCTCATCGGTGGCGGATATTACGAGGTCGGCGCTTTGACCGTGACGACATACGCTTCAGCCTTCCGTTTTATGGAACGCTTGGGCAACCAGTTCGGACTCATCATCTTTGACGAGTGTCATCATCTGCCGAGCAGTATCTATCGCTACGCGGCTGAGTTGGCGATTGCTCCCTTTCGTCTGGGGCTGACGGCCACGCCCGAACGCGCGGACGGCGAAGAGCGCAGCCTTGAGCAGCTTATTGGACCAATCGTTTATCGCAGGGAGGCGCACGAGCTGGCGGGCGAGTATCTCTCGGATTACAGCGTCGCGCGTATCAACGTCAGGCTGAGCCAGGAGGAGCGTGCCGCCTACGAAGAGGCCCGCGTAGTCTTTCGAGAGTTTCTCAAGGAGAAGCATATTTCCTTGAGCAGCCTGCAAGGATGGCAGCTCTTTATCGCGGCGAGCGCGCGTAGCGAAGCGGGCCGCAGGGCGATGATGGCGTATCGCGAATCGAAGCGCATAGCGCTCGGCACAGAAGCCAAGCTACGCGTGCTCGCGGACCTGCTGACCCGTCACAGAAGAGACCGCACGCTCATCTTTACTGCCGAGAATGAGATGGTTTATCGCATCTCGGAGCAATTTTGCATCCCTGCGATTACGCACCAGACCGCCATCAAGGAGCGCAAACAGTGGCTCGAAGCTTTTAATCGCGGCGACGTGTGGGCGCTGGCGACCTCCAAGGTGCTCAACGAGGGCGTCAATATTCCGGAGGCTTCCGTCGCCGTGGTGCTTTCCGGCTCAGGCTCTACGCGCGAGCACATACAGCGGCTGGGTCGTATCCTGCGCAAGCAACCTGAAAAGGAAGCTATCCTTTATGAAGTCGTGACGAGCGAGACGACAGAAGAGCACATCAGCCGTCGGCGCAGCGATGTGGGCCAGTTTCGCGAAGCACGGTCCGAGACGGAGGATGCTGGCAGGCTCAGACGGCTTGTTTAAAATTAGTCATTAAATCGAAGCCTTGAAACAGATAGGGGAATTATCTTGAAAGATGTTGACGGCTGACCTGGCACAGAGTTGGCGACGCGGAACGCGCACTGGACCGCGCTATATTGACCGTGATGATGCTGGTTATCTACGCGATGCGGATGCTCTCATCAATCTCTTTGATGTGCATCAAGGGCACGCTCGCAAGGAGTTGGACCAGGCGCTCGAAGAGTATGTCGGGGCGGGGACCGATTATAGAATCCTGCGCGGGCTGATTAAGCTCTTGATGGACCGCTGCCTGTTCGAGACCGCCAGCGACTTAGAGCCTGCGGAAATCCGCCGCGCGCTTTTCCTCAGGGCGCAAGCGGTTCATCCTGTCATCAACGCGGCGACGCGCGAGCAGCTTTGGAAGGAGACGGCGCTTGAGCTTGGCTGCGATTCGGAATCGCTCCCCTCTAAGCTTTACGCGGACCTGCCGGAGAATCAGGAGCTGTTAAAGTTTGATGTTCTGAAGAACGAGGAGCTGCTGGACCTTTACAATCTGGCGCAGGCGCAGGCCCTGCTTTATCGTTGCGTGGAGATGCGTCTGTGGGTCGAGCCGCAAAGCGCCGCGGGGTATCGAGAGCTGTTCGGTGCGATTAAATCTTACAGGCTGATTCACACGGTCAGGGGCACGCCCTCGCGCGGGTATGAAATACGTCTTGATGGTCCAGTCTCCATCTTTCATCGCTCGCAAAAGTACGGCGTACAGATGGCCGTCTTTCTGCCCGCGCTCCTGCTCTGTACAGGCTGGCGCATGCGCGCAGAGATAGAGCAGAAGCCCGGCGCGGGCCATGCCTTCTTTGAATTGGAGAGCGATCAGCACGAGCTGCGCTCTCATTATCTGAGCCCGATTCCGTATGAGAATCCCGTGCTGGAAAAATTCTACGATGCCTGGCAGCGCTTTGAGTCCGATTGGACGCTTGAAGCGAGCAGCGAAGTTTTAAGCTCCGGCGACAACAGTTTTATCCCTGATTTCGTACTGGTCCACCCTCAGGGGCAGCAGGTCTATCTGGAAATACTCGGCTTCTGGACGCCTGAGCATTTGCGGGAGCGGCTCAGGGAATTGGACCAGGCCGGAATCAGAAATTTTATCCTCGCCGCCTGGGAAGAGCTGAGGGGCAGCCGCGAACCCCTGTCCAGAATCCCGCCGCGCGCGATTGTCTTTAAGAGAAATCTGGACCCCGTGATGGTCGAGCTGGCAATCAATGAGTTTCTACATGAGAATGACTGGAAGGCATTGCCGCTCTAAGGATGTTGCAGGAAGGAGCGTGAAGGGAAGATGAGTGAAGCTTTGAATTCTACTTCCGAAGGCAAGCGCGAGATGCTGCGTCACACGCTGGCGACGCTGGCTTATCGCGGCGGCAAGGCTCTGGCGAATGCTCCTGATAGTTTTGCCGCATGGCGTGCTGCTGAAACGACGCGCACTCCCGCAGAGATTCTGGCCCACCTGTGCGATTTGATGGACTGGGCGCTCTCGCTGGCAAAGGGTCAGCATGTCTGGCAAGACTCTACTCCGCTGCCCTGGGCGGAAGAAGTGGACCGCTTCTTCTCCGCGCTCAAAGAGTTGGATGCTTATCTGGCTTCCGCCGAACCGCTCGGCTTCCCCGAGGAAAAGCTGTTCCAGGGTCCTGTGGCGGACGCGCTGACACACGTCGGGCAGATTGCCATGCTGCGGCGTATGGCGGGCGCGCCCGTGCGCGGAGAAAACTATTTCAAGGCGGAAATCAAAGCGGGAAGAGTCGGCAGAGAGCAATCCAAGCCACGCGTAGAATTTGATTGAGCCTGTTCTTTATCAAGAACGCATCCGGTCCATTTTCCTTTTATGTATTTCAATACCAAACAACTCTATACACCGGCGCTCGAAATCCACGAGTTCAACGAGAGGTCTTTGATTATTGACACGGAGACTGTCGGGGCCGGGCCGACGCTTGAGATTATCGAGATCGCTTTCGGAGACGCGCGCGGCGAGATTATCTTTGAATCGCTGGTCCAGCCTGTCTTTAACCCGCTCCCGCCGCGCTCGAAACATCATCGCTTCGAGAGAAGCGAGTTTGAGTCCGCGCCCTGCTGGATAGACATCTGGCCTGCGCTCGAAGCTCTCATCAATGGCCGACTCCTGATTGCTTATAACGCGGCCTTTGACCGCCGCGCCTTTGCCGCGACCTGCTCGCGCTATCGTCAAAGCTCTACGGAAAGAGGCTGGCGCTGCGCTATGCAGTTAATCAAAAGCGTCTCGGGCGCGAAAAAATCTGTGACGCTCGAACAGGCTTGTGCGCTCTACGGGCTGCCGGGCGGGAATCATCGCGCCGCCTATGACGTACAGGCCACCTACAAATTGCTCGAAGCGCTGAAAGCCACACGCGCCTGAGCGAGACAAGAGATAAAGTTTTGCGCACTCTGCTGACGATAGAGCTCGTCCCGAAGAGTTGTTGGTACAAGAATGTTCGCTCGCATGTCTCACGGGATGAATGGGAGCGGCTCAAGGCTCACACCTTCGGGCGTGCGCGCAGGGTCTGCGAAATCTGCGGCGGGAAGGGCAGCCGCTGGCCCGTCGAATGCCACGAGGTCTTCTCTTATGATGATGCAAGCCGCGTCCAGAAGCTGGAGCGTTTGATAGCCCTCTGCCCTCGCTGCCATGAGGTCAAGCACATAGGGCTGGCGGGCGTGCGCGGCAGGCGTCGCGAGGCCGTCGCCCATCTCGCACGCGTCAATAACTGGTCCAGAGAGGATGCCGAAGCTTACATAGAGGGGTGCTTTGAACAATGGCATCGGCGTAGCTGCCACGAGTGGTCGCTGGACCTTTCGTATCTTGAACAGTTCGGCATCGCCGTTTGAATCGAAATCGCTTATCATGAGCGGAAACAGTTCCCTAGATTAATAGAGAGTTTAAATTCAAGTGTGCGGTTTCTGATAATCCTACGATGACACCCAGACGCAGCTTCGCCAGCGATAATAATGCAGGGGTCCATCCGCGCATCATGGAGGCCATCGCAGACGCGAACGCCGGGCATGTCGTGGCCTACGGCGACGACCCTTTTACTCAAGATGCGACCGCCATCTTCCGAGAGCATTTTGGTGAAGAGACGGATGTTTATTTTGTCTTCGGCGGGACGGGGGCCAACGTGCTCGGACTCAAGGCCGCGACCTCTCCCTATCATGCCGTCATCTGTTCTCAACTGGCCCACATCAATGTGGATGAATGCGGCGCTCCTGAGAATTACACTGGCTGTAAGCTGCTCGCGCTCCCGACCCTTGATGGAAAGATCGGTCTCGGCGAGATAGAGCCGCGGCTGCACGGGCTGAGAGACCAGCATCATGCGCAGCCGAAGGTGATTTCAATCTCGCAGACGACGGAGTTGGGGACTGTCTACACCCCGCGCGAGATTGAGACGCTGGCAGCTTACGCGCACGAGCGCGGGCTGCTGCTCCACATGGATGGAGCAAGACTCTCGAATGCCGCAGCCTCTTTGAACCTGCCTCTCAAGGCGATAACCGCGGACGCGGGCATAGACATACTCTCTTTCGGCGGGACCAAAAACGGGATGATGTACGGCGAGGCCGTCGTCTTCTTTAATCGAAAGCTGTCCGAAGGTTTCAAGTTTATACGCAAACAGGGAATGCAGCTTTCATCCAAGATGAGATTTATCTCTGCGCAATTCGCCGCGCTCCTCTCTGATAATCTCTGGCTCGAAAACGCAGGCCGCGCCAATCAGATGGCCCGACGCCTCGCCGCAGAGCTTGAGCGCATACCGCGCATCAGGATTACTCAAGCCGTCGAGGCCAACGCCGTCTTCGCCATCATCCCGCGAGAGTTTGTCCCCCTCATACAACAGGAATATTTCTTCTACGTCTGGAATGAAGAGACCTCGGAAGTGCGCCTGATGGCCTCCTACGATACGACCGAAGAGGATATAGACGAATTCATCGCTTTAATTAAAAGAGTTGTCGGATAAAGGGCTGTCATGGTTGAAGGCAATTTTTAGAGACTGAAATTCCGAGCCTGCTTCGTGTAGTAATGAGGCCGCCGCTCCGGGCCACAGCGGCCTCATCCAGCAGCACAACTCTCGCCCGCGAAAGCGTGCCAGCTACTGACGCTTTCTCTTTCTCCTTTTTTCAATCTTCATCGTCACATTGCCCGCTTCATCCACCATGAACTTCAAAAAGTCTCCCGGCTTAGCTCCGATGATTCTCAAAAGCGGTGAGGGCACTTTGCTGCGCCTTATCCCGTTATCGTCCGAAACCTTAGCTTGATATTCATGTTTTTCTTTCGTCATGAGGTCTCCCTTAAAGGATGATGAGGGTTGTGCTATTCTTGCCAGCGTTCGAGTCTTTGAAAATACAAGGCAACGGCCAGATGCGTAGCTCCTCAACCACAAAGAATTGATGAGCATCGCCGTTGAGCATGAAAGGTTCATACTCACGGCGACAAGAACATACTGGAACACTGTAGCCTCAAATAGGGCCAAAAGCAAGTCTCCGTCGGGAGGTCAATCCTGATGGGGAGGTCTGCGCGCCGTAAACAAGAGCGTCTTGCTGAAAAGCTTCTTACAATTCGTCTTTCTCTGGGTCTGTCACAGAACGAAATACTTGACCGTATGGGATTAACTGAAGACCTTTACCGGACCAACATTTCAAGCTACGAAAGAGGAGAACGCGAGCCGCCATACTTCGCTTTGTTGGAGTACGCGCGAATAGCAGGCGTGTGTACGGATGTTTTATTAGACGACGAATTGGACTTGCCCGAAAAACTTCCGAGTAGACCAAAGCATGAACGCTAAAGGATTCCGAAATTCCCAACCCGTAAGCTGAAAATCAACTCTCATCCGCATGTATCCCTCGAAATCAATCAAGCTGGTTATCATCGCGCTTCTCGTCATCATCACAGGCTCTGTGGCCTTCTTCCTCTTAAAGCGCAGGGCCGAAAAGCCGCGACCGACGCGCGCGGGCTGGCGCTCTCTTGTGCAGACCTTCGCGGGCAGCGGCGCGCCGGGTGTTCAGGATGGCACGAATCTCGCGCAGACGCAGTTTCAAGACCCCTTCGGACTGGCGCTGGACCAGCAGGGAAATCTTTACATCTCGGATGCGGGCGAGAGTAATCGCATACGCAAGCTGACGCGCGAGGGCGCGTTAACGACTCTGGCCGGAAGTCAGGAGGGCTTCGCGGACGGGAGCGGCGCAGCGGCCTCCTTTCATACTCCTTCTGGGCTGGCCCTGGACGATGCGGGCAATCTCTACGTCGCGGACACGGGCAATAATCGCATACGCAGGATTACTCCGGCAGGAGACGTCACCACCATCGCCGGAAATGGAAAGGCCGGATACCTCGACGGGCCAACTCTTGAAGCGCAGTTTAATGGACCAATCGGCCTGGCTCTGGACCAGTCAGGCAGAGTTTACGTGGCCGACAGTTACAACGACCGCATACGCCTGATTACCACAGACGGCCAGGTCCAAACGCTGGCCGGTGGCGCTGCGCCCGGCTATCTGGATGGGCCTACGCAAAGCTCTCTCTTCGACACGCCCTGCGGCATCATCCACACGCCTTCAGGCGAACTGTTAATCGCCGACACGGGCAACGACCGCCTGCGCAGGATAAAAGATGGGCAGGTCACGACCTTTGCCTTATCAATGCCGGATGCTTCCAGGCCGCTGTCTTCCCCTCTCGGGCTGGCCCTCACGCATGACGGATTTCTCTATCTGACGGAACAGGACCATGCACGTGTCTTGCAGATCGCGCCGGACGGGCGTGTCTACGAACTGGCCGGGTCGGGTTCCGGCTTTGCCAACGGAGACGGGCAGCAGCAAGCGCGTTTTAATCAACCGGCGGGGCTGGCGCTTGACGCAGACGGCGCACTGTATGTCGCAGACAGCGCCAACTATCTCGTCAGGAAAATCATTCCGGCAGACGAGACGGGCAGAGATAAGAATGAAGGCTTGAGCAGCAGAAATAAGAACGGCGACGGAAGCGAAAGCAGCCCTGCGGCGGAGACGAATGAAGTCTTGCCGCGCTTATCCGCGCAGACGTTGAACCGCGCGGGTGATTTCCCCTGGCCTGTTGACCCGCAGCAGGGCGGGCACGAGGTCGTTGCGACGATGGGCGAAGTGCGCGGCAGCTACGACGGCGAGAGCCGTCACCATCTGCACAGCGGGATAGATGTTCAGGCCGGTTACGGGGCGACCGTGCGGGTCGTCCATGAAGAGAAGGTCGCTGGTCCAATGTGTAACTGGGGCTTTGGCAGCTTGAACGAGGGGCTGCGCGTGGGGTTGATCTCTTATATACATCTGAGCGTCGGTCGCAACGAAAAGGACGAGCCGCTCAAGAGCGAGCAGTTTCAGCCAGTCCGCGACGAGCAGGGAAAGATCGCGCGCATACGCATCAAGCGCGGCACACGCTTTCGCGTCGGAGACCCGCTCGGCAGCGTCAATCGTATGTATCACGTGCATCTGAATTTTGGTCCACCCGGAGCGGAGGTCAACCCGCTGGTCCTGCCGCTGCCGGGCTTCTCGGACCACCTGCCGCCGAGCATAGAGCGCGACGGCATACAACTCTTTAACCAGGCCGGAGAACGCTTGAGCGAAAAGCGTCATAACCGGCTGGTCCTGCGTGGGGCTGTGCGGCTGGTGGTTGATGCTTACGATCAGGTTGACGGGAACGCCGCGCGCAGGCGGCTCGGCCTTTACAGGCTCGGCTACCAGTTGCTGCTCCCGAATGAGACTCCCGCGAGAGGGTTTGAGCAACCGCGCATCACTATGCTCTTTGACCGCCTGCCCGCTGGACCAGAGGCTGTCAAGATTGCTTATGCAGATGAGAGTGGCATCACCGTCTACGGCAGCGCGCAGACGCGTTTTCTATATGAAGTGACCAACAGGGTGCGCGACGGGCTGGCCGTCAGGGATAACTGGAAGACTGAGGAATTACCTGCGGGCGATTACATCCTGCGCATCATCGCGGCTGACCTGGCAGGCAATGAAGCCACGGCAGGCCGCGACCTCGCCGTGACTATTGAAAGATAGCTTGCTCTTTAAGCTTGCACGCAAGGCCGCCTGGACCAAATTGCGAGCCTACGGGCCGCAAACTGTTGTTAGCGACCCGCAGGCTGTCAGGCTTTTGGCAAAAGACGCTTAGCTGCGACCGTGAATCAATCTGCGCAGGCGGTCAGCAAAGAGCACGTCAATCTTCTGCGGCTCGATGACAGCCGTTACCTCGCCCATCCCGAAGGCCGGATGCATCATGGTTTGCCCTGTGCGA
>DASWMI010000039.1:0-18096 GCA_036399835.1 Pyrinomonadaceae bacterium | reverse complement strand
ATTTGCAGCACCCTTGCGCCGGCAGGTGAGGATGTCTTTGAGGAAGAGCACGCCGACTATCTCGTCCAGCCGCTCTCGATAGACAGGTAGACGCGAATAGCCGTGCTCGCAGAAAGCCTCTTCGATCTCGTCAAGGGTTGATGCGAATGGCACGGCGACGATGTTAATGCGCGGGATCATAGCCTCGCGCACTGCCGCGTTCGCGAAATCAAAGACGCTGTTAATGAGGCGTTGTTCGTGAGCATCAAGAAAGCCTCCCTTGTGCGAGGCGTTGATAATCTGTCGTAACTCTTCTTCCGTGTAAAGAGAGGCGTGTTCGGCGGTCGGGTGAAGACCGAAGATGCGCACGGTGTATGCGCTGGCCCAGTCGAGCGCGCGTATCGGCCAGCTAAACATCTTGTAGAAAATCTGCATCGGCCACGCGACCATCAGCGAAACACTCTCTGCACGCTCAAGACCGAGCAGCTTCGGAGCCTGTTCGCCGAGGACGATGTGCAGCGACGTGATGACCACAAACGCAATAAAGAAAGAGATGGTGTGGAGCCAGAATTCAGAGATGCGCCCCGCGAGCGGACCTTCGAGCAGATGTGCCACGACAGGCTCGCCAATCCAGCCGAGCGCGAGTGAGGCGAGCGTGATGCCCAGTTGCGATGCGGAGAGATACGCGTTGAGATTATCCAGCAAAGAGAGCAGCCTTTGCGCACGCTTATCGCCGCCGCTCGCCAGCGACTCTACGCGCGAGCGGCGCACACCGACAAAGGCAAACTCTGCTGCGACGAAGAAACCGTTGGCGAAGACCAGGACCAGAACCGCCAGAATTTTTAGAGCAATCAGCATATCTCTCTTTGATTCAAAAATAATTCCTGGTCCAGAGACGGAAAATATTGGTCCACAGCTTTGTGAGCCGGACTCTTATTCGCTCGTCTTAACTGACCGGGATTAATCTTTGAATAGCTTAGACGTTTCAGGCGAAGAGCACAACTCGCGGTAGTTACAGGGAGGCGCGGCTGTCAACGAGCTTGCAAAATTCCACCACGCGGTTTTCGGCCCAGAAGCGGTCTTCATCCTTTGTCTCTCTGGTATCGGCGGCGATAAAGCCTACGTGGCCGCCGTGCGCGGGCGCGAGCAGCAGTATATTGGGATTGCCCTTGACCGAAGGGTCTGAGAGCGGCGCGAAGGGAATAAAGGGGTCGTCCTGCGCGTGAATAATCAGGGTTGGCAGGGAGATGTCTTTGAGGAAGGGCACAGAGCTGGACCGATTATAGTAGTCGTCGGCATTGGCGTAGCCGCCATGGACAGCCGTGAATCTCTCATCAAAATCCCTGATCGTGCGGACAGTGTTTAAGTCTGTGATGTCATAAAGCTCCGGGTAGAGTTTCTGCTTGGTTTGCACGCGGCGGCGCAGGTGTTTGATAAAGCTCTTCAAGTAGAGGCGATTCTGGCGTAGCTCTATGGCGTCGGCGGTCGCGCGCAAATCAACTGAGGGCGAGACGGCGCAGACGGCGGAAAGCTCCGCAGGCGTTCTGCCCGCATCCTCGCCCGCCAGCTTGAGCGCCATGTTGCCAGCCATCGAAAAACCCGCGAGGAAGAGTCGCGGCAGATTGTCTCGCTCGATAAGTTCTCGCAGGACGGCGCGCAGGTCGTCGACCATCCCGCTGTGATAGAGCGTGGGCGTGAGATGCTCTGTCCCGCCGCAGTTGCGCTGGTTGAGGCGCACAACGTTAAAGCCCGCGTCGAAAGCTTTGGCGGCTGTGCCGAGCATGTAAACGGACTCGCTTGAGCCTTCCAGCCCGTGGACCACTAAAAGGGTCGGATGCTCTCTGCGCTCTGTTTGCCAGCGGCAGTGGGCCAGCAGCCGCACTTCCGGCTCGATCTCAAAAAAACGTTTTTCATCAGCTTGCAGCGCGCGGAAACGAAAACGGCGCGGCCAGATAAAGCCGCCGAGCGTCTGCGCATGTCCGCTCACGAGGAGCGGGTGCGGCTTGAAAGGCTTAGACGCCAACGCACGCGCCACTGCTTCAAGCTCTGTGCGAGCCTCCTCGGTCGTCGGATGGTGAGAGATAACCTGGTTGATGGAATTTCACGCCCCTTGCTCATGCTGGACATTTGAAGGGCCAATCCCGTGTTGCCACACGCAGGATTATACACCTTGCGGCAAAGCACAGGTAAGAGCGCGAGCAGGAGCGCGAGGAGCGCAAGGAGCGCAGCCACAGCCTTTTCCTGAAAGCCTCGATCTGAATTTGAAAGAGCCGGCAAGCACACCGCCCCCTCTTCAAACTGGACCGATAACCTTTTCTTCATCCACGTTGGCTTTAAGCCAGTCGCGGCGGGTCTGTCGGGACGGGGTCGCCGATGGGCAAAGGTGTCTCAGGCTCGCGGACGGGCGCTGCGGGCGAAGGGTTTGTGTCGGGCGGAAGCGGGACGGGTTCGGGCCGCGAAGGGTCCGGCTGAATGGGGTCGTGCGGTGTGGTCGGCGGCAGTTCTGGATTATCCGTTTGCGGCACAGGCTCACCCGGTTGCGGCGCGTCGGTGTTAGGATTTCGGCTCATGAGTTATCCCCTCTGAATGGTTTTAAAGATAGGTGACTAAAGAATCCGCCAGGCTCAAAAATCGAACCTGGGTCGGCGACTGTTGCGCTTGAGGTATGTGCCGTTGGCCGTGACGTAAGCGCCGAAGCCGCAAGCATCCTCGTTAGCCGCAGAGACGTAGACTTTGTTGCGCGTAAACTTCAAGCGGACGCGGCAGCCGCCCTCATCATACACGGCCCTCCCGTTTTCCAGCGTTACGATGCCACGGACCTCTCCATTACGCGCTCCCTGGCCCACCAAGAGCAGCGCAATCAACTGAAACTTAATCTTCCCGCCGGGCAGGAGCAACACGTCAAGGCTGTTGGAGATATTCAGTCGGCGATAGGAATAATGCCCGGTGACAGGTGCGGGCGTTGATGAGGATTTGGATTGTTGGGCCTGTGCGGAGAGACAGACGGCAGCCATCAACAGCCATGACCGGATGACTCTTTTCATTTAGCTTTGCTCCGGTCTTTGCAGGTCTGCGACGACAAAGCGGATCATGCGATAGTTGATGCGAGCCGGAAGGGCTTCGCGCAGTGGCTTGAGGAGTTCCGTGCCGAAACGCTCGACGGCCATCTCTATCAGCGCGCGGTCCTCTGCCGAGACGTGCTGCGAGATGTCAAAGGGCCTTCCTTCGATGATGCAATCGGCGAGATGCTTTTCGATGGTCATCACCGTCAGCCCTCGCCGCTGGCTAATCTCTTCGATAGTCAATCCTTCGAGATAGAGATTGTAAGTCTCTTCAACTGTACTGACGCGCGGCGCGGCGTGAGAAATCGTCTGCGCTGTGCGCGCGGAAGAGCGCGAGGGAGCAAAACCCGAAGAGACAGAGAGGGCGCTGAGGGCTGTCTGCGGCAGGGCCAGCTCAATCGCTGCCCTCTCATGCATGACATCAGCGCCGAGCGCGGTGAGAGAGACGGTCGGGTATGCGCCGCCCGTGACGCTCAAAGCCCCTGCGGCGACGAGCGCGTCCACGTAAGTCAGCAACTCCTCCTGCGTCATATCGCTGAGAATGCCGTAGGTTGAAAGCTGGTCCAGCCCTGCCTGCTGTATATTTCTGGCGCGCGAGCCGCGCAGAGTGCCCGCCAGCAGGCCCTTGCCAAAACGCCCCTGCATACGCGCCGCGCAGGCTAGAATCTTACGCACAAGCAATTTCTCTTCATCGGTCAGCGTGCGCGACTGGGTAATACTGATGGCCTGCGCCTCGCCAGCCGCACCGCGCGCTTCGGCCTGCTCACCCATCTGTCGAGAGCGCGCACGGGCCATCAGCTCATCCTCCAGGTCGAGCGCAAAGGGCGTCTGCTCCCTGATGAATTGGTCCAGCTCGCCCGCATCTTCAAGCGGAGGAGGCGCGTAGGCTGCGAGGCCCGTTCCGGCGTCTCTTTGGTCGGAGGTGCAGTTGCCGCAAGTGCCGCAGTTGGGCGCGTGATGCGGGTCGCCGAAGTAGTCCAGGATAAAGGCGCGATAGCAGCGGTCCGTATAGCAGAAGTTAATCACCTCGCGCAGCTTTCTCTGTTCCAGTGCGGCGCGATTGGCAATCTCTTTGGGGCGTATGCGTAACTGTTTGACCGGATGCTCGTCGAGCAGAAGAACGCCGCGCGTGCGCCGCGCGGGTTGATAAGAGATGATGCCCGCGCCGGCAAGCTGCGTCAGTGCGCGGCGGACCGCCGAGAGGTCCTGGCCTATGCTGTCTGCGAAATCCGCGATGTTCAATTCAATCTCAAGCCGCTCGTTTAAGTCGTGGCCGCCGAGCAGTCCGAAGAGCACCTGTCTGGATTTAGTCTCACGCGCACCGAGCGCCTCACGCGCTTGCGGCGCGGGCATCAAGAGCCTGAGCGAAGCGCGATTTTCGCCAGCCGACCCGCGTTCTATATGGCCTGCCTTTTCGAGAATAATGAGGGATGACTGGACCGCCATCTCGTTGCGCAGGCTGGCGCGCGTGGCAATCTCGCTGACGGAAAGCTCTATGCGTTTCTGGCCCACAGCGCAGAGGGCTTCGTAGACGCGCGCGATGGTTTCGGGCGGAGGAAAAGAGCCTTCGATAAAGTAGTCCTGCGTGCGCTTGTCCGCATAGTTAAAGAGCAGCACGCAGGAAGAGGGCAGACCGTCGCGCCCCGCGCGGCCTATCTCCTGGTAGTAGGCTTCGATAGAACCGGGCATGTGATAGTGCGCGACAAAGCGTATGTCCGGCTTGTCAATGCCCATCCCGAAGGCGTTGGTGGCGACGATCATCTGGACGCGCCCGGACATAAAATCGTCCTGCGCCTTTTCGCGCGCCGCATCGTCCATTCCGGCGTGGTAGGCGACGACGCTCAGCCCGGCGGTCTGCAAGCGCCCGGCGACCTGCTCGACGGATTTGCGAGTCGAAGTATAGATGATGCCGGAGCCTGCATTATTTGCGGCGAGCGATTTGATGAGCGCGATCTTTTCACGCTCCTTCTGCGTATGCTGGACCTTGATGGAGAGGTTGGGACGGTCAAAGCCGCTGACGAAGGCGCGAGGCTCGCGCAAGCTGAGCTGCTCTATAATATCGGAGCGCACGTAGGGCGTGGCGGTGGCCGTCAACGCGATGGTTTGCGGGCGACCGATTTGTTCGAGCGCGCTGCGCAGCCGCAGATAGTCCGGCCTGAAATCGTGTCCCCAGGTCGAGATACAATGCGCCTCGTCAACCGCCACGAGAGAGATGCGCGCGCTCTTTAAGGCTTCGACAAAGCTTGCGGAGCGGAAGCGTTCGGGAGCGACGTAAACGAGCTTGTACTGGCCCCGACGCACGCCAGCGACGCGCGCCTTCTGTTCTTCAAAATCAATCGAGCTATTGATAAAGGTCGCCGGAAGATTGCGCGCGCGCAGTGCGTCCACCTGGTCTTTCATCAGGGCGATGAGCGGCGAGACGATGACGGTCGCGCCTTCAAGCATCAGCGCGGGCAGTTGATAACAGAGCGATTTGCCGCCGCCCGTCGGCATCACGACGACAGTATCGTGGCCTTCAAGGACAGCATTGATGACTTCGCGCTGGCCTTCGCGAAAATCTTCAAACCCGAAATGCTCACGCAAGGCAGCGAGCGCGCCCGTTAAGTTTGCCATAAGAAGCGTTGCGACAAGTGAAGAACGACAGGCGACAAATTCAAGCCTGATTTTAACTTGTCGCCCTCCGCTTGTCACTTGCCACTGCTTTTCTTAAGCTGAAGACGAGATGAGCGAGCAGAAGTGGAAAGCGCGTACCAAACGCGACCTGATGATAGAGGTCTGGGAGCACCTGGACTGCGAGTCTGTCGGCGCACAGGAGCTTGAAGAGATAGAGCAGGCCGTGCGCGAGCGTTTTGGCGAGGGCGCTCTGGAAAGCCCCATGTCCGTGGCGCGTATGCTGGCCGACGAGGGCGCGGAGCTGCGTCACGCGGAGGTCTTGGAGCTGGATGTGCGCCGCCGCGCAGTTGACCCTTATGAAGCCATGTTTCGCAACGTGCTCAAGTTTTCCGATTTCGCGCAGGCTGCCAGCTCCATCAAGCGGCTCGAAAACCTGCGCCGCAACTTTAAACGCAAGAACGACAGGGAAGGACTCCGCCGCGTGCAGGAAACCGCCCTCAAGGGGCGACAGCGAGCGCAGATGATCGCGGGCAATCGCAGCGTGGATGAAAAGAAGCGCGCGGAAAAGGCGGAGATCGCCGAGTGGTTCGCAGTCTGGATGCGACAGCCGGAGATTTTCGAGGACTGGCTGCACCTGCGCCAACGCTCGCAAGATTTCCGCGAGCGTTTCGGCTAAAGTTATCGAATAGAAAGTGCGCGCGAAAATTGTCCGGACAGAGCCTCACTTTCTGCACACTTCCGACCACGAATCACACCCGCAAAGAAGTAAGCCCTGGCCCTTGCGAAATTGGACCACGCCGCAATCTTGCGCGGCTTTTTAAATCTGCTCTCAAACTGGCATAGGACTTGCGACTATCTTCAAATTAGACAACCACACAAGGCAAAATCTCGAATAGATGTAGCTTTGTGCCGTAAAGGTCTGAAGATAAAAGGGGAGAGGATACAGTATGAAAGTCGAAATCAATACACTGAGGAAGCTCTTGCTGGCGTTGTCGCTGATTGGCGCGATGCTCGCGGCGATTGTTATTCCGGCGCAGGCTCAAAGACGCGGTGGTCCAAATCGCAGGCACGTTTCGCCGCCCTACGGCAGGGCTTACGGTTATTATGACAGGCAGAACAGGCGCGCACGTCATGATTACCGCAAGGCTGCGAAGCGTGACCTCAAGCGTCACCAGAGAAGCGAGAGGGAAGCTTTTAGGGATCGCATACGAGACGAGCGCAGCACGTCTGACAACAGCCGCGATTTCCGTCTGCGCACAAGAGAGGAACGCAGGGCGCTCAGGATTCACCAGCGCGAAGAGAACAGGACCTTCAGGCAGAGCGTGAGAAACAATCGTAGACGCTCGTAAGCCTGTTCGGCAGCACCTTTTTCAAGACGGGCATCTCTCCCCAAAATTTGTCTTGAGCAGGAACGGGAAGCGCTAAAAGCAGAGTGTGCTTTTAGCGCTTCCCGTCCTTTTTTGTTTAATGATAAAAGCTATAAAAATCATCGCGTAATTTAAGCAGAGCAACGTCAGGTTGAGGTGCGGAGAAATCATTGAGTCTGACAGGGTCATGAATGCTTATCAGAGTTATATTGCCCATCAGTTGATTAAGAAACCTGCCGGGGAATTTAACACAGGCTGCGTGACGGCTACCTATTGGCGACATTTCGACAATCTCTCCTTCGATTAGCTCAAGGCGGGCACTGTCCGGGAAGATGCCCGCCTCGCCCATGCGCTCGAATTCGGCAGCCGTAAAGCTATGCCTTGCCACCTGCAAAGACATAATCGCTCCTTCTCCTTTAGTCTTCCTCTTCGGCCCTGATTCTGCCTTCGGCACGCGCCTGGTCCACTATTTTTTGCGAGATGTGCGAGGGCACCTGGTCGTAGTGGGAGAACTGCATGTGGTATGAGCCGCGTGCGCCCGTGATGGAATTGAGCTTTGATTGATAGTCGAGCATCTCGGCCATAGGAACTTGGGCTTTAATCACCTGCTGGTTGCCGCTGCTCGCTTCCATGCCCTGCACGCGTCCGCGTCTTGAGTTGAGGTCGCCCATAATATCGCCGCTGTACTCCTGCGGCGCGACGACCTCGACATCCATGATCGGCTCAAGGAGCGTCGGCTTGACCTTATCAATCGCGGCGCGGAAAGCCTTGCGGCCAGCGGCGCGGAAGCTGTGCTCGTCCGAATCCACAGGATGAAAAGAGCCGTCAACGAGCACGGCCTTGAAATCCACGAGCGGGTAGCCCGCAACCGCGCCCGTCGAAGCAGCCTCGACGATGCCTTTCTCTATCGCCGGACGAAAATTCGCAGGGACCGAGCCGCCGAAAATCTTATCTTCAAAGACAAACCCGCCGCCGCGCGGCAGAGGCTCGAAGACGACCTTACAATCGCCAAACTGCCCGCGCCCGCCTGTCTGCTTCTTGTGGCGGCCCTGCACCTCGGCGCGCGCCGTGATGGTCTCCTTGTAAGGAACTTTGGGCGGGTGCAGTGTCACTTCGACGCTGTAACGCTTGCGTAGTTTATCAATAACCGTCTCGACGTGTAACTGGCCCGAGCCGGAAAGCAGAAACTCTTTGGTCTGCGCATCGCGGTCAAAATGAAGCGAGGGGTCTTCTTCGAGAATCTTGTGGAGCGCGACGCTGATCTTTTCTTCGTCCTGCCGCGACTTGGGTTCGATGGCGAAGGCTATCGCGGCCTCCGGATATTGCACGGGGTCGTAGACAATCGGCGCAGCCCTCTCGCAGAGCGTGTCGCCGGTCTGCGTCTCCTTGAGCTTGACGCAGGCGATGATGTCGCCCGCGTGAGCTTCCTGGACCTTGTCAAGCTGCTTGCCCTGCATGACGTTCAGAGCGCCGAGCCTCTCCTGCGCGCCGCGCGTGGAGTTGTAGACGTTGGCATCCGTCCCGACGTGGCCGCTGATAATGCGCATGATGTTGATGCGACCGGCGAAGGGGTCCGCGATGGTGCGGAAGCAGTAGGCGGAAAAAGGCTCCTTGTCATCATACTTACGCGGGATGCGCTCGCCGTCCGTCTCCGCTGGAGAACGGCCATACTCTGCTTCGTGATGCGCAGGGTCGGGCGCGAATTCGAGCACGTGGTCCAGCAGCGTCGAGAGTCCGACGAGCGTCATGCTTGAGACGGCGAAGACGGGACAGAGCTTGCTGTGAGCAATCGCATCCGAGATGTTCGGTATGAGGTCCGTATCATCGAGCGTGCCCTGCTCGAAATATTTCTCCATCAGCGCGTCGTTGGATTCAGCGACTAGCTCGACGAGTCGCTCCCTGGTCTTGTCAACAATCTCGCGCCCTTCATTCGGAATCGGAATCTCGCGCGGCTTGCCCTGCTCGTCAAATTCGTAAGCCTTCATGTGGACCACATCCACGACGCCGCGAAAATCCTTCTCGCGGCCAATCGGCAGCGTGAAGGGAATGATGGCGCGCGAAAAGGTCTTGGCCGCGCTCTCGACCGCCGCGCCGAAATCCGCGCGCTCTTTGTCCAATTTAGTGACAACCATCATGCGCGGCAGGATAAACTCGTTGGCATAGGCCCAGGTCTTTTCCGTCTGGACCTCTACGCCGTTGACGCCGTCAACCGTGACGAGCGCGCAGTCCGCGACGCGCAGGGCTGGGCGCGCGTGCGCGATAAAGGCCGCATAGCCCGGCGTGTCTATAAAGTTGATCTTGGTCTCTTTGTGGTCCAGATAGGCGAGCGCGTTGTTGAGCGTGACTTTGCGTGCGATGGAATCTTCTTCGTAATCCGTGACGGTCGTGCCTTCATCAACCTTGCCCCAGCGCGGGGTCGCTCCGGCGACATAAAGAAGCGAGCTAATGAGCTGCGTTTTGCCTGCATCGCCGTGCCCGATGACGGCCAAATTGCGAATCTGGTTGGTTTGATAGACTTTCATGACGTTGATTAGAGATTCCTTTCAGACAGTCTGATTTCAAGAGGTTCGGCCATCCGCGTCAATGAACGTTCAAGAAAGATAGGCGGGATGCGCTCCGGGTGAGCAAGTAATTTAGCCGACCGCAGCGGTGAAAAGCAAGCGAACCAGAATTCTCTTTAGAAGAATAAAGAGCAAAAGCCGAGCCATTCAATAGCCGCACTCTTATCTTTCTATATTCCCGTCCTCAAACTTTCCGTCTCTTCACGCAGACCCCCTCGTCCAGAGCCTTTTTGAGGCCACTTTTGGACCGCTCGCTGCATCTTATAAATGCGATAAAAGTTCGCCTTCACAGCGGGCGAAAACGTGCGCGCAGAAAAGATTTTTCTGAAGGCTGCGCGCGCTTTCCTGTCAGGATAAAAAGCCTGTGGGAAAGGTTTTCCGGTCCGCGAGAAATCTTGCATGGGGAAACAAGGAATGTTGAATTCACAAAAACTATTTTCGATTTCCGGAGCGCTGGTGCTCGCGCTGACGGCGTTTGCGGGCGTCTCCGTCTCAGCCGCTAACTTTTCCAAAGCCGACGATAAGAAGGTTTCGCGCAAAGTACGCGTCGAAGCTCCTTTGAACCTGGCGATCTTGATTCAGGATGACCTGGTCGCGCGCGTCGGCAACGAGCTTCCCGTCACCGGCGAGTTTATACGCTCGCTTCCGGCAGGCTCGCGCGTCATGATCGGCTACATACGCAGCGGCAGCTTGCAGGTCCGCCAGCCTTTTACGGATGATCTGGAAAGGGCCGTCAAGGCTCTGCGCATGCCCGTCGCCAGCGAGACCGCCTCGCCCTATAATCCTTACGTCGAAGTTATAGAGGCGCTCAGGAAGTTTGATGAGAAGAGTGCTAATCGCAACGCTATCCTGCTCATCTCGGATGGTCTGGATGTCTCGCGCGGTTTCGATGTCACTTCGGCTGGTATGACTCTGGATTTAGAGCGCGCGATTCGTGAAGCCAATCGCCGCAACGTGGCTGTCTACTCTTTCTACGCTCCTTCGGTGGGCCTGACCAGCACCAGCCGGCGCGCGGCCAGCTACGGCCAAAGCTCTCTCAATCGCCTCTCCAACGAGACAGGCGGGCGCGCCTTCTTTCAGGGCACGACGAGCTATGTCAGCTTCGACCCTTACTTCGACCGTCTGCGACAGGCGCTCAACGAGCAGTATGCCAGGGCTTACTAAAAGAGGGATGAGAGATGAACTCGGGATAAAAAGCGATTGGTCCATTAGAGTCAACGCCTCGAATCCTTTGATTCATCGTTTCTAGTTCATCGTTAATTCTTAAAGTGCCGCCGGGGAATCACAGGTTCTCCGGCGGCATCTCTATTTAGAGCGCCCGTCTTCCTCTTCAAATTCAAATTGGACCCGTGCGGATGAACAGATGGGATTGGCTGTTGCTGTCTGGCGATGGTAAAGTTATAAATGCGTGCAGCCGTTTCGGTCAGTTTCACACGCTCATCGCAGCGTCAATCTCCGGCCCGAGCCATGAAAACCGATAAAGGACGCGAATACTGTCTCATCGTTGAAGGGGCTTATCTGAGCGAAGCGGAAGCCGAACACGCCCTGCGCGATCCCTTTATCGAAGATTGGGTCGAAGAGACTGGCCGCTTTCGCATACACAATCTGAAAGACATGGAGGTGGTGGCGGGAGTCGCGCTCGGCTCGCTCGGCATCGTCATGCTGGACGAAGGCGTCTTCGAGGTCGCCAGCACGGACCCGGACCACCCGCTCACAGAACACAAAGCACGCGGCGTCGCGGAATCCCTACGCCAGCAGAATATGTTCGATGAGATTACGGTCAGGCTTAGAGAAGAAGAGAGCGATGAAGGAGACGTAAACGTTTGAAGATGTCAACGCGCAGAGCTTCGATGGAAGAGCGGCTTTTTCGCGTGATGCGTTGACGCGTCTTTTATCGAGTGACAGAAGAGCAGGTAAAAACTTTCTGTGATGGACGCGTCCTGGTTGTGACCGGCGATTTAACGCGGCAGGAGACGGACGCGATTGTCAACGCGGCGAATAGTTCTTTGATGGGCGGCGGCGGTGTTGACGGCGCGATACATCGCGCGGGCGGGCCTCGCATCCTGGAGGAATGCCGCGAGCTTCGCCGCACGGAGTGGCCTCAAGGATTGCCTGCGGGCGAGGCCGTCATCACTACGGCGGGCGAGCTTCCGACCCGCCACGTGATTCACACGGTTGGACCAGTCTACGGAAAGCATCAAGGGCGCGAGGCCGAGCTGCTCGCGAGCTGTTATCGCAATTCGCTCATGCTGGCAACGAGTCGCGGTCTCGCTTCGATTGCTTTTCCGGCCATCTCGACGGGCGTCTACGCCTACCCGCGCGATGAAGCGGCGCGTATCGCATCGCGCGCGATTGAAGAGTTTTTGATGAAGGACAGGCTCATCATGGAAGTGCGGCTGGTCTTTTTCAGCCCGCGCGATGCGGAAGCTTTTTTACAAAAT
This sequence comes from Pyrinomonadaceae bacterium, assembly GCA_036399835.1. Classification (GTDB taxonomy): domain Bacteria; phylum Acidobacteriota; class Blastocatellia; order Pyrinomonadales; family Pyrinomonadaceae; genus DASYML01. The sequence continues at coordinate 6,073 of DASWMI010000039.1, read as the reverse complement.
CAGGAATTCACAGTCTAGAGTCCAAGAGTCCGGAGTCAAAAGAAAAAAGCTTTTGGCCTTTGACTCCCAGACTCCAGACTCTCAGACTCTGGGACTTATTCAGGAGATTATGGCTCAAGCGTTTGAAGAGATCGAGCGGATGGGTGGAGAGCAAGAGAGCCGTTTGCCGGTCTCTCTGCTGCCTCTGGAACGGCTGGCCTGGAATTACTGGTGGAGCTGGGCGGCTGGCGGGACGGCTCTGTTTCGCGATCTGGACCCGGAGATGTGGGAAGAGTGCGAGCACAACCCGCGTCGCCTGCTGGAAAAGACAACGGAGTTTCGGCTGGCGGAGATGGCGACAGACCCGGTCTACATCACGCGTGTACGCAGGTTGGCCGAGAGGTTCGATGCTTATATGTCGGACGAGGACGTGTGGAGGCCCAACCAGCGCGGACGGCAGATTACGCCGCAGAGTCCGGTCGCCTATTTTTGCGCCGAGTACGGGGTGCATAATTCTCTCCCGCTCTATTCGGGCGGGCTGGGGATGCTGGCGGGCGATCATCTGAAGTCTGCCAGCGATCTGCACCTGCCGCTCGTCGCCGTCGGGCTGCTCTATCGCTATGGATATTTTCGCCAGCGGATACGACGCGATGGCTGGCAGGAAGAGCACTATGGCGAGACGCAACCTTCCGTGCTCCCGATTGAGCCTGTCATGGATGAGGCAGGCGAGCCTCTCAAGGTCGAAGTCTTGATGCGCGGTCGAGAGGTGCGCGCGAGGGCCTGGCGCGCAGAGGTCGGGCGCGTCAAGCTCTATCTGCTGGATACGAACATTCCAGAAAATGCGGAGACGGACCGCTGGGTGACGGGCCATCTCTACGGCGGCGACCGCGAGACGCGCGTCGTGCAGGAGATGATGCTTGGCATCGGCGGCGTGCGTCTGCTGCGCCGGCTCGGCATAGACCCGCACGTCTTTCATCTCAACGAGGGCCACTCGGCCTTTCTCACGCTTGAGCTGGCGCGCGAGCTGGTCCAGACCGAAGGCTTGAGCTTTGCCGATGCGGCTCATGCCGTGCGCGACCGCTGTGTTTTTACGACGCACACGCCCGTCGCCGCAGGCAATGACGAGTTTGAGGCCGCGTTGATTGAAAAATGCTTCGGGGCTTCGTATGAACAGGCGCTCGGTTTGAGCCATGACGCTTTTCTGGACCTGGGCCGCGTCAACCCAGAGAATAACGATGAAAGCTACGGGCTGACCCCGCTTGCCATCAGGATGTGCCGCTCGACCAATGGCGTGAGCCGGAAACACGGAGAGGTCTCGCGCGAGCTGTGGCGGGAGATGTGGCCGGAGCGCACCGTCCAAGAGATTCCGATTACGCATGTCACCAACGGCGTGCACGCGCCGACCTGGGTCGCGCCGCTCATACGCGTCCTTTATGAAAAGCATGTCGGCGATGATTGGACCGTTGTCTTGCGCGATGCCGCGGCCTGGAAGCGCGGGATAGAACGCGTGACGGACAGGGAATTATGGACCGCCCACTCTCTGCTCAAGCGAAAGCTCGTCGCCTTCATCAGACATAGGGAGTTTCACACGCGGCTCGCAAACGGCGAGAGCATGGATTACACGGAAGCGGCGCGCACCCTCTTTGATGCGGAAGCCTTGACGATAGGCTTTGCGCGTCGCGTCGCGGGCTATAAACGCTGGGGACTGCTCCTGAGCGACCCGCATCGTCTCCTGCGCCTGATTAATCACGCGGAACGACCCGTTCAGTTTGTCTTCGCGGGCAAGGCGCACCCGCAGGACCAGTCGGCGAAATTTATCCTGCAACAGTTGGCCCAGTGGAAATACGACCCGCTGGTCCGCAGCCGCGCAGTCTTTCTGCAAGATTATGACCAGGAGATCGCGCGCCAGTTGGTCCAGTCCGTGGATGTCTGGATGAATGTCCCGCGCCGCCCGCTGGAAGCCTCCGGGACAAGCGGCGAGAAGGTGGCAATCAACGGCGGCCTGAACTTTTCCGTCCTCGACGGCTGGTGGCTCGAAGGCTACGACGGCATGAACGGATTCTCCATCGGCGACCGTGTTGAAGCCAACGAGGCGCAGGATGTGGATGCGAAGGATGCTGAATCGCTCTACCGCGTGCTCGAAGACAGGATCGTGCCGCTTTATTATGAGCGCGACGAGCAGCAGCAGATACCTGTGGCCTGGGTCGCACGTATGAAGCACGCTATCTCGACGCTCGCGCCCGTCTTCAATAGCGACCGGATGGTGGAGGAATACGCGCAGAGAATCTATTTATAAGCTCGCGCGTCGGTCCGCAAGGCTCGTCCCGACGGAGGTTGGTGTTAATGAGAGATGCGCGCCACATAGCAGCGCTGCTGGTCAGTCTCTTAGTGATGAGCGTCCTCATCGGTTGCAACCGGAGCGCGCTCGTCAATCAAAATATCGAGCCGAATAATTCCGGCTTTGCCGCGACCAATCGGAACGACAGTGAGCACGGCCAAGAGGTCGAAAGCCCTCTGCCCAAACCGACAGGGCTCGTTAACGATTACGCGCAGGTGATTGATGTAGAGTCCAAGCGGCGGCTGGACCGGCTGCTGACGGGGTTGCTCAAGCGTGCGGAGATAGGTTTTGTCGTTGCGACCGTTGAGACGACGGGCGGGCAGAGCGTTGACGATTATTCGCTGGCTGTCGCTCGCGGATGGAAAGTCGGGAGCAAGAACGGCGGTATTCTGCTCTTGCTGGCAATCAAGGACCGCAAGTGGCGGATTCAGGTGACGCGTCAGCTAGAGGGCGATTTGCCTGATGAAGAGGTCGCTAAATTCGGTCAGTTGATGATGCCTGCGGCGCGCGAAGGTCGTTATGGCGAGGGGGTCGAAAAGTGCGCGCGCGCCATCATCGAAAGGCTGGCCCAGAGGCGCGGGTTTAAGTTGGAAGAGTGATTCCTTTATCATGCAAATGTCGCGTATCTGATGTAGGGCGAGGCGGGTTGACGGATGCTCGCAGAGAGGGATGTGTTTAAGACTCAATGAAGTATTGCACAGTTTGCAAGACCAAGTATGAAGACAACGTGAGCTTTTGCCCGCTCGACGGCGAAGTGCTGGAGGACGACCCGTCGAGCCTCGTCAATAAGACGCTCGACGGGCAGTATCACATCGAATCTCTGCTCGGCAAGGGCGGGATGGGCGCTGTCTTTCGCGCGCGCCATATCCTGCTCGGAGACCGCGTGGCGATCAAAGTCCTGCCGCCGCAGATGCGGAATAACGCCGAATGGCTGCGCCGTTTTCGCAGAGAGGGCCAGGCCGCGCGTCGCTTTCGCCATCCCAATGCCGTCACCGTCTACGACCTGCGCACGACGAGCGAGGGTCTCATCTACATGGTCATGGAATATGTAGAGGGGCACACGCTCGATGCCGAGCTAAAGACGCGCGGGCGTTTTACTCCCCTGGATGCGCTCGAAGTGCTTGAGCCTGTCATGAGCGTGCTCAATGCCGCGCACGCGATGGGCGTCGTGCATAGAGACTTAAAGCCTGACAACATCATGATCGGCAAGGCAGGGACGGGCGGGCGACCCGTCATCAAGCTGCTCGACCTGGGGATAGCCAAGATTAGCGAGCTGGCAGGCTCGGAAGGCGGAGGCGGAGGCACGACGGCGCTCACCGTCGCGGGTCAAATCCTCGGCACGCCTTATTACATGTCGCCAGAACAGTGGGGCGAAGTCCCGAGCGACGGCAACATGGAGATTGACGGGCGCGCGGACATCTACAGTCTCGGCACGGTCTTTTACGAATTGCTCTCAGGCAAACGGCCTTACTGCGGGCTGTCGCTGCAAGAATTGAGACGCGAGCATGTCTCCGTCACGCCCAAGCCACTGCATGAAGTCCAGCCGGATGTGCCGGAAGCCTTTGGCCGCGCCGTCGCGCGCGCGATGGCGAAAGACCGTGGCGAAAGGCAGGCCACAGCCGCACAGCTCGATGCAGAGCTGCGCGCCGCGCTCGGCTTGCCGCAGATAGACATCTCCGGGACGGCCTTCGCCTCGACCGGGAGCAGCCTGCAAAACACCGGCAGCTCCACGCAGGGCACCGGACCAGCCGCAGGCGGCGGCGCGACCGCGCAGTTTACGCAAGATATTCCCGATGGCCGCAGCACACAGGTAGAAGTCAACGCTCCGACCATGTTGTCGCTGGACCAGCCGCCAGGCACAGGGACGACTCCGCTTCCAGGTTCGACGCAACAGCAAACGCCAGGAGCTTCGGCACAGCCGCTGCTGCCGACCAGTCTTGGCCCATCTCCCGTCAACCAGGGACAGAGCATCGCTCCCGCGCAGAGCATGAGCGCGAGCCAGCAGACTTCAGCTCCTCCGGCCTACATGCCTGGTCCACAGGTTGCGCCCTATGCTCCTGCAAGCCCTGCGCGCCGCTCGTCCGTTCCATTCATCATCGCGGGCGTGCTTGTCTTGCTGCTCATCGTCGGCGCTGTCGGCGGCCTGCTCGTCTGGAAGGGCATGGGCGGGAAGGCGGACGAGGCGAATAATAATGGCGAAGGCAACAAGGGCGGAGTATCAAGCAATACTTCGCCTGGAAGCGAGACCGCCGCAGCCGAAAAGGAGGAGCTTGGATACTGGCTGGAGATTGATTCGCCTGCCGGTGACGGCGAGACCACGCGCGCGGCGGGCGTGCTCCCGCTGGCTTCGGGCCAGTCCTTTAAGTTTCACTTCGAGCCACGCCAGGACGGCTACTTCTACATCATCGGTCCGGCTGAAGGAAACGTGCCGACCTCCTTCCTGACCTCCGTGCCCGTCGCAATGTCCGGCCTCGAAACCAATGAGGCGAAGAGCGGCGCGGACTTCAGCTTTCCGAGCGGCGACGACAACTGGATGACGCTGGACAAAACGCCCGGCACGGAAATCTACACGATTATCTTCTCGCCCACGCCGCTCTCAGCCCCTGCCTTCCTCAACGCCGAAGCCGGACAGCCCTTGAGCGAAGCCGAGCAGCAGGAGTTGAAAGAATTGCGCTCAAGTGCGACGATAGGGAAGACAGGCATCGAGAACGACAAAGGCTCTAACCCTTATGTCTCCATTAAAGTGCCGCAGGCAAAAGCCGATAGCGGACCCGTCATCTTTGATGTGCGCATCGAGCACAAATAAATGAAAGGCGACAGTAAAAAGGTCCAGGTCCAGAAGCCCGGCTGAAACCACTTTTATTAAATAGCAACTTTTAATAAAAGTGCTTTGGTCCTTCGCTTTTGCTTTTTTACTTTTACCCTTTCCCTTCTTTAGAGGAGCTATCCCAATGCGTTTTAAAATTTTCAGTCCGCTTCTTTTGATCGCGCTCATCGCGAGCACGGCAGCCTTCGCACTGGCCCAGAACCCGGACGAGGAAGTGCGCGGCGCTTTTCTTACTTCGCGCGCCAGCAGCGGCGGCAACTCTGTCAGCGCGGGCGTCTCGGTCGGCGTCGGCGGCGAGGCCAGCGCCAACGCCGGACGCCGCACGACGGGCAATAGCGCCGGCGCGGGCAGCCGCACCACCTCGACAGGCTCTGGCCGGACCAGTGGCAAGGGCACGACAAAAGGTAAGAGTTCCGGTGCGTCGAAGAATCCTGCCTCGGGCAAGAGTTCGGCGGGCGGGACGAAGGGGATGGTCGCCGCGCCCATCGGCATCGGCTACACGCTCTTTATGCGCAACCTCAACGGCGAGGCCGTGAGCGTTGACCCGTCGCACGAGTTTCGCACGGGCGACCGCGTGCGCATCGCGCTCGAGACGAACACGGACGGCTATCTCTACGTCTTCTACACGGAGAACGGCAATAACCCGCAGATGATCTTCCCGGACGCGCGCTTAAACAGGGGCGAAAATTTTATCGGCGCGCACGTCCCGACAGAGATACCTTCGAGCCTTGAGACGGACGAGCGCCTGCAATGGTTCGCCTTCGACCAGAATCCTGCGACCGAGCGACTCTACATAGTCTTAACGCGCGAGCCTCTGCCGCTGGTCCCGACGGGCGAGAAGCTGGTCGCGCATTGCAGCGCCGCGCAGAACAGGTGTCCCTGGCGGCCCGTGCCGGAATTGTGGACGCAGGTCCAGGCGAAAGTGAACG
>DASWMI010000038.1:0-21584 GCA_036399835.1 Pyrinomonadaceae bacterium | reverse complement strand
GCAGAGGACGATGCCGAAGGCTAGGTCCGCGAAAAGAAATTGCCGCATCAGTGCCGGATAGCCCGAGACGCGAATCATGTAGAGCCAGAAGAGGGCGGCTATCAGCCTTGAGATGGCGACGAGCCAGGAATAGCCCGGATAACGCAAAGGATTGATGGCCGCCCCGGCGTAGAAGATGCACATCGAGAGCAGCAGCATTCCAGTGTTGCGCAGCCAGACATCGTTAACCTCTGGTCCAAGACCGAAAGTGATGTTCAGCAGTTGCGGCGTGAAGATGCTCGGCACGACGAAGAGCAGGTTCATGATGATGCCGAGCCAGACAACTCTTCTAAACCACTTGAGGTACTTGTTCATGTTCGATGGCCTCTCAAGAGAAACCGCGAAAAAGTGCTCGCTCAGAAAGGGCCGGAGGTGAGCACGTTGCGCGCGTAAACATCCCACAGCTTGCCCATAAAGAGCCTGCCGAAGCGTGCCATCGCGGAGGCGCGGTCCGAGAGGGTAGGGCCTTCGGTGCGGAAGGTCGTGAGCTGTTTGAGAAAGTCGAAGAAGTGAATAATGATGATGCCCGAAGCCAGCGCCTTCTGCTTGAGCTGCGCGGGGTCGCTTGCCAAAGCAGCTTCCTCCTGCTCGCTCAGATGACCGTCGAGGATGCGCGTAAAGAGGGTCGTCGTGTCGTGCCAGAGGTCCATCCCTGGATCATCCTTGATCAGCTTAAAGCCGCTCAGCGTCAGCGCGCGCCCATCCTGATCGCGGAAGAAGAGGCGATAGAACATTCTCTTAATCGCGGGGTTCTGGTCGTCCACGAAGAGATTAAACTTGCCCTGCTCGACGGGGAGTTGACCGCCGAGCGCCTCGCACTTGATATAACCCTTGACATCCGTCGTATCGTGGTCCGGGTCGGTGACGAAACGGTTGACGCCGTCAACCGTGATCGTCAGGTGGAACATGATGGAAGTATCGCTCTTCTTCCCCTCTCGATAGCCACGGTCGTAGTCAAGCTCGCCGAAAGTGACATAGCCCTTCATCTCTTCTGTAAAGCTGAGCTTGGTCTTGGCCTCGTGTACGTCCGTGGGGAAATCGCCCGGGTGCGGCTTGAGCGGGATGCCCTGCTCCTGACACCACTGGCGCGCCCTCTGCACGCCGAGATTGACGGTCTCGGTCATGCGGTCCTTGCTAAAGTCAATCAGGTAATGGAGCGCGACATCGGCCTTGAGTTCTTTGACTTCGATGTGGCGGCCAAACTCTCCATGCCCGCCCGCGGCCTGCGCCGCGTTGTTCTCAGCGATGCGTTTGAGAATGGCCTTGTAGTGTCCGTCTGCGCTCGTCTCGATAATCTGGAAATAGGTGGCGATAAAGCCCGGATGCCATTCGTCCCTTTCGCTCACGGTCCAGATAATCCACAGTTCGTCAGCGCCGCGGCGTATGGCCTCTTCGATGTTGGCGTCTGAGAGGTAAACGGCGTCAATGTAAGTTTCGCCGTTGAGGTGTACGGGCGGAAACCACATCGGGAGCGAGACGCAGGCGCACAAAAGGTCTTCGGACATATCCTTCGGCTCGATGACCTGTAGCTCTTTGCGGCTGAAGTTAAAAACGTTGAAGGTCGCGTTGAGCTGCGAGGCGCGAATCTTGTCCCAGTCCAGACCCCAATCCGTAAAGACGTGCTTGCGATAATTGTCGAGCGTAAAGAGCGACTCGGCGTAGAGCAGCTTGGGGAATTCCGCCGCGTTAAAGCTGATGCCTGCGCGCGGGTTGAGATTGCGCCAGTTGTCGGCTATCTCCAACCCGCTCATCCCCTGGACCATCATCGCCAGATTGAAGACGCCGCCGCTGGCCCCGTCCACATGGTCGAAGGTCAGTCCGGCTTCGTCGAGCCAGACCTGCAACGCGCCCGCCTGAAATGCGACCTTGATGCCGCCGCCCGCCAGGATTAAAGACCGCTTCTTCTGACCGCTCCCATTATCGTTCCCATTTGCACTCATGACTCTCTCCTTTATGTTGCGCAATGATGTGGTCTGCGAAGCGGTCAGACATGGCGGCGATGGTCATTGAAGGGTTCGGGCCGACTGGTCCAGGCATGACGGACCCGTCCGCGACGTACAGCCCCGGATAGCCGAAGACCTCCCCGCAAGGGTCAACGACCCCCTCCTCTTTGGTCGGGGCCATAGGACAGCCGCCGAGCGGGTGAGCCGTCAGCACCTGATGAAGATACTGGTAAGAAGGATTGTCCATGTAAGTCGCGTTGAGTGCCTTGGCGATTCCCCCGACCACACGTCTGACGCGGTCGTAATACTCCTGCGACTTCTTGATACGCCAGTCGCAGTCAAGATACTTGCCGTCATAAGTGATGTTCCCGTTGGCGAAGTCGCGGCCCATCGTAAGCACCGGCAGAGAGCTTTTCGAGCTAACACAGTCGCCGATTAAATCCGCTATCTCGTCATCGAGGTCGGCATCTTTATTGATTCCGAGGCGATACAGAATAAAGCGTTTGCCGAAGAGCGTGGCGCGACGCAGGGCGCTGACAAAGCCCGTCAGCTCGCCCGCCCAGCTCAGTAGATACGGGTTGCCACCATCCTCCACGTAGAAGCCGCGTCCCTGTTCGCCCTCGCCGTCGAGCGTATCGCCCAGACGAATCGCGCCCGTGATGACTGGTCCAAAACTCGGGTCAATAAGGCGCGGCAGCATCTCGCCGTTGTTCTTCTTCTGAGCTTTGATGATAAAGGAGAGCAGGTCGCCGTTGACGCAGAAACGCGAGCCGAGCTTCTGGCTCAGGTTCGGTAACGAGTCGCGGTTTTTGAAGAGCAGGAAGGGCGAGCCAAAAGTTCCTGCCGAAAGTATCAGCCGGTCGCAGGTCAGCGTCAGCCGCTCAAGCCTGTCCGTGTCTACACGGCGGCCCTCCTGCGACGGGTCATGCTGAACATACTTGACTGTAAATCCCTTGCCAGCATCGCGCGGCTCGAAAGACTTGACCTCGCACAGCGTTCTGACTTCCGCGCCGAGACGATGAGCCTCGCTGATGTAGTTGTAGTCGAGCGTATTCTTGCTGCCGTAGTTGCAGCCGATGTCACACTCGCCGCAGAGACGGCAGGTATCGCGCGTCATGCCGTGAATATTCCTGTGCAGCTCTTGAACGGGTTCGCCGACGAGCGGCGGGTTCTGCGGGTCGTCTTCGTCAGGAGAGTTGACGGGTTTGGTCCTGAAGCTGACGGCCAGGTTGAGCGGCATCCAGTTGAGGTTCAGCTTCTGCGCCGCCTCGATCATCGCCAGCGTCTTTTGCGTCTGGTCGTATGGCGAATGCTTGAGCGGATATTTCTGTATGTTCATCATCCGCTCGACGCGGTCATAGTGCGGGTCCAGGTCCGCGCGCGTGACGGGCCAGTATTCGTAGCCCTCCTGCTCGGAACTCTCCCTGACAAACCACTTCTCATCCTTGCGTATGATGATGTTGGCGTAGATGAGCGAGCCGCCTCCGAGTCCGGCGGAGACGAGTGCGCCCGAACCCTTGAAGGACCAGACGTTGAACAATCCATAGAGACCCTTGCTCGGGTCCCAGAAATTGTTTCTCATACGCCAGGGCGAGCGCGGGAAGGAGTTTGGCGGATAGGGCTTGCCGCGCTCCAGCAGGCAGACTTTCAACCCGGCCTCGGCCAGACGATAAGCCATCACAGAGCCGCCAAAGCCCGACCCGATAATGACCGCATCGAAATGTTCGCTATTCATCTTGAGCCTGCCTTTCTCAGCTATCCGAGCTATAACCGCGCGTCTCTCTTATTCTCAAACAGACTGCCCTTGAGCTTTGAGGCGGAAGCCTACGGCAGCTTGTCATCCGGCGATGAGGTGTTGATGGATTCCGTCTTGACGCCGGTGGCCGTCAGGGCCGTATCCATGATGATGGGCAGCTCGATGAGCCTAGGCACTGTGGCCCGCGAGTCGTCAGGGATTAGCTCCGGCCCGCTCCCCTGCTCGCGTTGCTTCCACTTGCGCGGCACTCTTTCCAGACCGATTGGATAAATCGTCAGCTTGCCGGTCTCATCTATGTGCAAACGCAGAAAATTCTTCCAGTCTTCGACCGAGATTGAGGAGAAAGCCTCGTTACCGTGCCGCCCCATAAAGTTGAGCGAGAAGAGAAGGTAAATCCCCATGATGAGAGAGCCGAAGACGAAGCCGCCGACCATAATCATCAGGGCCGCGAGGACCATTCTAAAGTCCGGGTGGAAGGTATAGCCGCCCCATGAGAGCGTCGTCTTCAAGCTTTCCAGCGCGGAGAGGCGTGAGATAAAAGAGACGCTCACGAGCGCGATGGTGAAGGCCGCCAGGATGTGCGCGAGGGCATGTAGCCCGCCCATCACAAAGCGGTGAAGCCTGGAATGGGTATCTGTAAAAAATATGAACCCGATGATTGTCGCCGCGATGAGAAACATGGTCGCCGTGCTGTTGACCATATCGTAGACGGCTGTCGCGGTGATGCTGCCAATCTGATAAAGCACATTCTCGACGTGCGACTCGTCCATACGCCCTATCACAGAGAGCGTCATCAGCAGGTATAAAGCTGCCGTCACGATCCCGAACGTCCGGCTCGCGTTCCCCTTGAGATAAGGAAAGATGAGGTTGCGCCAGGTGAGCTTGCTTGAATCGCTGGTTGAAGGGAAGCAGCCCCTCAGCTTGAACTTGCGTTCTTCATTCTCCCTCAAACCCTTCTCCACTATCTCGTCCAGCTTCATCCCTAGAAGTCCGCTGTGCGTCGGATGTAGAAAAGCTCCGCCGCCGCCCGCCGTAATCTTTTGCGTCGATTTGTCCTCGGCTTCATGGCGGCGATAGTGATGCAGGTCGCCCGCGATAAAGACGGCGACCGTTTTGCCTAACCTCTTTTCGAGTAGCTTTAGATTACTCTCGTTATAGTTGGGGTCGTCGCCCCCATATTGCGCGGCGCGAATCCAATGTGGCTCTGCGTGACAGAGAATGATGCGGGCCGGCTCGCCCGTCTCCTTGAAATGCCTGTCCATCTCAGGCGTGAGGCTCTCAAAATATTCCATCTGCGGACCATCTATATCCGAGCCGAGTTGCACGTCCGTGCCGAGCAGCCACCAGTTGTGCGGAAGTTTCAAGGCGAAGTAGCTGCGTTCCTGCCGCGTGCGCCAGCCTGCAAACCAGGGCCGCGCCGTGAAGAGACGCGTAAAGGCGACGAGGCTGTCATACCAATCGTGGTTGCCCGGGATGGCGAAGACATGCGGGTACGGGTCATGGCTGTAGCGAAGCGCCGTCTCATAGGGAGCAACCAGTCGCTCGTTGTAGACTTCACGGCTGGCGGTCGGATAAACCTCGTCGCCGCCGAAGATCAAGACATCGCCTCTTTTTGTTTCGGCGTTCCATTGCTCGCCCGTCTGCGAATCCGTGTAGGTATAATTTCCTTCTTCCTTAGCCAGCTCGCAGGCGATAGCATAGGTCGAATTCCAGCCGTCCCCGACATCGCCCACATAATCTATCCAGATCGAATCTCGCGGGCGCGTCTTATCCGGCTCGCAGACCTCTTTGCCGTCATCCTTGTAATGATAGGTGTAGTCATAAAACTTTCCTGTATGGTCGCCCGAAGCCATGGCTTCCACCAGGCGATGATCGGAGTGACGCCCGAAGATGGTCGAGATGGCGACTTCGACACCCGTCTTCGCGAGTTGGCGCGGGTCGTACCACCCAACCATCGGCAAACGTTTGGCCTGGACGGGCGCGGCTGGTTTGGTCTGCGCCGCCGCTCCGAGCACTGGGTCAGTCTTTACGTTCTGCATGTGAGCACCTACTTTCAGGTTGAATAGTCAATGATTCAAAACATTGCTGCACTAAGACAAAGCTTTCTTTCAATCCCGCCTCTGGTCCAGCAACTTGAAAGGTCCGTAGAGGCTGGCCCGCGAGCATCGCAAAAAGAGCCGGACGCTGGGCCGCGCGCTGAGGTGCGAAATCAAATCAAGCCCGTCGTCTCTGTGGACCCTTCCAAACGGGATTGTGAGCGCGCCGGAGGAGCTTCGCGGTATTGGTGGAAAAGATCCTGGCTCGTTCTCAAGGATAAGAAATCCGGCAAGCCGCTTCTGCGAGGAGTTTGGTTGCCTTAAATGTTACGGCTGTTCAAAGATATATCGAAAGCAGGCTCGTGAGCACAGCCATCATCAGAGGTTTGAATCAAATAGTCGGCTTACTTCCAGACCGCATGCCCGGATACCAAATAGGAAAGCCCTATCAAAGTGAAGTCCACGCGCGGAAAGCATGAGAAGACTCCGGTTAGATATGCGGATTATAGAACTTGCCGGATTGAAGTCAATAGCAATTTTGACAGGAAGCCGCTATTTTTGGTGTGGACCAGAATTTTCACGCGCCGCAATTTTCTGAAGTTCCAAAAATCCGAAAAATCCAAAACTTCACAAACGCTTCAGGCGCTCTCCTCGTTCTCGATCTCGGAGATCTTGACTAAACGCCTCTGATGTCTCTCTTCGCCCGTGAATCTCGCGCGGACGAAGGCTCGCAGGATGTCCAGCGCCAGCTCAACACCGACCACGCGCGCTCCCAGGCAGAGCACGTTGCAGTCGTCGTGCTCGCGCGACTGGTGCGCGGAATAGGTGTCGCCGCAGAGGGCCGCGCGTATCCCGCGCAGCTTGTTGGCCGCGACGCTTGCGCCGACGCCGCTCCCGCAGATGAGCAGACCAAGATCCGCCTCCCCGCTTTGCACTGCGCGGCCCACCAGGAGAGCATAGTCCGGGTAATCGTCCGGCTGCGCGCCATCATGCGTGCCGAAGTCCAGGACCTCCTGGCCCAGCGCGCGCAACTCTTCAATCAAGCGCTCGTTGAGCGGAAAGCCTCCGTGGTCTGCGCCGACGGCGATTCGCATCAGGATGAAAGCTTAGCTATTTAAGCAGGCCGCGCACACGCAGCAGGACGTTTTCGAGGTTGAAGCCCAGCTCGCGCAGCGCCACTTCGCCGGGCGCGGAAGCGCCGAAGCGTTCAAGACAGAGCACGTCGCCCTCTGGTCCAACATAGCGGTCCCATCCCTGTCGCACGCCCGCTTCAATGGCAAGACGCACCTTTAAGGAGGGCGGCAAGATTCGGTTGCGATACTCTTCCGGCTGCTCTTCAAAGAGTTCCCAGCAGGGCATTGAGACGACGCGCGCGGGCGTGCCTTCACTTTGCAGCGCATCGCGCGCTTCGAGCGCGAGCGAGACTTCAGAGCCTGTCGCGATGAGGATTATCTTCGGAGTCACCGGCGAGGCGTTTGCTCCTTCGGCTTCGGCCAGAATGTAGGCTCCGCGACGCAAGCCTTCGGCTGAAGCATAAAGCGCGCGGTCCAGAGCGGGAACTTTCTGGCGCGTGAGCGCGAGCGCCGTCGGAGCCTTGCGGCGCAAGAGAGCCACGCGCCAGGCTTCGCGTACTTCGTGCGCGTCCGCCGGGCGTATCAGGTACAGGTGCGGGATGGCGCGCAGGCTGGCGAGATGCTCTACGGGCTGGTGCGTTGGTCCATCTTCGCCGAGACCGATTGAATCGTGCGTGAAGACGTAGATGGCCTGGACCTCCGAGAGACAGGCGAGGCGTATAGCCGGCTTCATGTAATCCGAAAAAGTCAGGAACGTGCCGCCGAAGGGAATCAGCCCGCCATTGAGACTGATGCCCGTCAGGGCCGCGCCCATCGCGTGCTCGCGCACGCCGAAGTGAATCGTCCGACCCTCGTAAGAGCCTGCCTCGAAGCTCCCGCCGTCCTTGATGTCTGTGTTATTCGATGGACCAAGATCAGCCGAGCCGCCAAAGAGCATAGGCATCTGCGGCGCGAGCGCGTTGATGACTTCGCCGCTGGCCGCACGCGTCGCCATCGCCTTCGCGTTCGCGAAAGATGGCAAATGGTCCTCCCAACCTGCTGGCAGCTCGCCCGTCATCGTCAGCCGAAAGGCACGGCCCAGTTCTTCATGCTCCTGCTCATATTTCTGGACCAGCGCGTTCCACTGCGTTTCTAAACGCGAGCCGCGCTCGATTGCTTGGCGGAAGTGGGCCAGAGCCTCTTCGGGCACAAAGAAGGTCTCATCTTCGGGCCAGCCCAGATGACGCTTGGTCTCGCGCACGGCCTCTGCGCCCGGCGCATCAGAGTGGGCCTTGCGTGTCCCTTCGGTCGGCATCCCGAAGCCTATCGTCGTCTTGACAGAGATGAGCGACGGGCGGTCCACAACCGATTGCGCTTCGCGTATCGCGTGCTCGATGGCTTCAAGGTCGTTGCCGTCTTCGACGGTCACAGTGTGCCAGCCGTAGGACTCGAAACGCTGCGGAACATTTTCCGAGAAGGCCAGGGAAGTAAAGCCTTCGATGGTGACGTGGTTGTCGTCGTAAAGATAGATGAGCTTGCCGAGCTTGAGATGGCCCGCGAGCGAGGCGGCCTCCGATGCGATGCCCTCCATCAAATCGCCGTCCGAGACGATGGCGTAAACGTAGTGGTCAAGGAGAGGGAAACCGGGCCGGTTAAATTTAGCCGCGAGATGCGCCGCGCCCATCGCCATCCCGACGCCGTTGCCGAAGCCCTGTCCCAGAGGGCCTGTGGTAATTTCCACGCCGGGCGTCAGAATATTTTCAGGATGGCCCGGCGTCTTCGACCCCCACTGGCGAAAATTCTTTAGCTCTGCGAGCGGAAGATCATAGCCCGTCAGGTAGAGCAAGGCGTAGATGAGCATAGAGCCGTGGCCCGCCGAGAGCAGGAAGCGGTCTCGATTGGACCAGCGCGGATTCCGTGGATGATGGCGTAGAAAGCGCGTCCAGAGCACGTAGGCCATCGGCGCTGCTCCGAGCGGCAGGCCGGGATGACCCGATTCCGCCTGCTGCACGGCGTCAATCGAGAGCGTGCGAATTGTATTAATGCAAAGCTGGTCCAGTGTGCCGGTCGTCACATTATCGGCTTGTCCGGGTGTTGACGCGCTCATGATTCGTTGATGTCCTCGTCTAAGATGAAGGTCAGGTGGAAATATTCAAGTCTGCGGCGTTTCTCTTTATCAATGCTCGCAGGCCCGCTCCTGCTTGTGCGATACCTTTTATCTTGCCTGCGGCCTCAAGCGCAAGCGCCAGGGCGAAAAGAAAAGATGAACGCGGCGGCGATTAAGTGGGAGCGCGTGGACGATGAAGGAGAAGCTATCGGACATGAGCCTCTGGATTGATTGGTCCAATGGCTTAATGAGCCGATAACTCAATCTCCTCAGTTAATCGCTATGGCGCTGTCTGGTCCAGCCTTTCGCTATGGCGTCAGAGCGCGTTTTGTGGTCTGGCCAATGCGTTTGCCTATTCTGCCAAAGCCTTTGCCGGTGTGCTTACCAAAGCCGCCCATCCCCTTGCCAAATTCTTTCCCGCCACGCGCGACGCGTCCTCTAGCCATGTTTTGGCCGAGCCGCTTACCGCCTCTTCCGGCTGAGAGTCCGGCCTGTTTAAAGGCATGACGGATGCCGCGTCTGCGTCGCCTGTCGCCGCGCAAACGCCTGCGTCGTCGCGCTCCCGGCACGTTCATGACGCGGCGCTCGTCTTGCTCAAACGCTTTCGCATGTTCTGATGCGAAGGCCGTAGTAGTCACGAGCGGGAATGCAAAGCAGAGCGGGAGCAGAACGAGCAGGAGTTTTCGCATGCTGTCATCTCCAGAGAATGAATTTGCTTGGAACACTCAGCATCGCATAACGCACAGGCTTCGTCCAGCAACAGCCCGGAAATTTGTCTGGAAAAGGGCGCGGGCCGGTGGTAATCTGTCAAAGGAACGGGAAATCAATTTCCGTTCTTCATTGCCACTGACACTCCGGCCACTCTTCACACGTTTCGTGCCCTCAACTCTGAAAGCTTCTCTCTGAATATGCAAGCACAAAATCTTAACTGTCCGAATTGCGGCGCTGCCGCTTCGACCGCCGCGCCGCAGTGTCTCTATTGCGGCTCGCGGCTAGCCACAATCGCCTGCCCTTCATGCTTCGGCATGCTCTTCGAGGGAAGCCGCCATTGCCCGCACTGCGGCGCGAGGGCCGCGCTGCGGGTGGAAGAGACGGAAGGCGCAAAGCGAAGCTGTCCGCGCTGTAGAGTCTCTATGAAGCAGGTGGCGCTGGCGACGACGGAGATACTCGAATGCCCGCAGTGCATGGGGCTGTGGGTGGATGTCGCATCGTTCGAGCAGATTTGCGCGGACCGCGAGCAACAGTCGGCAGTGCTCGGTGCGGCATCGCCAGCACCGATGCACTCTGTCAGCGAAGCAAAGGGCGCTGTCCGCTACGTGCCCTGTCCGGAGTGTGGTCAGTTGATGAATCGTGTGAACTTTGCGCGCTGCTCCGGAGTCGTGATTGATGTCTGCAAGGGACACGGCACCTGGTTTGACCGCGATGAGCTGCGCGAGATTATAGAGTTTATACGCGCGGGCGGGTTGGAGGCCGCTCGCTTCAGGGAGAAAGAGCAGCTCGCGGAAGAACGCAGGCGGTTGCAACAGGAGCAGCTCGCCGCCGCGCGTGAAGACTCGCTCTTTGGAATCAAGGAGAGGGATGAGCGCGGCAGCGCCCTTCTGGCCGCGAAGGGTTTGCTGGACCTGATTCGATTCTAGCCAACCTTGCGTGCAAGTTAAAAAGCCCCGGCAGCGTAACTCTGCCGGGGCTTTCCGCGTTAAGGCTTGAGCAAGGATGCTCTTTAGTTTTTCTGTTGCAGGAAGATGGTGTCGTAGAGGCCGCGCAGCTTGTAGCCGGCTTTGCGATAGAGAGCCTGCGCCTCTGTGTTCTGTTCGTTGACAAGGAGGCAAACGGAATTGGCGCGTGCCAGCAGATGTCGGCTAAGCTGTGAGAGGCAACGCAGGCCATAGCCTTTTCCGCGCTCGGACGGATTGACGTAGATACCTTCCAGGTAAATAACTTCGGGTATGTCGGATTGAATCTCGGCCTTGAAGATTAAGCGCCCGCTCTCGATGAGGACCCATGTACGCCCGCGCTCTATACGGCGCGCACAACGCTGGCGGAAGCCTTCGGGGTCCGTCTCAAGCGGATTGACGCCGCTCTCTGCCAGAGCCATCTCGGCATGCACGGGGACGATCAAGTCCAGATCATCTAGCGTGGCGAGCCGCAGGCCCACAGCAGATTCATGCACGGGGACGGGACACTGCAACTCATAAAGTAGCTCGCGGCAGGCTAGACGCATCTCCTGCCCGCCTTCAGCATAACTGGTCCAGAACTCTTCTACGCGCTGCTGCTCACCGAGAATCATGTGCGCCTGAGCGCAATCCTGTGCGAGCGCGGCGAAGGCTTCCAGGGCGCGCATCGTGCGCGTCTCAATGAGCACGGCATGACCGATGAGCGCGACTCCTTCGAGCAGGCCCTGCTCGTTGCGACAGGCGTAGAAGCGGCCACGATTCAAGTCGCTTTCCAGGCCGTTGTCGTGAATCAACCCGGCCAGGCAGACCGTATGGATGGAGCGCTCGGCCAGAAAAGCCAGAACTTCTTCGCGGTGCTCGTCGGTCAGTCTCTCGGCGGACAGCGAGCCGGGGGTCTCGAAGCTGCTGTATGCCGCGCTTTGTATGTTTTCGGCTGTGGCTACACAATGTAACATGGCGTTCATTCCTTATCCTGAGTAATCGCTTCGTCTATCTTCTCTTGCCTGAAGTGCCGCCGCCTGAAGTGTCGCTGCCTGAAGTTCCACTGCTTGAGGTGGTCGTGTCAGCCACCGGCGGCATAAAGGAGGTCAGGTCGCCGCCGAAGGTGGCCGATTGTGCCTGCATTGTATAGTCGCTGAGGAGTACGCCGTCGCTGAGGAGCACGCCGTCGCTGATTAAGACGCCGTCGCTCAGGAGTACACCATCACTGAGCAGGACGCCGTCGCTGAGGAGCACGCCGTCGCTGCAAAAGACAGTGCCGTCTCCGAGGAGCACGCCGTTGCTCGTCATGATGTTATCGCCGAGCAGCACGCCGCTCGTGAGCATCGTCCGGTCGCTGATTAAGACACCGTTCGAGAGCATTGTGCCATCGCCGAGGAGCACACCCGTTCCGTACACTTTCTGGTAGCTCGTCATGAGTGGGCTTCCTTTGGCGAAGGTCTGGTCCATAATCAAACCCTGCGACCAAGGGAAGCTGTAGTAGGCGATGGTATCCTGCGGGGCGGGCGCGCTGATCGTGAGCAGCGGGTCGCCGACGGGCGTGGCGTTGGTCAAATCCGTGCGGACGACCTTTGCCAGACGAACTGCGCCTTCAACGTTGACCTCGCCCGCGCCCTGCTCGAAAGCATTAAAGCCTGCCAACTGCTGCGAGGTGTACATCAGTATGGCCTTGACCAGATTGGGCGTCAGCCTTGGATTGGCTTGAAGCAGGAGCGCCGCTGCACCAGCGACGACGGGCGTCGCCATGGATGTGCCGTTCATGTACATCATCTTGCGCGCTGTGTTTGTGCTGACTCCGGCGTCCAGATCAGGATGCTGCGTGACGATCAGGTTGCCTGCGGACTCAGCCGAGATAATCTTATTGCCGGGCGCAACGAGGTCCGGCTTAATCAGGTTATCGTAATGTCGTATGCCTTTGGAGTCTGTCCTGTAGCTGCGCGTCGGGCCGCGAGAGCTGAAGCTGGCGACCGTGTCATCTGCGCGCGTATCGGTCCCGAAGGTATTGATTGCGCCGACGGTGATGGCCGAAGGCTCGTTGCCCGGCGCGTGAATCTGCCCGTAAATCTTCCGCCCGCTTGCATCTTTTCCATTATTGCCGGCAGCCGCGACAACCACTATCCCAGCATCAACCAGGCGACGCACGGCCTGGCAGATGGGGTCGTTCGTATAAGTCTCTATCGCGGACATGCCGAGGCTCATGTTGACGACGCGAATATTGTAGTTGGTGTTGGTCCGGTTGGTCAGAATCCAATCGAGTGCGGCGAGCAGGCTGGAGGTCGTGCCCGTGCCCTGCGAGTTGAGCACGCGCAGGTTGAGAATCCTGGCGTTCGGCGCGATGCCGATGTAAGACTCGTTGGCGACCTGTCCGTTGCCCGCGGCAATCGCGGCGACGTGTGTCCCGTGGCCGTAAGGGTCGTTGGTGCGTCCCTCGCCAGTGAAATCCTGGTTGACGATGATGCGCGAAGCGCCGCTCGCATCCCTGAAGGAAATATGGTTGGGGTCAATGCCCGAATCGAGGATGGCAATGCCGATGCCCGTGCCGTCTAACGTCGTGCCGGTTACTTTCGTGCGCGCGTCGTTGGTCCCGGTCGTGGCGGAGACGTGGCCCATCGGCGTCGTCTCTCTATCGAGCGAGATAAAGCTTACGTCGCTGCGCATGGAGATGGCATCAACGGCGGCGGCTGGCAGGCTCGCCATGCGCACGTTGAAATTCTTGTAGGTGCGCTTGACCGAGCCGCCATTCGTTTTCACAGCGCCGTCCAGTGTGCTGTTCCAGGAACTGCTGGACTGGATGATGACGTCGATGAAAGTCTGGCCGCTATTGATTTTCTGGCTCACGTCTGAGGAGACCTTGCCGGATGTCTCTACGGTCTGCGCTTTGACGCGGGTCGTGAAGATACCGGAGCTGGCTGCGAACAGTAACGCGCAGCAGGCAAGCCAGGTAAGGACCGGATAACGTTTGACGATCTTCATTACTAATTCAACCTCGAAGGTTTGATTTATCAATTCTGCGCGCCGAGCACACAGGCGAGTTCGGCGCGCCCTTCTCATGGCAACGCCCGTGCCGCTTCCGGTGTGGACGCTTAACTGCTTAAATAATTAGGTTTAGGCGGGCGGGCCGAGTTCTTATGAAAGAGGAGAGGCTGACCGCTTCGGTCAGCTTGAGAGATTCCGGCGGTCAGCTTGAAAGATAGAGTCAGGTCGGGATAGCTCTGACACGAAGATGCTCATCAGTTGTCCTGGGTGAGGCTCAGGATTTACCGAAGGAGGGCATCATCCAGTATTCGTAGAAGGTCTCGTCACACTTTTTATACCAACCCTTGCGATTCTTTTTCAGCACGTACTTCTCTATGTTCGGCTGTCGCCCGTCAACATCCTCGAAGCCATATTCCGCCGCCAGTCCCCACGAGCTGTAAACTCTGCCGGACTTCTGTCGGACCCGCGGGTCCGAGGCCAGCGCCGCGACCGCGCGACCAACAAAAAAGGGCGTCTCCGATTCGCTGAAGGAGGGATACTTCTTCGCCCCCTTTTGCCAGTCGGCTTCCGTCACACCGAGAAAATCGAGCATCGCTTCCGAGCGCAGAAACCCCGGCGTCAGCGCCAGCGCCGTAATCTTGTGCTTGCGCAGCTCAACCGCCATGTCGAAGGCCAGACGAATGACGGAAGTCTTCACCAGGTCGTAGAAAAAATTGCCGCGATAGTAATAACCGTCGCCGTCCGTAATCTCTATGATGAGACCTCGTTTATGCTTGATCATGAGCGGTGCGGCGTAGTGGCTCGTGATGATGTGCGAATGGACTGCGCGCTCAAGCATCAGCAGCCCCTTGTCGAGCGGGAGCTGCCAGAAGGGCTTGCCCCACTCGGTCAGCTCGTCGCCGCCCCAGACATCATTGACGAGTATGTCCAGGCGGCCCTGCTCTTTTCCGATTCTTTTCAAGAGCGCCGAGACCTGCTCCTCGACGGTGTGGTCCACACGCACGGGGATGCCCTTGCCTCCGCGCGCCGTGACCATCTCTGCCGTCTCCTCAATCGTTTCGGGACGCTTTGACAGCTCGAAAGCAGAGGCTCGGCTTCGCTTTCTGCGAGGGAGCGTCGCGGTCTGCCTCGCGGCCTTCGGAGGACGATTCTCAAGACTGCTCCGCCCCGTGCAATAAACTGTCGCACCGGCTTCGCCGAGCATGCAGGCGATGCCGCGCCCCGCGCCCCGCGTCGCACCCGCGACGAGAGCTATGCTTCCCTCAAGCGATTTCATACGTCTCCTTCTGTCTTTAAACTCGCGCGCCGCTTTGTCCGTCTGGCCTTCGGCTCGCGCTCAAGCTTCCACTTGAATCCGGTCTTGGTCGGCGCTTCGAGCATCGCCTTGAAGTTCTCTTCAGAGTAATGACCCCAGTTCGGGCGGCTGCCGTCTATGTCGGTGAACCCGTACTCTTCAGAGAGCTTCCAGGAGGCATAGACGCCGCCGGATTTTTCCAACACGCGCGGGTCTGCGGCGAGCGCGGCCACGGCACGCCCGACGAAGTACGGCGTCTCCGAGGCGAGCAGACCGAAACGCCGCGCCTCGGGCTTCTTTGCAGCGTCGCGCCAGTTGGCCTCTGTCACGCCGAAGTGGTCCAGCATCCATTCTGTACGCAGAAAGCCGGGCGTCAGCGCGAGCGAGGCTATGCCGTGGGCGTACAGCTCTTCAGCCATCGCGTAAGCGATGCGAATCGTGGAGAGCTTGACGAGGTCGTAGAAAAAGCTCTGGCGATAACCTATCCCGTCGCCGTCTGTCAGCTCGACGACGAGTCTGCCCTTTGCTTTCTTTGCTTCGACCATCAACGCGACGGCGTGGCGGCTCGTGATGATGTGCGAGAAGACTTCCTGGCTCAGCCAGCGCAGCCCCTTGTCGAGCGAGAGCTTCCAGAAGGGCTTCCACTCGGCGGGGGTGTCGCCGCCGAGCACGTTGACGAGAATATCCAGGCGTCCCTGCTCGCGGCGTATGCGTGCGATGAGGGCTGAGACCTGCGCCTCGATAGTGTGGTCCACCTGCACATGCAACCCTGTGCCGCCGCGCGCCGTGACCATCTCGGCAGTTTCCTCTATGGTTTCGGAGCGGCCCGCGTGTATTCCTGTGGCGGGCGGTTTTCCGCGCACGCTGCGCCCCGTGCAGTAAACTATTGCACCGGCTTCTCCCAACATGCAGGCGATGCCGCGCCCCGCGCCCCGCGTCGCGCCCGCCACCAGGGCCACCTTGCCCGACAAGCTTTTCATCAAGCGCTCTCCTTCAGGTCTGGTATCCGTTTAAGGTTTCTGCTTTACTCGGATTTCGCACGGAGTCCTCTGCCGAGAATATTTGAGAGCATAGGCGGCTATTCATGACACCTTGTGTCATATATCTTCTGTTAAAGTTAGTGGCCGGACCGGAAGGAAGATCTTCAAAAAGCGAGGAGGCCGTATGCGCGCAGACCGTTTGCTTTCCATCCTGCTGCTGTTACAGCTTCACCAGCGGATGACCGGGCGCGAGCTGGCAAAGCGTCTGGAAGTCTCCGAGCGCACCATACACAGAGACATGGAGGCGCTGAGCATGGCGGGCGTGCCTCTCATGGCGGAGCGCGGCTCAAGCGGCGGCTGGATGTTGATGGAGGGATATCGCACGAACCTGACAGGGCTTAATGAAGCGGAGGTCCAGGCGCTCTTTCTGACGAGACCGGCGAGTTTGCTGGCCGACCTCAGTTTAGACAAAGCTTCGGAGGCGGCCTTTATCAAGCTGCTGGCGGCTCTGCCTTCCATCTCGCGGCGCGATGCGGAGTATGCCAGGCAGCGCATACACGTTGACGTCAAGAGCTGGAATCGCGCGGCAGAGGAAGTGCCCTGCCTGCACACGCTGCAAGAGGCCGTCTGGCAGGAGCGCAAGGTCTCCTTTACTTACGGGCAGCCGGATGAATGCGCCAGAGAGCGTCTGGTTGACCCGCTGGGGCTAGTGGCAAAGGGGAGCGTCTGGTATCTGGTGGCGGCTGTTGAAGGAGAGGTGCGCAGCTATCGCGTCTCTCGCGTGCACAAGGCTGAGCTGAAGGACGCGCCCTGCGTGCGTCCAGAGGGTTTTGACCTGGCCTCATTCTGGGAGCAGTCCGCGACACAATTTCGCGCGCAGCTCCCGCGTTATCAAGCCAGAGTGCGTGCGCGCTCAGATATTCTCTCGCGTCTACTCTTCGCCGGAAGGTTTGCGCGTATAGAGCGGACGGGCCAGCCCGATGCAGAGGGCCGCGTGGAGGTCTGGCTGCGTTTCGACGTCGAAGAGATGGCCTGCGAGTATGTCCTGAGCTTTGGCGCGGCGATGGAAGTCCTTGAACCTCTGAGCCTGCGCGAGAAGGTCGTCAGGATGGCGCAGGATGTGATTGATTTCTACGCCAATCCGCAAGCTTAAAAGCTGCGCCGGAAGAGATACGACATCTTCTTCAAGAAGGTGCGAGCGTGGCGTCCGCTCTCTTCAAGTTAGTTGCTTCAGCTAATCTCTTCGTGCGTGTCTCCGAGTGCTAATTAAACATCCGTGCATAACTCTTCTCGACGCGCCGCTGCTCGCCGGGGCAGATTCTCAGGGCAGCCTCACGGCGCTCGCTCGGGTAGCGCCAGGCGGACAGCGCCAGCCCCGCGAAAAGAATCGTGACGAGGACGATGGCGCATGCGAGCCGGACTCCACGGCGATTGCAGCCAGAGAACAGCAGCAGTGCGAGCGCGCAGAGGAAGGTCACAAAGAGGGCCGGATAGAAAAGGCTCGACGCGAACGTCTGCGGCGCGAGCGCCTTGAAGAGGAAGGCTTCGAGCGCGTAGAGCCGGATTGACGCTTCGATGATTAAGGGCCTGGCGAATTGGACCAGCCCCGCGAGCCTCTTGAGAGCAGTCGCGGCTTCCGCGTAAATTTCGAGCGCGAGCACCAGCAGCAGCCCTGCGCGAAAAAAGAGTCCTACCGCCCCGCCTCCAAATGCTCTTTGCTCCTCTGAATATTGCTTAGACATGGCCGTCTCCTATGCCTGGATTAAACGGCAGGGCTGTTATTCGGGATACAAGAATGTGACGGATGACTGCCAGCGAGTGCCGAACGGCAGCCGGCGCGTGATGAACGGCTGAAGCGGAAAGACGAAGTTATAGAACAGTTGTCAAGAAGATGTAAAAAGCCATCAACAAGCCACCCTCTGCGAGCTGGGATGTGGTCTTGATTAATCGGCTTTTGGCGCGGCGGCGCGGACTTCCGCGGAGACGCCGTCGGCGTATTTTTGGAAGTTCTCGTTAAAGCGGCGAGCCAGGTCGCGCGCCTGTCGGTCGTAAGCTTCTTTGTCGGTCCAGGTGTTGCGCGGCTGTAGGACTTCGGTCGGAACGTCCGGGCATGAGACAGGCACTTGAACGCCGAAGACAGGGTCAGGCTCTGTCCGGACCTGTGCCAGTCTGCCGTTGAGGATAGCGCGAATCATGGCGCGCGTGTGGGCTATCTTCATGCGCTGGCCGACGCCGTATGCGCCGCCGCTCCAGCCCGTGTTGACGAGCCAGCAGTTGGACTTGTGTTCGGACATACGCTGGCCCAGGAGGCCCGCGTAAACGCCCGGATGGAGGACCATAAAAGGCGCTCCAAAGCAGGTCGAGAAGGTCGCCTGCGGCTCTGTGACTCCCCTTTCCGTGCCGGCGACTTTGGCCGTGTAGCCTGAGAGAAAGTGGTACATGGCCTGCTCCGGCGTAAGGCGCGCCACGGGAGGCAGCACGCCGAAGGCATCCGCCGTGAGCATGATGATGTTCTGCGGGTGGCCCGCGTAGCCTTCGGGCTTGATGTTCGGGATGCTTTCGAGCGGGTAAGCCGCGCGCGTGTTCTCGGTCTTGGAAGCATCGTCCAGATCAAGCACGCGCGTTTCCGGATCATACATGACGTTTTCCAGCACAGTTCCGAACATCCGCGTCGTGCGATAGATGTCAGGCTCTGCCGAGGCCGAGAGCTTGATGACTTTCGCATAGCAGCCGCCCTCGAAATTAAAGACGCCGTCGCTTGACCAGCCGTGCTCGTCGTCGCCTATTAGACGGCGCTCGGGGTCTGCCGAGAGGGTCGTCTTGCCCGTCCCTGAGAGCCCGAAGAAGACCGCCACATCGCCAGCTTCGCCGACGTTGGCGGAGCAATGCATGCTCATCACGTCGCGCTGCGGGAGCAGGTAATTAAGCACGGTAAAGATGCTCTTTTTGGTCTCGCCCGCGTAAGACGTGCCGCCGATGAGGACCAGCTTTTGCGCGAAGTTGACGAGAATAAAGGTTGCAGAGCGCGTACCGTCGCGCTCCGGCTCGGAGTGGAAGCCTGGAAAGTTGATGACCGTAAACTCAGGCGTGTGCTTCTGCGCGCTCTTCTCCGTTTCATTGATAAACATCGTGCGCGCAAAGAGCGAATGCCAGGCCAACTCCGTGATGATTCGCACGGGCAGACGATAGCGCGGGTCAGCGCCGGCGAAAGTGTCCTGCACGAAAAGCTCTTTGCCACGCGCGTGGGCCATCATGCGCTCTTTGAGAGCTTTGAACTTCTCTTCCGTAATCTCCTTGTTGACCTCGCCCCACCAGACCTTGTCTGCGCTCGTAGGCTCGCGCACGATGGCCTTGTCCTTGGCGGCGCGGCCCGTGTGCTCGCCCGTATCGACGATAAGTGCGCCGTGCGAAGAGATGATGCCCTCCTCGCGGCGTATGATCTCTTCGTAAAGCTCCGGCGTGGTGAGATTCCAGTAGACGGCGGCGGGCTGCTCTATGCCGTACTGGTCCAGTTCGTAATCCGTCTGCTTGTGGCCCTTGTTCTCTGTTTCTCTTCCGGTGCGAAGTGAAGTCATGATTGCTCCCATCAAATTCATCGAAGATAGGCGGTCTCAGCTCATTGGCCCATTGGCCTTGAGCGGCGCGGCGCTCTGGTCCAGTTCTCTCTCAGGACTCTTCGTTGGCCGTGCGACGACGCTCGCGCGCCAGCTCGCGCAGGGCGACGGCCAGATCGCGCGCGGCCCTCTCCAGCCGATCCGCGCAGGCTTCGAGTTGTTCGACATCGGTGCTCGAACGCGCGGCGACCGCCGCCAGCGCCGCCTCGACCTGCGTGTTGAGGCGCTTGGCCTCCGTTTGCGTTTCCTGTTCGGCCCGTGTCATTTGCATCATCGAAGCTTCAGGTTTCATAAAAAGTAGGGCCGCAGATAATCCGGCCCGCAAAAGTCTCCGCCAGGCGACAAAATCCTGCGCTCTCGTCGGGCGAGAAACTTTTCCGTCGCATTTCAAAATGAGAAATTGAATTCTTGACACTAATGTCTTACATCACGGAAGGGGTCTGAATCAAGTGTGGAGAACGTTGCAGGATGAATGAGGCAGCCGTCAGCAAGCTAACAGTCATTGATAAGTGAGAAGCGATAAATGATAAATGATGAGAGATGAGATAAAGCCTCCTTCTCAGCACTCAGCACTCATCGCTTATCATTTATCACTGCTTCAGGCTCTGCGCTTGAGTTCCCGTTGCTCCGTTCCCGCTTTGCGCGAGCGCCTTTTCGAGCCGGCTAAAACGCTCAAGCATATTTTCGTGCATGCGGTCGGTCTTTTCATGCAGGTGCGCCACCTCAAGCTCGGCCTTGATGTTCACTTCATACTCTATGTCTGCGCGCACCTTGTCTTTTTCGGCCTGGCGGTTGGCGCTGATGAGGACGAAGCAGGAGAGAAAGATGGCTTCGAGCGAAACGATCATCGTCAGCAGGCCGAAGGGGTAAGGGTCGAAGGCGTGTGTGCCGAGAACGAGCGCGTTGAGCAAGATCCATGAGCCGAACCAGACCGTGTGGATGAGCAGGAAAGGCATGCTGCCGCTAAACCAGGCGAGCCAGTCGGCAATCTTCTGGATAGCAGTCTGGTGCTCCTCCATCTCTTCGTTGACGTTGCGCGAGACGCGCGTGCGCAGCAGCTCGTCCGCTTTGCGCGTCATGGCGCTCATCGCCGCCAGCATGTGCAGCGCGGCATCCGGCCTCTTCTGAAAGAGCAGCAGCAGGTCGCCGCGATCAAGCACGAGCAGTTCGCTTTCAACCAGCGCGACAGCCGTTGCCGTGCGCGGGCCGCTATCGAGCAGAGACAACTCGCCAAAGACATCGCCCTCGCCTGCCACCGTCAGGACGATCTTCTGGCCCGCGGTATCCTTGATGTAAAGCTCTATCTCGCCCGCCTGGACGATGAAGAGAGATTCGCCCGGGTCGCCAGTGTGAAACAGAGTCTCGCCCTCTCCCAGACGCTGCGCATCAACGACCTCGGCCAGCGCGTTGCGATCCTCTTCATCGAGCAGCTCGAAGAGTTCTATTTCTGAGAGTAATGAAGGGTCACAAGGCATGCGTAGATTCCTCTCTCTAAACTGGAATGCAAGCTTTCATCATTGAGGAGCAAAAGATTTTCCAGGGATGCGCAGCCCGCAGGCCGCTCGAACGCGCGCACTTTAACATAGCCGAAGCAAAAGCGGAAAGCCGGCCCCCTGTTGAAGCGGCTGTGACGAGAGATGCTTTTAAGCTTTGACCTTTGCTTTTTCAGGCGCACCTCTGTTTATATCTTTGCTGATGAGCAGCAAGCCGGGCAGGGAAGCTTTTACAGCTAAAGAGTGGCGAGTGGTCCAGGCGCACCGCACGCCTTTGCAGGTCCAGCGCTATCTGAGCGCGATGCCTTACAACTGGGAAAGGGGCGGGGCCACCCTGCGCTCTTTCCGCGAGGTCGTGCGCAGCAATACGGCACACTGTCTCGAAGCGGCGCTCGCCGCAGCCGTCATCATGGAGCAGCACGGCTATCCGCCGCTCCTACTCGACCTGGAATCGCAGGACAAGCTCGACCACGTTATCTTTATCTTTCGCCGGAACGGACTTTGGGGTTCAATCGCGCGCTCGCGCGACACTGGGCTGCACGGGCGCAAACCCGTGTTCCGCACAGTCCAACAGCTCGCGCAATCCTACTTCGACCCTTACGTTGACCTGACGGCGCGCAT
>DASWMI010000037.1:0-39100 GCA_036399835.1 Pyrinomonadaceae bacterium | reverse complement strand
TTATCTATCCAGCGCACGTAATCACCAACTTCAAAGCGTGGCGTGTCGCCTTCTTGAACTAAAACTTGTTCTGGCTTGACCCGCTTCTGACTGTTCTTTTTGGTGCGCCACGTTGTTACTTCTCCCGTCGCATCGCTTCTTTCATCGAACGGGCGAAAGGTTAAAGATGGCTCGACGGGCTGATGATTCCTTTCAACGGCACAGACGCGCCCGTATGCTTGCGCGTTGTGGAGTCCCTGACACTTCTTTACATTATCTGAGCGCAGGCAGAGGCTCTCTGTTGAGCGCGGCGAGCCGTTGTAGTCACCATCAAAGCAGGTTTCGTCTTGCTCACAGACGAAAGCGAGCATTAGGTAGGAGGCGGGTTTGTGGTTGTATGTGCAAGTTATTCCGAAGTAGCCAAGCTCGCCTATTCTCACATCGCCATTCATCACCACAATGGCTGTGTCGCCTCTCAGGATGCCGTATTGCTCGAAACGCTTCACGCTGACTTTGACTCTGCGCGTGCGGCTGTTGGCTTTCTTCTCTCTTTTCGGCTTATTCCCTTTCTGCATGATGGGACACTCCTTTCGTGCAAGGGCGGCGCGGGTTACTTCTTCGCGGGAGCTGGCCCGCGCCGTCTCTGCTGTTGTTTACTGTTTGGCTGTGAGGCCAAAAAGAGGGATGACGCGGCGGTCAAGGCTCAAGGTCAAGAGCTGGTTTTGGAACTCGGAAAGATGCTGGCCGAAGCTTTGGACGTAGAGCCGGAATCGGCCCTGCACCTACTGGCAGACACGCTCACGGAAGCGGCCAACTCCGATGACGGGCGGGAAAAAGTTCGTGCCACGAGTGAAAATCGAAATCTTCAAATTTCCGAGCAAAAACGCGATCTTGACACTTCGGACGTGGACAGCCTTGTCCACGTAGAGGACCGGACCGCGCCGGATTACGGGCCGGGAAACCGCGTCGGGTGCGGCGTTCCCTTGAGTGCGGAACTGCTCGAAACCAATGCGGAAGCCTACGAGACCTGTTACCCGCCGCGCCCGCCCGGAGAGTTGCCGACAGCGTTCCGGCTGATGAAAGAATCCCGCGAACTAACCATCGAATACGAGGAAGATTTAATCTACGAGGAAGGGGTAGTCCAATGATTGCTGCAAATCTCTACGCAGACCTTGAGGGGCGCGGCGTGCGTCTCTTTCTGGACGCGCAGGGTCTGAGATTCAAAGCCCCGAAAGGCGCTCTTAACGAGACCTTGAAAGAGGCGATGCGGCGGCATCGTGACGAATTAGTGCAGTTCGTTTTCGACCTTGAAGAGAGAGCCGCCCTGATGTACGAGAGGGAAGATTTAACTGAAGAGGAAAAGGCGCGGACCAGAGAGCAGGCGCGGCGGTCTATCACTACGGCAACGGCGGACGGCGCTTTGTGGCTTCGTGAATACGCAGAGCATCACCCGATGATGGTTGCTTTGAATCAAGCATTTGCTCCGGTCGGCGGCGTCGAGATTGTGAGTATCGAACGGGTATGAAGTTTTCAGATACAAAGCGAAAGCCTTCAATGCTCACGGTCTCGAAAGTCTATCAACCGGACCGTGAGCGGATAACACGCGCTATTCTCAGGCTGGCCGGAATTACGCCGTCAGAGATTGAGCGCGTCATGCTGAGACTACGCGAGAGTCGGAAGACGCATGACGCGACGGATGCTCCCGTGAGTTGACACCTGTGATATGTTTTGCAGCCCATGAAACCTTATTTGCCATACGCGAGGGTCAGTAGCGACGAACAAAAGGACGCTGAGACCATCAAGACGCAGATCGCGGAAGTCGAGCGGTGGGCGCAAAGCAATAGTGTGTCTCTCTCGGATTGGATTCTTGATGATGGTGTTTCGGGCATGATTCCTCTGCATGAGAGAGAGGGCGGCGCGAGGTTGCTTGAATCGCTCCGGTCGAATAACTACGCGGGCCTCATCTGTCTAAATCATAAACGCTTGGGGCGCGATGCGTATGTCATCCATCTGGCCGTCAAACAGGTGGAGCAGGAATTAGGTCTGGACATCCTGGCTATCCGAGAGCCTGTACCGTCGCAGCTTGCGCCGGGTGCTCGCGCTCTGATGAGGGCCATGTATGCGGGCGTGGCTCAGTACGACCGCGAAGAATTATTAGCAGCCATGCGCGCCGGGAAAATCAGAGCAGCCAAAGAGGGGAGATGGTCAGGCGGCAAGATTCCTTACGGCTGCACGTTGAAAACCGAAAAGCTCGGACTACGCACGGTCAAGCGATTGATACCGGATGAAGAGAGAAAGCATACCGTAGTGGAAATCTTTACCCTGTACTCGAATGGTAAGACGCAGGCTGAGATTGCTTCTATCTTAAACGCGAGGGGCGTGCCGCACCCGGATGACCGCATCAAAGGTATTGAGTGGCATCAAAGCACTATCAGCGTGATTCTCAGAAATCCGGTTTACAAAGGCGAGGGGCAGTGGCGCAGGCGGCATCAGAAAGGAAAGTCAAAGCCCAACTCACCGCCGAGCGAGATCATTCATTATGAGGATTACAACCCGCCCGCCATAGTCTCGCCTGCATTGTGGGATCGCTGCGCCGAGTTGCGAAAGCAAAACACGCTGATGGCTTCGCGTAATGCGCGGCGGGTGTATCTGCTCAAGCGGCTTGTTTATTGCGGACTGTGCGGAAAGAGCTATACAGGCTCAGGCGGACACGGAGGCTTTTACTATTATCAATGTACGTCAAGGGTAACAACCAGATATGAGAAGCATTGCGGCAACGTGATGACCCGCGCCGACCACCTTGAAGGTGAGGTCTTAAAGGAAGTGACAAGTCTCATCCATGCGCCGGATGCGCTTCTCACGGAGATTGTAGGGGCACTCTCAACCCCAGATGAGACGCGAGACGATAGCGGTAGACTCTCAAGGCTTCTCGCTCAAAAACAACTTGAGAAGGACCGGGTTATTGCGTGGGGCAGGCAGGGCCGGATAACCGAAGGCGAGATGGACGCTCAACTCCTGATGCTCAGGGGAGAGATTGAAGCCCTTGAGGGCGAACGAGAGCGCGTGGAGCGCGAGAAGAGGAATGCAGCGAGTGCGCGTGAAAGATTACGAACGGCAGAAGAGTTCCTGTATAATTTAGCCAGGCGGGTTGATGAATTGCCGCCCGCAGAGATGGGCGAAGTCCTGCGGCACTTCGTTTCGCGGATTCTGATTACTCCGCGCACGGATGAAAGAGGCAAGCGCCGCCCGCACGCGGAGATGTTTCTAACTTTAAGCCCGCCTCTTCATAATTGGAACGACCCCGCTTCGAGCAACTGCTTCGTGTAAGCGAGGAAGCGTTCGGCGTCCGCGCCGTCAATGATGCGGTGGTCGAAGGTGAGCGCGAAGTAGGCCATCTGGCGGATGGCTATGTAGTCGTCGCCTTCGGGGCTGGTGACGACCTTCGCGCGTTTTTCGATAGCGCCGACGCCGAGGATGGCGACCTGCGGCTGGTTGATAATCGGCGTCCCGAAGAGTCCGCCGAAGACGCCCGGGTTGGTGATGGTGAATGTGCCACCCGATACGTCGTCGGGCTTGAGCTGTTTGGAGCGCGCACGGTCGGCCAGATCGTTGGCGGCGCGGGCCAGCCCTGCGATAGAGAGATTGTCGGCCTGCTTGATGACGGGCACGATTAATCCCCAGTCGAGAGCGACGGCCATCCCGAGGTTGATGTCGCCCTTGTAGATTATCTGGTCGCCGCTGACCTGCGCGTTAAAGATGGGGAACTGTCGAATCGCGCTGATGATGGCCTGAAAGATAAAGGGCATGAAAGTGAGCTTGGTGCCCGTCCGCTGCTGAAACTCTTTCTTGTGTTGCTCGCGCAGACGCGCGATACGCGTCATGTCAATCTCGTAAACGGTCGTCACATGAGCAGAGGTGCGGCGCGAGAGGATCATGTGGTCCGCGATCTTCTTGCGTATGACGCTCATCGGCTCGATGCGGTCGCCGCCGCCTGTCTGCACGGGCGGCGCTTGATAAGTTGGAGCAGGCGGAGCGTAGGCCGCCGGTGTTGAAGCCGTGGCAGCCTGCGCTGGCTGAGCGGCCTCGGCGGAAGGCGCGGGCTGCGACTGCGCGCCCGATTCGATATAGCTAAGAATGTCATTCTTGGTCACGCGACCGCTCATCCCGGTGCCTTCAAGACGCGAGATGTCTATCCCGTGCTCTTTGGCTATGTTGCGCACGAGCGGGCTGGAGCGCGTGCGGCGTAGCTCTTCGACCGTCTGCTCGCTTCTCTGCGTGGAAGCCTGCTGCCCCTCAGCCTGCGCGCCGGGACGCTCAGCGTCGTAGCTTCTTCCGGCGCTCTCCGCCTCTTGCGTTGTGGCCGAAGACGAGGCGGCGGCTTGAGAGACTTGCGGCGCGGACTGCGCGGATGAAGATTGCGCCGCAGCAGGCGTGGTCGGAGTCTGAGTTGTGGCCGCGGGCTGCTGTGCGGCTGGCTGTGGAGGCGGCTCTGAAGAAACGGCGGCTTGCGAGGCCGGCGCGGCTGGCGCTTGAGCTGCGCTCTCCGTCTGGGCCGACTGCGTTTGCGCGCCGGCCCCGTCGCCGCCGTTGAGCACGGCGACCACCATGTTGACCTCGACCGTCTCGCCTTCTTTAAATCTAATCTCGCTCAGCGTGCCTGCGGCTGGCGAAGGAATCTCCGCATCAACCTTGTCCGTCGAAATCTCAAACAAAGGCTCATCACGCTCGACGCGGTCGCCGACCTGCTTTAGCCATTTTGTGATCGTCCCCTCGGCGATGGATTCGCCCATCTGCGGCATGACTACTTCTGTGCTCATGGCCTCTCCAATTTTTGATTTCGGATTTTGGATTTTAGATTTGCGATTGAAAGAAGACCGGAATTTTCCTTAGCCTCCTCAAGCTGGCAAATCTAAAATCGCAAATTTCTTATCCTTCAATATGCTGCCAGTTTGCGCGCCGCATCCAGCACGTCTTTGACCTGCGGCAGATAGTATTCTTCAAGCGGCGGCGAATAGGGCACTGGCGTATCAATCGAAGCGACGCGCAGGATGGGCGCATCGAGCCACTCGAAAGCCTCTTCGGCGAGGGTCGCGGCAATCTCTCCGCCGATGCCGCCCGTCCGCGAAGCCTCATGGAGCACCATCGCGCGGCTCGTCTTCCTGACGCTCTTGAGAATCGCTTCCCTGTCCATCGGCGCGAGCGTGCGCAGGTCCAGCACTTCCACGTCCAGCCCCTCTCGCTCAAGCTCGGCTGCCGCATCCAAAGCCGCCAACACCATCGCGCCAAAGGTGATGATTGAAAGGTCTCGGCCCTCGCGTGCGATGCGCGCCTTGCCGATAGGGACGATGTAATCATCCTCCGGTAACTGCTCGCGCAGGCGCGGCAAGCGATAGAGCTTTTTGTGCTCGAAGAAGAGCACGGGGTCCGGGTCGCGTATCGCGGCCTTAATCAAACCCTTCGCATCGTAAGCGGTCGAAGGCTCGACCATCTTGAGTCCGGCGGTGTTGAGAAAGAAAGCCTCCGCGTTGAGCGAATGAAAAGGACCGGCGTGGACGCCGCCGCCGCATGGTCCACGAAAGACTGCCTGAATCCCTGCGCCCCAGCGATAACGACACTTCGCCGCGTAGTTGGTCAGCAGGTCAAAGCCCGCCGAGATAAAATCTATAAACTGAAACTCCGCGACGGGCTTCATCCCCATCAGGGCCGCGCCGCACGCCGCCCCGACAATCGCTCCCTCGGAGATAGGCGTATCAATCACGCGCCCATCGCCAAACTCTTCAATCAGCCCGTCCGTCACCTTGAAGGCTCCGCCGTAGGCTCCCACGTCCTCGCCTATCACGAAGACTGCGGGGTCGCGCTCCATCTCTTCCCAGATGCCCTGACGGATGGCTTCGACGAAGGTCGCCTGCCCGCCGCGCGCGGGGCGATTCGATTTATGCTCTTTTTTAGCTGCTGTAGACATGTTTACTTTTCCAAAACCTTCGGCCTCAATGCGGGCGGCACGATGTCGTTGTCAAAGACTCTATAAGCGGCCTGCACGGCTTCGGGCATCGGGGAGCGTTCGGCCCAGGCTACATCCTCGTCAATCTCGCTTTGAACGTCTGCCGTGAGCTGGTCCAGCTTTTCCCGCGTCGCGATGTTCTGTTCGAGCAGGTATCTCTCGTAGCGATCAACCGGATCGTTGTTCTTCTCCCACCATTCAATCTCGCCCGGCTCTACATAACGCTGGTCGTCGTGCTCCGCGTGACCTTTGCGGCGGTAGGTCTTGGCTTCAATGAGGACCGCGCCGCCGCCTGCGCGCGCAAACTCGGCGGCCTTTCTGGTCATTTCATAACAGGCGATGATGTCGTTGCCGTCAACGATGTGGCCCGGAATGCCGAAGCCCGCAGCCTTGTCCGCCAGATTCTTGACCGCGGTCTGTTTGGAGGTCGGGGTCGAGTAGGCGTAATGGTTGTATTCCGCGACGACGATGAGAGGCAGGCGCTGGACGGCTGCGAAGTTGAGGCCCTCCATAAAAGCGCCCGTGCTCATCCCGCCGTCGCCTATGTAGGCGAGCGCGATGATTGGCTTCTGCTGCATACGCGCGGCGAGCAAGACTCCGGTCATCACCGGAATCATGTCGCCGAGATGAGAGATTGGACCAATAAAGCCCTTCTCCATGTTGCCGAAGTGTATGTTGAGGTCGCGCCCGCCCGAAGGTCCCCAGGCTTTCGCCATGTACTGCGCGAAAATCTCTCGCGGGCGAATGCCCTTGACGAGCACCGCGCCGAGATCGCGTATCAGCGGCGTGATGAAATCCTGCGGCTCTAAAGCATAAGCCGTCCCGACGGCGGTCGCCTCCTGACCGAGCGAGCGAAAGACGCCGCCGACCACCTTCGTCTGGCGATAAAGATTGACGAGGCGTTCTTCGACCAGGCGAGTCAGCTTGAGATAACGATAAAGCTCAAGCATCTCTTCAGGCTTGAGCGTCGTTTCGGTCGTGCAGGAAAGCGGGGTCGAGATTGTTTCCATAACAGTGAGCAATGAGCGCCGAGCAATCACAGCAGGAAAGCTGCTTGACGACTGGCCGCTCGCTTCCTAAAAGTGAATTGCCAGCTTGTGTACGTCTTCGGCGGCTTCCATGACGGCTTCGGCGACGGTCGGGTGCGCGTGCATGGTGCGGCCCAGCTCTTCGGCGGTCGTTTCCAGTTGCATGGCGACGCAGGCTTCGGCGATCAGCTCCGTGGCGTGTGGACCAATAATGTGAACGCCTATGACTTCATCGTATTTCGATTCGCTGACAATCTTGACGAAGCCCTCTTCCTCGCCGAGGATGCGCGCCTTGCCCGAGGCCGAGAAAGGAAACTTGCCGACGCGCACATCATAGCCCTGCTCGCGCGCCTTCGCTTCAGTCAAACCGATGGAAGCGACTTCGGGGTCGCAGTAAGTGCAGTTGGGCACGAGGCGCAAGTTAATCGGGTGCGGGTTCTTCCCTGCGATCTGCTCCGCCACGAGGATGCCTTCTTTGGATGCGAGGTGGGCCAGCCAGGGCGTCGGGATGACATCGCCGATAGCGAAAACCCCTTCTTCGCCCGTCCGGCAGAATTCGTCAACCTGTACGCTCCCGCGCTCGACCTTAATCTTCGTCCCTTCAAGCCCAAGCCCCTGCAAGTAAGGCATGCGGCCCACGGCGACCAGCAGCATCTCGGCCTCAAGCTTGACCTCTTTGCCCGCCGCATCCTTGCCCGTCAGCCGGACACCTGTCTCTGTCTTCTCCATCTTCTCAAGCTTCGTCCCGACCTGCGACTTGATGCCGCGTTTGCGAAAAGCTTTCTCCAAATCCTTGGAGACCTCTTCGTCTTCGAGCGGCAAAAGACGCGGCATCAGCTCGACGATGGTCGTCTGCGCGCCGAAACGCGAATAGACTGAAGCAAACTCGACGCCGACTGCGCCCGCGCCCATCACGATGAGCGACTTTGGAATCTCTTTCAGCTCAAGAATGTGGTCGCTGTTGACGACGCGCACGCCGTCCGTCTCGAAACCCGGAATGGGCCTCACGACGGAGCCTGTCGCGATGATGATATTTCTGGTGTTGATGACCTGCGTCTTGCCGTCTTCGCCCGTGACTTCGACCTTACCAGGCAGGGCCAGTTTGCCCGTCCCCTTAAAGACCGTGATCTTGTTCTTCTTCATCAGAAACTCTATGCCCTTAGAGTTCTTCATCACGACCTTGTCTTTGCGCTTCTGCACGTCTGCGAAAGCGAGCTGGATGCCTGTCGCCTGCACGCCGAAGTCCGCCGCGTGCTGCATCTGCTCGTAAACATGAGCGGACATCAAAAGCTGCTTGGTCGGGATGCAGCCGCGCAGCGTACAGGTGCCGCCGAGCCTTTTGTCCTTCTCGACCAGCGCGGTCTTGAGACCCAACTGCCCGGCGCGAACCGCCGCCACATACCCGCCCGGCCCGCTTCCTATAATCGTCACATCAAACTGTTCCGTAGCCAATGTTACTCTCCTCAAGAATGATGAGTGTTGAGCTATAAGTGATGAGAAGTGTGCGCGTCAATCCTTGAGCATAAAGAGATGAGCTGCTTCTTTTATTGACGCCTTCACGCTTCACGCTTTAAATCTTTTCTCAGTCGCTTATCCTTCATCATTCATCACTTTAGTTTTCCATTCCTCAATTTGCGCCGCGTGATGCGCCGGATGCTTGATGGTCAGCAGCTCTATGAGATGGTATGAGTGCGAGGTTTCGTCTATCTCTGCGGGCATGGATTGAAGCAGGCGCTCTATCTCGACGTGGGCCAGATTGTACTCATCCGCGACCTCCCGCATAGAGCGATTGGTCCGAGCTTCAACCGCGCGCGCATTGAATTCGTCAATAAAGCTCTTATCTATCGCCTGCGGCTTCCATGTCCCCTTGACCATCTCTTCAAAGAGGCGAGCGCCCTCGCTTTCCCAGGCGGCGACGTGCGCCAGGCAGTCTTTGACGGACCACTGAGGGTTCAAGCCTTTGCGCGTCGCCTGCTCTTCGCTTAGCCCGTCAATCGCCTGAATCAACCGCTCGTGCGATTCGTGCACGCGCTCTATCATCTCAGTCTTCTTCATCAAGTTCGTTCTCCTCTCGCACGCGCGCGCTTACAGAGGCGCTTCGGGCAGGCGCGCGCCGTCTTTAATCCTGAAGCCGTCCAACGAATTGAAAGCAATTACCCGGACGAACAGTATATGCGAGTGATGTGTTCTTTACAAAAGAGCCGTATTATAGCCCGTCCGGCCTATTTCTCAAATCGCATCGGCTGGCCCACAGGTCTCCTTGTGCAAACAGCCCTAAATGAAGAGAATGCTTACGCGCGGCGCGAAAGACCTTTGTGCCGAATAAAGATTGAGAGGCTTGAGGCATGAAACACTCCGAAGGATTTCTCCAACTGGTCCAGGAGGCCAAATCGCGCATACGCGAGACGAGCGTCGAAGAGACACGCGCCCGCCTCAAATCCAACCCCGCAGCGCGTCTTCTGGACGTGCGCGAGGACAACGAATGGGAAGCAGGGCACGCCGCTGGCGCAGAGCATCTCGGCAAAGGCATCATCGAGCGCGATATAGAGGAGCGCGTCCCGGACAAGCAGGCGGAAATCATACTCTACTGCGGCGGCGGCTTTCGCTCGGCCCTCGCCGCCGACGTGCTTCAGCGGATGGGCTATACAAACGTCTACTCGATGGCTGGCGGCTGGAAAGCCTGGAAGGAATCCGGCGCGCCCGTAGAGAGCGTGCGGGATTAAGACGGGGCTGGACCAATTTCAGAAAGAGCCTTTCAAGGCCAACTATTGAAGCCTCTTTGTTAGTTCAACATCACGCTGTTAAAATAGCCCGCTCTTCAAGCTCATGCTCCGGCGAGACATGCGGTCTATTCAGGATAATTCCCCTGCGCTTTATGGACATCGTTTTACTGTTTTCGAGATGGATACTGACCGCCGTCTTCGGCCTGGCTGCCGCAGGCAAGCTCACGGACCGCGCCGGAACGCTGCGCGCCATCAAGGGCTTCGGCGTGCCAGGCGCGCTGGCAATTCCGCTCGGATGGCTACTGCCGCTCGCGGAGCTGCTCGTCGCCCTCGCGCTACTCTTTTCGGCCTACGCCTGGTTGGGCGCGCTTGGCGCGCTCGCGCTCCTGCTCCTCTTTATAGCGGGCATCGGCATCAACCTCGCGCGCGGGAAAGCTCCGGACTGCCACTGCTTCGGACAGATTCACTCAGCCCCCGTCGGCCCCTCAATTCTCCTGCGCAACCTGGGGCTGGCGAGCCTCGCTGCTTTCGTTATCTGGCAGGGGAAAGAGGATGCAGGCCCAGATGCTTTTAACTGGCTGCGCGGACTCTCGAACGCCGAGCGCGCGCAGGTCCTGACAGGCCTTTTGATACTGGGTCTGCTCGCCTGCATCACTGCGCTGCTGGTCCAGATATTCAAACAGCAGAAGCAGATGCTGTTGCGCCTGGAAGATTTGGAGATGGGCTACGAGGGCGCGCAGCCGCCCGTGCAGGTGCGC
The DNA here is from genome assembly GCA_036399835.1 of Pyrinomonadaceae bacterium. Taxonomy (GTDB): domain Bacteria; phylum Acidobacteriota; class Blastocatellia; order Pyrinomonadales; family Pyrinomonadaceae; genus DASYML01. Next base: position 28,611 of record DASWMI010000037.1, on the reverse strand, counting down.
GAAGACCTCGCCCCGATTACCAAAGGGTTGCCGGTCGGCGCGCCCGCGCCCGCTTTCAGCTTACACAACCTGAGCGGCGTTGAAATCTCTCTCAGCGCGCTGCTCGCCGATGGCAAGTTCGCCCTGCTAGTTTTCGTCAGCCCGGGCTGCGGCCCCTGCGCCTCGCTCGTCCCCGAGATAAAACGCTGGCAGAGCGATTACGCGCAGAAGATGACGGTCGCGCTCATCAGCAGAGACCAGCCGGAAGCCAACCGCGCCAAGTTTGCGGAACTGGACCAGCGCCTCCTGCTGCTGCAAGCGGACTCTGAGGTGTCCAACGAATACCAGGCGCGCTGGACTCCCGCCGCCGTCATCGTCACACCCGAAGGCGCTATCGGCAGCCAACTCGCGCTCGGCGTCGAGACCATACGCTCGCTCGTCGAACACACAGTCTCCAACGCCTCGGCGCGGCCCTGGCTTGCCGCTCACAGCCAGCACGACGTTCACCAACAGGCTTCTCATCCGACGCCGAGCATCGGCGCGCCTGCGCCATCCTTTAAGCTGCCTGACCTTTCGGGCCAGACCATAGAGCTGGACCAGTTTCGCGGCCACAGGACCCTGCTTCTTTTCTGGAATCCGGACTGCGTGTTCTGCCAGCAGATGCTCGACGACCTGAGAGACTTCGAGCGAGAGCCGCCGCCGAATGCTCCCGTGCTGCTCTTTATCTCCACGGGTACGCCCGAAGCCAATCGCGCCATGAATCTTGCATCACCCGTCTTGCTGGACCAGGACTTCAAGACCGGCAGCGCATACGGGGCGACAGGCACGCCCTCGGCCATCCTCCTAGACGCTGAGGGCCGCATCGCCTCCGTCATGGCCGCCGGAGCGCCCGATGTGCTGGCCCTCTGCGGAATGCGCGAGCGACAGGTGGAATCCGCCCTGGCTGGTTGAATCCTGACGTGCTTCGCAAAGATTTACTCGATTGATTTGAACAATCCGCGCAATGCTCGTGCGGGCATCTTTAGTCGCATACATCCACGAGCTGTTATAAGTTGAACCAAAGGATGCCTGCGCTCGTACTAACCAACAGTCCTAAGACTTTTACGAGGCAACTTATGTTTTGTCCTGCCTGCGGTTCTGAAGAGCGCCAAGTCAACCAGTATTGCCGCGAGTGCGGCACGGATTTGCGCGCCGTGCGTCTGGGGTTGGAGCAGCCCGACGGCATCACGGCCTCCGCCATCTCCGCGCGCGACGAGATAGGGCGCGCCGTCGCCGCCAAGATCATGGAATTCAAGACGGCCAGCGACCTCAAGGAGGTCGCCAAAGATGTGCTGCCGGAGATTGAAAAGTTTCTCGAATCGCCACATGAAAAGCGCTTGCGCAGACTACGCCTGGGCATCCTTATCGCCGCCATCGGTCTCGGCGCTACACTCTTCTTCTTCCTCATGAGCCTGCGCGAACCTGAGACACTCTTTCTTATCGCCATCGGTCTGACAGCTTTCCTCCTCGGCCTCGGCCTCGTCATCAACGGTCTCGTCTTCACAGTCCCCAAACAGGAAGCCACAGACCGCGAACTCGAAGCACACGCACGCACCCTCCTGGACCAATCATCCACCCACACTCCGGCCTTCCAGGGCGAGCGGCAAACCGCCCAACCCCTCCCCATCCCCTCCGTCACCGAAAACACCACACGCCATCTAACCCAGGAATCTCTCGAACCCTGAGCCCTGCCCCCCGCATCAAGACCTTTAACCGTTCCCTTACCTCACTGAGCAATGCTTAATCTGACGCGACGCACACACCCCTCATCAGCCTCCCTTTCATCAATCTCTCCGCATTCATGGTCCACACATAGAGGCAGCGTGTGCGGGATTTATGTAGGCCGAAAACGACGCGTGAATGAGTCGCGGCGAGTCATTGCCTGAGATGCTATTTTTATCCTCCGCTTTTGCCTTTCGCCTTCGCATGTGGTGTACAATTAATCGCACAGTCTTGATCGTCAAACTATTAAAGAAGGCGATTCGTATCTCTTGATGTAGGGAGACTGCGGGCTGCTCTCAAAGAAAAGGACGGACCTCTCATGTCACAGGAAGCAATTCAGCAGAAGAACCAGCAGGCGATGGCCGAGACGCGCGTCGAGACGGATTCGATGGGCGAGATTGAGGTCGCCGCGGACAGGTATTACGGGGCGCAGACGCAGCGCTCTCTGGTCCATTTTAATATCGGCAATGACGTGATGCCGCGCGAGATGATTCGCGCTCTGGGGATTTTGAAGAAGGCTGCGGCGCAGGTGAATGAGGAGTTGGGGAAGCTCCCGCCGGAGAAGGCCAGATTGATAGAGCAGGCCGCGGACGAGGTGATAGAGGGACGGCTGGATGAGCATTTTCCTTTGCGCGTCTGGCAGACTGGGAGCGGGACGCAGACCAACATGAATGCCAACGAGGTTATCTCGAATCGCGCGATAGAGATTGCGGGCGGCACGATGGGGAGTAAGCAGCCCATCCACCCGAACGATGATGTCAATATGTCGCAGTCTTCAAATGATACCTTTCCAACGGCGATGCACATCGCCGCAGCCGAGCAGATGCAGAAGCTCATCCCTGAAGTCGAGCGGCTGCGTGATGCGATTGATGCTAAGGCGCGCGAGTTTGCTGATGTCGTCAAGATCGGGCGGACGCATTTGCAGGATGCTACGCCTTTGACCGTGGGGCAGGAGATGTCCGGCTGGGCCAGCCTGGTCGAGCGTGACATTGAGCGGCTGCGTATGGTCCTGCCGGGTCTCTACGATCTGGCAATCGGCGGGACGGCTGTCGGGACAGGGCTAAACTCGCATCCGGAGTTTGCGGAGCGCGCCGCAGCGAAGATAGCGGAACTCACGGGGCTGCCCTTCAGACCGCACCCGAACAAGTTCGCTGCGCTCTCGGCTCATGATGAGATGGTCTTTGCGAGCGGCGCTTTGAAGACTTTGGCGGCTTCGCTGATGAAGGTTGCGAATGACATACGCTGGCTCGCCTCCGGACCACGCGCGGGGTTCGGCGAACTGGTCCTGCCGGAGAATGAGCCTGGCTCTTCGATTATGCCCGGCAAAGTCAACCCGACGCAGAGCGAGGCGATGACGATGGTCGCCGTACAGGTCTTTGGCAACGACGCGGCGATAGGCTTCGCAGGCTCGCAGGGCAACTTCGAGCTGAACGTCTTTAATCCCGTCATGATTCACAACCTGCTCCACTCGATTCGCCTGCTGAAGGATGCCTGCCACGGCTTTGTTGATTACTGCGTCGCGGGCATAGAGTTGAATCGCGCGCGGATCAAAGAGCATCTCAACAACTCGCTCATGCTGGTGACGGCGCTCAACCCGCATATAGGCTATGACAACGCGGCCAAGATCGCTAAGAACGCGCACAAGAAGGGCATCACGCTGCGCGAGTCGGCGATTGAGCTGGGCATCCTGACGGGCGAAAAGTTTGATGAATACATGAAGCCCGAAGAGATGACGCATCCTTGATGGGATAAAGGATGGGAAAAACAATCAACTCGCGAGCAGGATGATTGATTCCAGCTCAGCTTTCATCATTCATGGTTTTTCTTTTCCCGCTTCCGTCTCCCTCTCTCTCTCTGCGCCTACGCGTTGAATCTCGTTTCAATCCACGGTCAAATATTTGTAACTCTTCCCGCTTGACAACCGCTTAATTTAGAATTATTCTAATTCCACATTAAAACAATCATGGCAACAGGTAATGGAGATCAGGGTGGCGGGCAGCAGAGCTTGACGCCTCAGCGCGAGGCCGTCTTACAGGTCATACGCGAGAGCGAAAAGCACTTGACGGCGAGCGAGATTTTCGAGGGGGCGCGACGCGTGCTGCCTTCCATTAGCTATGCGACCGTCTATAACTCGCTCAGGTATCTAAAGGATGCGGGGCTGGTGCGCGAGATCAGCTTTGGCAATGCCGCGAGCCGTTATGACCGCGAGACGTGCCGCCACGACCATGCCATCTGTACAGGCTGCGGGAAGCTCGTGGATTTTGACCTTCCCGGAACGGTCGAGCTGCTGCGCGCCGCCGCACGCAAGACGCGCTTTAAGCCCGAATCCGTACACCTGACGCTGACCGGCCTGTGTCCTGATTGCCGCGAGGCTCAGTGAAGCGGGATAAACATTCCAGATGAGGGTGAAGCGCGAGCCTTTTTCGATTCGCGCGCGTTGTGGCAAAAATAAAATTTCTTAATTCCGAAATGGAGGAGTAAATGGCAACAGGGACAGCAACAGCAGTTGAAAAAGCAATGGTCGGGCAACCGGCGCCGGATTTCGAGATGGCTTCGACCAAAAACCTTGAGACGCTCAAGGAGACCGTCAAGCTCTCCGATTACAAAGGCAAGTGGCTGGTAGTTCTCTTCTACCCGCTCGATTTCACTTTCGTCTGCCCGACGGAATTGACAGCCTTCAGCGACCGTTACGAAGATTTCGAGGGCATCGGCGCGGACATCATAGGCGTCTCGACCGACTCGGTCTATTCGCATCGCGCCTGGCTGCAAACCTCGCGCGAGAAGGGCGGCGTAGAGGGTCTCAAGTATCCTCTTGCAGCGGATTCGACCAAAAAAGTGGCGAGCGATTACGGCGTGCTCATCGAAGACAAGGGTATCGCGCTGCGCGGTCTCTTCGTCATTGACCCGGAAGGCATCCTGCGCTACAAGGTCATACACGACCTCAACATAGGGCGTTCGGCTGAAGAGACCCTGCGCGTTATACAGGCGCTGCAAACGGGCGGACTCTGCCAGGCCGAGTGGAAACCCGGTCAGGAAACCATCAAAGCCTAGTGACAGGTGATGGGTGACAGGTGACGGGAGAAAGCATGTTCTTTCCTGTTACCTGTTACCCGTTACTCTGAGGTAAACCATCATGCCGATGAGAATCGGGACAGAGAGGCCGTCGCTCGATGGGGCGACCGAGTGGATGGGAGCGACGCAGGCGCACGCCGAAGCTGAGAGCGCAGGCCATCCGACGTTGGTCCATTTCTGGTCTGTCAGTTGCAGCATCTGCAAAGAGAACCTGCCGCGCATAGCAGAATGGCGAGACAGCCGCCGTGATGAAGGCTTACGCGTGATCGCCGTCCACATGCCGCGTTATGAGAAGGACACGGATGTCGAAGAGGTCCGCGCGGCCATCTCGCGTTACAACATCACAGAGCCTTGCGCGGTTGATAACCAGCATAGGCTGCGCGATGCTTTCCAGAACGAGCAGGGATACGTGCCAGCCTATTATCTCTTCGACGCGCAGGGCAAGCTGAGGAGCTTTGCCGCGGGCGAGTTTGGCATCAAGATGCTGGCGGCGGCTGTCGAACGCGTGATGGCGGAGGCCGCGCAGGAAGCATCCGTGGCAAAGTAGGCTTGGTGAACGGGCTGCACGTGTCCATCAACCCGTGATTATCTAAAGGAGAGATCAAGATGAGCGCGCGTCTTGAAGCTGGCAGGCATCCTTTCGGCAGGCTCTTGGCCCTCTCGCTCTTCGTCGCGCTCCTGGCCCTCTCAAGCTCTTCTGCGCAAACCGGGCGGCGAGATGCAGAGCTGCCCAACTTTCATCAGGTCAACGAGCATCTCTATCGCGGCGCACAACCCAGACGCGGCGGCATCCAAAAACTCAAGGCCCTCGGCATCAAAACCATCATCAACCTGCGCGAGCCGGATGAGAGCACGCGTGGCGAAGAAGTGGAAGCACGCGCGGCTGGCCTGCGCTACTTCAGTATTCCGATGGAGGGTTTTGAGAGACCAACAGACCAGCAGATCGATCGCGCCCTGGCTCTCATCAATGCTATGGAGAACTGGCCTGTCTTTGTCCATTGCGCGCACGGCAAGGACCGCACGGGCACGGTCATCGCCTGCTATCGCATCTCGCATGACGGCTGGACCAGCGCGATGGCAAAGGCCGAGGCCAAACATTACGGGATGAGCTGGGTGCAGGTGAAGATGAAGGATTACATACACGACTATTACAAGAAATACGAGAAGAAATGATGGCCGCTCAAGAGCACGCTTAAGATGCGGCAGCGCGCGAACTGGAAAGTGGTTGAGTTATTAATACATTGGACCATTGATTCAATAAATCAATGGTCCAATAACTTTTCCCGCAAGTTCGTCGTTGCCGCGCCGGTTCATCCTTATTTTGTCAGTTGTCCCCAGGCCAGCGTGAGCAGATAGATGCTGACGGCGATAGAGCCTATGAGCAGAGCGATGAGGGTCAGTATGATTAAGCCGACAAAGAGCCAGTCGCTCAATCTTCCTTCGCGTGCCTCTTCAGCCGAAACGGTCGCGCGCTCGCGCAACAGCTCGACATTCTTCTGATTAGATTTCCACCACGCGTCAAAAAGGTCTCCGACGAGCGGCAGAGAGCCGACGATGTAATCCAGGCCGAGATTCATCCCCATCCGCAGCAGCGTGATTTTGGGCACGCGATAGCGCACGGCTGAAGCCAGGATGTAGAAAGACATGAGCGAGGTGGCCGTATCGCCGATACCCGGAATCAATCCTATGATGGCGTCCAGCCCGAAACGCCAGCCGACGCCCGGAATGCGAAAGACACCGTCCAGCCAGTAAGCCAACTGGTCCAGGCTTTTCTCAATCTCCGCCCCGCGCGCCGCCGCCGGGCGCTCAAGCTGTCCTCTTCGTTTTGGTTCGATTGCCATCTGCTTAACTTATCAATCCTTAATCGTCTGCTCATCAATCGTGAAAAGTAAATCGTCTTCCTTCACGATTTGAGGTTCTTACTTTTCATCTGATGCGCGTCATCTGTTCCTACTCACCACAACAACACGCAAGATAATGCAGATGCTAACAAATTACTAGGGTTGCAGCCATTTCGGGAGAGAGAACACGCGGCTTCCATGCGGGAAGATGAGAGAAAAATCGTCCCAGAATCGTTCCACAACATTGGAGATGAAACAATGAAACCACCCGAAGTTGAGAGACGAGAAGCTGATGCCGATTGACTACAAGAAATATCCTGAGAACTGGCATGAAGTCAGCCTACGGATACGACGCGAGCGGGCTGAGAATCAATGCGAGTGTACGGGAGAGTGCGGGAGAGGCCACGAGGGGCGCTGTACGGCCCGTCAGGGCGATGCGTGCGGCACAAATCCTAATCATGGCGTAGTGCTGACTGTAGCGCATCTGGACGCCAAAAATGGCCCTTGTAGATGTAAGGCAGAAACCGGAATGAAGTGCGTCATTGAATCCCACTTAAAAGCCATGTGCCAAGCCTGCCATTTAATTTACGACCTTCCTCATCATATAGCGAATGCGAGGCGGACCAGAGCAACACGAAACGGCCAGATGTGGTTAGGCGACTTGGAAACACATTGAATCGTCGGGGTCTATTCCCCAGAGGGAGCAGAGATGAGCCAAGTTGAGATGACAGTACAGGAAGGGAAAGAGAGATGACATTACACGAGCGACAGATTGCCTACAGAAAGAGGATGGCTGCAACTCCACAGGGCAGAAAGGCGTGGCGCGGCAATCCGGGCTGCTACGGGATATGCTGCGGCTGCGGCTCTCGCGGTGGTTATCTCTGTACTGTCTGCCACAAATACGACAGCAAGCACATGGTCTGCTGCGGCTATAAGACCGTCCATGTCAACCCGCGAATTCGCGTCCCGCCCGTCCACGCCAAAGGCCGATGGAAGCAATTTCTTAAAAAGTTCCCGCAGTTCAAATTTAGCGAAGAGTTGAAATACGTGCCAGATAGCCTTCCCCCTATATAGAGAGCAGAGAAGGTCTGCCGCGCTGCACTTAAATGTGTGGAGAAGATTTGACAGTAGAACATAGTGTATGTATGATTTGATTAGATTTTTTGAAGTAAAAGAGGCTAGAGTAGTTGGTAGCTACTCTAGCCTCTGCAAAGGGTAACAAGTAGAGGCAACTACTTTTACCCATTCGAGCCGCTTATATAGGGCAAAGCCCTAATGCGGCTCAACAGTGACCGTGACCTCTCCATTCTCTTGAATGGTGATCGTTACCTTTTTACGGTCAAGAGTGTAACGTTGACAAAAACATACGGTAAATCACTAGCATGATTACCGCCTTTCTGAGCCACTAGGCTCTTTGGGATGGCCCGATGCTCTGTGCGGAGCATCGGGCTTTCTGCCTTTTCAGGCATTGGGCCTTTGTCCTTTTTTAGCGTACTCGCTGATTGAGCCGTACTACTGCAATTTAAGGATAACTACGATTCGCTAGAACAGTCCGGCGTCTTCACTTAAATACATTTCCTCCGTTCATAGGCGAAAGATGGAGATTATTTGGTGTCTCTGTTGGATGGCTTCATTCTTTCTTCTCTATCTTCTCAAATTTCAAGCCGCCTTCACTCATCACAGGCTTATACTCGTCAGGACTCAATTTGAGCAGGGCCATGATTCGATAGAGCACGGCTGTTAGCTTGGCCTGTGACGCCTCATATCGGGCCTGTGCCGCGTCTAAATCCTTCTTTGAGGCTTCGGCCTGCGTGATGGCCTCTGCAATGGCTCTCTGCTGCTCTATAGAGGGCTGCGGGGCTTCCTGCTTACCCTGTGCGGCTATTGTGACAGAGAGCGCGAGAATGAATGTGATTAGCAAGAGCGTTCTTTTCATGTTTACCTCTAGTTTGCTACGCGCAGACATTTGAACCCTGTCCCGCAGGAATCATTCGCAGCAAAGGTTATCTGCTTCAGCCCGCCATCGTAGATGTACATCCCGCCCGTACTGGAAAGCCTGAAGACATCTCCCGTGCCCGGCGTATAGATGCCAAAGTTGAAACTGTTGACATACATATCATAACGCTTGCCAGCCGCATCCGAGCCATACGAGCTTCCCGTGACACTCCGGTCAATAATGCTCACATCGCCATTCGCGCCGCTGACCACCAGCAGGCCAGCCGCATAAGCCGGATGTGATGATGCAGTAACCGGACCTACTTTCATGGTATCGGCCAGCAGGTTGCCAAGCTCTAAATGGCCGTAGCCAGACCCGCCCGCGAGCGTCACGCGCAACGTACCCACGCCCGAACGCTTGAGCCACGTATCATCCTGCCCACCCGTCACGGTAGTTCCTGAAAAGAACTTGATTGCAGCCGCGCTGTTGAGCCACACGCCCCCCTCTTCGATGGCAGCCTTGATAGCCGTGCCGGAAGGACCATAGGAGTGATAACCCGCCGCTCCAACCTTTACGCCTACCATGTCCAGAGCCGCCGCGCCGTAGGTTGCACTGACGTTCTTTAGACCAACCGCCCCTCCGTTGCCGATGTAAAAGATTGAGTTTGTGGTGTCGAAGGTGAAGACGGGCGTAGTGTCGGCCTTCTGCACTTCAAGGGCTGTGGTTGACGTGCTGGCGACGTGTGTTTTCAGGCTTGTATAGAAAAAACCATTCGCTTGGTCAACTAAGAAATGCGGCCCACCCGCTCCGTATGCTGTGAGTTGAAATTGGTTCGATGCGTAGGTGTGGACCACATTCCCCGTCTCGTCATTCATCAACATAGAAATGGCGCGGATAATCGTGCCGTTTGCCAAACTGAAGGCTATGTGTCGCTCCTTCAACCTTGAGCCGAGATTAGGGTAATAGCGCGACTCCCACTCATCACACAGATGAGGCACGCCCGCTAGTTCCTGACCGCCGCCAGCATTACAGTTAAATCCGATACGCAAGGATTGGTTTTTCTCTGTACCGATGACGTTAGAGAACTCTGCCTGTGTAATGTTGTACGTGCCGTATCCGGTTTGATTAGGGCGAAAGCGTATCATTACATCGCCGCTTGATGGGGTCTGGAAATCAAGAAAGGCAGTGGGGGTAGCCGTGTGATTTACCCCTATCTTTCCGGTGAAATTAATTGTACCGTCATCGTTGAATACGGCTTTATCAACGCCCGCGCGCTGCACGCGCAGCACTCCGCCACTGATCGCGTCCGAATTAAAATTGAAAATCAAATCACCCGTGACGGATGACCCGCCACTTGGCGCTGTGCCGAGATTCGTGCAGTTTGTGCAGATGATGTTTGAGAGAGTCCCGCCCGTTACACTGAGGCTCGTGGAATTCTGCGTTGCCAGTGACCCCAAGCCCAGATTAGAGCGCGCGGTGGATGCGCTGGCTATCTCTGAGAGGTTATTACTGCCCCGCATCGGCGTATAGCCAAGCCAGGCCAGCAAGTCTCCTGAAGATGGCGTGACCCATGCGCTTGCGCCCGCGCCGGTCCCCATGAACACTGCGCCTTCTACTGGCGTGCCCTCCCCTACGCCTACCTTTGTTTCGAGTGCAATAATGGCATTTGAGTGTGTCCTGTGGTGAACAGCCAGAATCGGACTCTTGACCAGAACACTGGCTGAATGGCTGGCTGCGATAGTGCCGTCTGCCCCTCTGGTCAAACCAGTAAACGTGTTGGCGGTTTTTGACGTGTAATAAATCGTCTCTGTGTCTATGACAAGTGACCCTGTGGAGGGGAAACTGCTGGTACTTGACACTACTATAGTGGTCGCGCTCGAATTGATTGAGACAGACAGCACGGTTTGCGCCCTGTCCTTTACATCAAAGAGCGTTGAGGTGGTGTCCAGCCCATCGGGATATTGAACCGCTCCCGGTGTCTGGGCCAGAGAAACAGCACCGCAGAAAACCATCAACGCCAGCACAAAAGCAAATCTTTTCATTACCTTATTCTCCATAGCCTGCCTCACCGTAAAGAAGCAACTCGGCTTCTTCAGTAGTGGGAGGTGTAAAATTCAAAACCCGAAATTGGAAAGAGTAAGAAACCGAGTTCGCAGAATCGGGCTTTCTCTTCAAAGCCGAATCGAATCTTCCTAGAACAAGCTCGCCCAGAGCTATATTCTCGAAATAGAATTTTCGTGTTTTCCGGTGATACGCCCAGAATCGCTGCATCGCTAAAAACTCATCGTATTCCCGGTCATTAAAAGCCAGAGGGTAGACGCCGAAGACGGGACTTACGGTTCTATATTTTTCCGAAAGGTCTTCGGCAATCGAGATTTCCGTCTCATCGTCAATGTCGCTTTCAAATCCCCAATCCGGTTGATACGGGAGAAGGGCGTAAACGTCTATTTCAGCAGTGGCAGCACCCACGCTATCAGTTGCCGTAATAACTATCGCCTCGCTACCGTAATAAGATTTATTCGGCAGACTCAGGACCATTCCTCCACTGCCATCTTCGATCAGTTCACCTACGGATGTCTCCCATCCCACTGTCCCGCTCGCGCCCGTCGCGGTAAACACGGGCGGCTCAGCTTCGCCAATGCGATAAACAGTTTTAGATTGTGTGATTCCAATAGCCATTATGGATTCTGCTTAGGCCCGTGATCCGTATCTCTGTAATAAGGATTGTCGGGGTCAATTAGCTGTAGGGTAAAAGACCTCTCACCTTTCTTCGGCTCAAAGGTCTCCTTTAGCACCCTTGCCGTCAGGGGCTCAGTCTCCCTGACATCTATCGAGTCGTGCGTGATTTCAACGTTATCCAGTTTTGCGACGTGGTATGAATCCATCTGCCCCTTGAGGTCGAACTGCCTTGTATACGGCGCGTCACACAGGAGGCGAACCATTGATTTGGCGATTCTCTGCGCTAAAGACTCGTACATGAGGCCCAATTCAATCGGGCCTAACTGGTTTAATATCCCTCCGGCCATATCCCTTAATTCCGCCCTGTCTTCGTCAATAAACTTCTCTTCATAAACATCACTCTCAATATCCCGGTATGAAAAGATGAGGTAGTTATAAATGTCTTCGGGCGCTCTTGGTGTTCCTGAGAATGAATTCTTGGCGATGTTGGATAATTTGATGAATTGAGTAGGGTCGAATGTAAACCTATGGACAGGCTCTCTGTCAGGAGTAGTTAATATCCTGACCCCGCCGTTGACATCCTGCCATCCACAGCCCGGCGCTCTGAGCATAATCGCCTCAAACGCAGTGGTAGGGTCTATCTGTTGGGAGAATGGAATGTGCGCGTCGTATCTTGGAACTGAAATGACCTCGCTTCCCTTGTTCCATTCCAACTCTTCGTTGCATACATCTCGAAATTCAATCCACGAGTCGGCCCAACGGTTGAATCTGGTGAGAGGCATCTTGCCGACTTCACGAAGCACGTCTAAGGACGCAAGAGAGTTGTTAGCTGAGAATACCGGGGTTTCCTTCTGGAGATTTCCATTAACGTCAATGGAGTAGTCCATCAGTTTTAACCCGCGCATGAATATCTCTAGGTTGTTGGGGTCATCCTCGCCTTCGGGAAGTAAGCCTTCGATGTATGATTTATAAGAGAAAACCAAATCCAGTTCGGGCCAGAATTCCGGCCTGCCTTGAACCGCATCCCCATATCCGGTTGAGCGCGTGCCGGGATGGAATCTCCATTGGCGAACGCTTGAGCCGTCGAACTCCGGGAAATCAGCACCGGAGACTTTAACCCTATCTATCCCATCACAGCCGTATCTTCCTCCGGCTGCTAAGAAGGACAGGAATTTCCACCTGTCGCCATCCTGCGCTTTGATGTACGGGATGCCCCTTGTAGAGCCTTTTCCGTAAAGTCTCGGCAGGATGGGATTGCTCCTGTCTCCCGATTGGCGAAGCAGAAATTCCATCTATCTGACCCCTCCTGCGTCCAAATCGAACTTCCAGTTTCCGGCGTTCTCCCTGATTCTCGTGTCTCTCGGGTCAAGGCCCGAATAGTCAAAACCGGAGTTATTGATGCTTCCCCCTGTGGTATCGGGCGGCGTCGAACTGCCTGATGGCTGCGGAGCGCCGTTGAAAGATGGCTGGTTATTAGTCGCGCCGATTAGCACAAGAGCTGGTTCTTTGGCAGCGCAGCCGTTCTCTGCGTCATCGAAGATTCTTGAACAGGTAGGGGAAGGGTCTGGTGAGTCGCAGCCCGGCCCCTTGTAGATATTCATACATCTCTGCGTGATCTGTTCTGCGACCGAAGCCCCCTTGCGGCTCATGTCGGAAACGACAGTTAAAGGGGCACTGCCTCTGCTTATCTGCCCGAATCTTACCGAGCCGGTTAATATGTCGTCCGATTTATAAACTCCCGGCTCAACCTCAAACGCTCTACCAACTACGGCTCTTGCCGGGTAAAGAATCCTGTCGTCTTCATTCAGTATCGGACTGTAGGTTTTCTCTACGTTGGTCAGTGAAATATCAACATTATCTATAGCCCTGCCTTTACTTATCGTTAATGGGCTGATGGAGCGAATGTCAGGCTCAAAGTGTTGCGGAGACGAAAGGGCGTCAATCCGATTTATAAATTCCTGGCTGGTTGCGAAGGCGAGGCGTACCGTATCCCTATCCGAAGCTGCAACCTGGTCCATCCAGAAAGCACGTCCGCCTGCTTCCGGGGTTCTATTCAGATACCCCGTGTACAAATCCCCCACATACTCATAATCGGTTCTATCCCTTGCGATATACTCGGAAGAAGTAAACAGACCATCTATGAGGTTTTGGGCTTCGGTTAAAAGTGCCGCCTGGCTGGTTTCCAGCGCGGTTTCCAAAGCTATCACCCAGTCATCCTGCTCTGACGCTAAGGGGGTCCTCCCCATCGCGCCAAGAAATACTTCGTAGGTGAAGACCGAAAAGTTTTCCCTTGACTCCATCGTAATATCAGCGGGAGCCACACGAATCACGATGGGAGCGGATTCACCGGATTTAAGCGGAAGGGTAACTATCAGCCAATCGTAATAAGTGAAACGCTCGGCTGTCGTAACATTCTCTATTTCTGTTGATAATTCTCTCGCCACTACCCGCGCCTCTTTGTCCTGTCCAGAGTGCCAAGCAATCCATCTTCCCTAGTCGTTTCGACGTGGGAGATAACCTGCCCTGCAATGATGTCCCGACCTTCGGGAGAGTTGAGAACGGTTTTCACCACTCCGGTGAGTCCGTCTATATAATTCGTCACGTTGACCACTACCGGAGCAAGCTGCATGGAATCCGTTGAGCCGACCGTCCCGCCGTTAGCCATCGCCTGCGCTTTGGGAATAACCCTCGACCCTACGGGGGCAATCATGTAGGACGGGCTGCCGCCATCAGCAAAACCCGGCACTTGTCTATCCTTGAGATACGGAGTAATCGGCATCCAATCGTCAGGCTTTAAGATAACCTCATCACCGGAAACTCTAATTAGCTTGTCATCCCTGCGGTCATATCTTCCCGGCACGCGGCCCGCGTAGAAATCAGGAAGGCGCTTGTAGCCACTCCCTAACATCGAAGAAAAGGCGCGATGAGCAGAGCCGCCATCTGCGAACGTAGGAATGAAGCGCGATGAAAAGTCTTTAGCCTTCTCACCTTGAATGGCAGCGGCTTCTATTTGCGACCAGATAGGAGTCACGTCATTTTTCCACCACAGTTCCGCGTGCCTTCTCGTTTTCGAGTCTTTTAATTGGCGAGCCTGAGCCATGTACTGAGACTCAATTTGATTCCACCTTGCGCGAGCTTCCGAGACGGTCAACTCTCCACGTTTAGCAGCCCACAAGATTTCATAAACCTGTGTGAGAGTGTCTTGACTGAGTTGATTTCTCTTTTTCTCTTCTTCCTGCCTTTGTTTATTCTTCGACAAGATAATCGCTCCTGCGATAGCTGCGACGGCAAGAGGCCCAGCCACCAAGCCAAGCGTTGATAGTGCCATCGTGCCAGCCATCAACATGCCAGACCCGATAAGACCCAATGTTGCGCCGCCTGCGAGTCCGAGCACTTGGCCTAAGCGAGAGCCGCCGCCGAGTTGTGCGCCCAGAACACCGCCGAGTAGGGGAAGCGCAAAAGCAGAAGCGCCGCCAAACGTCCCACCTAGCCCTGCTGCGCTTCCCTGCTGTGCTAGAGGGCCAACACCCTGCGCGCCCGATTGCTGCAAGACAGCCTGAATCCAGTTGGCGTTTGCTGCCTGTTGAGTGCCAGAGGTAGGAATACCTATCCCACCACCCATTGCGCCGAAATTGACGCCGGGAATTGAACCGCCCGCGAATGGAGGCGTTGTAGTGTTTCTTCCACCTCCGAAGATGCCGCCTAAGATGTTGCCGAGTGAGAATCCACCGCCTTGAGAGCCGTGAGAGAATGCGACCTCACCACCGCCGCTATTTAGTCCGAAGACTGACATGAAGAATTTATTTAGCGCGAGGCGAGCGAAGCCGCTGGTGAGGTCTTTTATGACATCCCCTACGATGCCGAGCTTGCGCGTGATACGGTCAAGGCCGCTATCTATCAAATCATAGGTGGATTGAATGACTCCGATTTTTGCATCCTTGATAACGTCTGTCACGGAACGCTGTGAGGCGAGAAATTCAAGGACTCCGGCATTGGCTCTCTCCGCGTGGTAAACGGTTGAATCAGCAAGTTCAAGCATGGCCCTGTTCTGAGCCATAATCGCCTTCTCATCCCTGCCGCGCATCTCTGCTATGTCTTCAAGATAGGCTAGTTGGATTCGGAGTGATTCGTTATATGGGCCGTTGGCTATCTCCTTTTGAATAGCATCAATCTCTTTCGTTAAATCTCTCCGTTCTATCTCAACAGGATTCAATTTCTCGCCCAACTCCACTGCCCGCCTGATTGCTTCAGTCATTGCAATGGCAGCCGCCGCAAGCTTTTCTGGCTCGATATCCTTTCCACTCAAAAGACCTATAATCCTTTGAGTAATACCTTGTTCATCAAACCCCTTCATCTCCCGTAAGAATTGAAGGATAGGGTCAAACCCGCCCGGCTGCATTCTAAACTCTTTAATGTCTTCAAAATTCTGCAACAGTTCATCAAGCGGAGTCCTATCGCGCCAGTCAAACGTAGCGAGGTTATCAAGCTGTCTAAACAAATCCCGATTTAGATCGGTAGCTGATGCCAGTATTGACTCTGACATTTTCGTGTGGGCATCTTCTACCTCCTTAGCATCTTTTTTCGCCTTCTCTGCCGCCTTAGAACGCGCAATAGCATCGTCTAGGTTTTTCAGCCCTTCGACCACGCCAGCGAGTGTAGCCGCAAACTCCGGTCTGTCCTTCGCAGAGTAGAAAAGCAGGCTCTCTTTGAATTTCTCTAGTTCTGTGCGTCCACCCTTCAACTCGCCCACTAAGTCTTTGACGCGCTCTAATGTCTGCTCGCTCAGCGATGAGAGGTCTTTGCCAATATCTTGAGTGCTCTCAAACTGCCTTTTCTGCTCTGCCGACTGCTGTTCAATATATTCAGCGGTCTTGTCTATCACATGCGCTATTGCGATGGCTTGGGCCGCTAAGCCGCTATTCAAATCTTTCACCCCTGCTGCCAGCAGTTTTTGTCTAGCAGCAGCCACTTGGCTTTTATCCCCGTAGTTATCTAGTTGCCGCGAAAGCTCAAGGACAATATCCTTTGTTTTTTCAAATGCTTTTTGATTTGCCTTGTCTGCGAAACCCGCTGTCATAGCGGTCGCGTCACCTTTTGGACGCCCTCCCGTAGCTCCTGCCGTAGCACCAGCAAACCTATTGAACTTTAACACAGAGGCGCGCCGGTCACCGCTCACCCAACTCCTCATCACATCGTTGTAGCCGTCAATCGTCCCCTCAGCAAACTTCTCGCCCATGCGGAAGAATGGCGCAGCGTTTACCTGCTTAGGTTCAAAGTTTTCAAGCTCCTCGCCCATGCCTTTGATAATCCCGCGTGCAATCTGACTACCAATCTCTCCAAAAAAATCAGCCGAAGCGTTTACTATATCCTCAATTCCATTAGCACCGTTTAGCTGGTCTGCGAATCGAACGGCTATTTCGGAAATCTTATCGAAGAGTGGCTTAAAAGCCGTGCCAGAAGCTTGAAGCAATCCATCTTTAATATTCGACAGCGCACCAAGAAAAGTCCGCGACTGCTGTTCCATGAGGCCGCCAAAGTTGGCCTGCGAGAACTTCCTAAACGCATCAAGGAATTGTTCGGAACTTATATCGCCCGCTTCAACCATCTTCACCAATTCCGCGCGGGATTTGCCTAAGTGCTTTTCAAGGATTTGAAAGGCACTAATACCACTTTCTGCTAATTGCCGAATTTCTTGCGTCTCTACCTTGCCCTTGCTCCTGATGTCACTGATCGCTTTAATGACGCGCTCAAGTCTTTCGCCTCCACCGCCAGCAGCAGCGACGGCATTTCCAACGTCTGTGAGTAGAGGGACGACCTCTTTAGCGGTAAAGCCTAGCGCCTGCATCCGCTGTGAGGCATCAATCAATTCCGGGAATTCAAAGGGGGTTTTCTTTGCAAAATCCTGAAGTTCTTTAAGGTGAGATTCGGCAGCCTGCGCGCTGCCGAGCATGGTAGTAAAGGCTATCTTTGATTGCTCAATCTTTGCGCTGTAATTAAGCCATGCCCGTGCGCCATCTACTAGCTCGTTAGTGATAGATACTATCCCTATAGCCGCCAAGCCTCCGGCAGCGACAGCACCTGCGCGATTCAAAAAACTGTTTCCCGTAGAGGCCGATTGTGCTGCCTTTTGACGCTCACGTAGCTCCTGTTGTAAAAGCTCTCTGACTACTCTTGATTTTCTCTGTTCTGCTGTGATTTCCGCTCTTGCTGTACGCTCAGCGATTTGCTCTCTGAAGCGTGCTTGCTGTTCCGCTTGCCTGCGCGTTTGCTCGTTAATGCGCTGGACCTCTTGTGCGACCCGCTGTGACCCCTTTACCTGCGTATCACCTAAACGCGCGCCGCCCATGTTCTTTAGCGCGTCGTTTATGCTTCGGGCATGTTCTATTACTTGCTTGTCTAAAGTCTCAAGCGCAGAATTGACGCCCTTAGCGCCCTCACGGACACCAGTAGCGTCGAGAACCGACCTGATTATTACTTTGTACTCGTAGGTTGCGCCCAAAGACAAAACCCCGCAAACGGATTAGACAACTCCGTCGCGGGACTTTCGGGCCTCAAGGGAATGAGGTAAATGACAGGGTTACTATAACACGACTGCAAGCATTCTATCGCAAGAATCTACTGAAAAATCCTAGAAAGAATAGAACCGTAACACTGGTGAGAAAGAGAAGAATGTAGGCCATCACTGCGCCGAGTGCGATTGTTGTTGCCCATCCTTTTCTGTCCAGCTTAATCGGGAGTTCCCTGAAAACATAGCCGCATTTAGGACAGAAGGCCGCACGCGCCGATACTTCATTATCACAGTCAGGACACATGGTTGTCATTGCCATACGGCACATGATAGCAGAAAGAAAGATGGTCTAAAAAGTTTTTTGAATCAACGCTTTCTTTCTTCCCAACATGCGGCGAGCACTGCGAGGGTGGTATCATCCCTCGCAGTTTCCCTTGCTCGCTCCGCATCCGTCCCGCGACGGAAACCAACTACATCTCAAGAACCAGGTTCTTCCCTGACCACGCTCTGCGCCTTCCATAAAGCTCTTAACGCTACCCATCTTTCTGACGATAAATCTTTTGGTCTAATGCAAACTCCGTGTTGTAGCATCTCTTCTGTTTCGATAGTGCTTTCGATTAGCGAGGCAAAGCGCGTCGGCCTCTCAGTTCCCCCTTTGGCCTTCAGCCACTGGATAAAAAAGGAAGCCAACGCACTCTCTAGTCCCGCCGTTTTAGCGCGAAAGAGTTCATCACCAAAGTAACCATCTGATATTTATAGAGGGGGTCTATGTGACGCAAGAACTCTGCGCGGGCCTCTGGCTCGTATGCTTTGCCTGCAACTGTTGCGCCCTCCACACCGCTAAAAATTTGGTCAAAGAGCGTAACGGCTGCTAAGAGATTAACGCTCATCTCCATTGACTCGTCTTTGTCTTCTGTTGAATAGGTGATGTCGTTAATGTTCTCTTGATATTCAAGGCGTTGCGTATCTGAAGGGCGGTTTAGTTCATACCTCAGAACAAAGGAGGGGTTCTTTTTTTCGCCTATGAGTTGAGTGACCCGATACTTCTGTCGCCCTCTGAGAAAAGCCAAACGGTCAGAGTCGTCATACTTTTCAAGGTCTACGTGAGATTGGTAGAAGAGTTTAACTGCTTCTGACTTCTGTTCAAACGGAAGGCTCTTTGCTTCATCTGCCGACATTTCATCAAAGGGCTTTCTCTCCGCATCCAAGATCACAACGCGGGCAATCATCCCGTCGTATAGCACGCTGTTGGCCCTATCTTCGCTATACTTGAACTTTGACTTATTCTCGCCCACCTTTTCGTGCTCGCGTTTGATTGCGGCTTCGCGCTCTAAAAGCAAGTTGAGATAGGGGTCTGACTTGGCGCGTGGAATCGCTAAAGGATTGGGCCTGCCTACTGGCTTCACCAATACATGCGAGACGATATAGTCAACTTCCCCGTCTGATGTGGCAACCTCTACCGGAATCTCTTTTTCATCAAGAGCCAACAAAGGGGCTGCACCTTCCTCTGATGTCTCAACCGTGTCCGTCTTCGTCTGTTCATCTAATTGAGCCTTAATCACTACTTCTTCTTCAACTTGCATTGCTTTAATTTCTCCTTAAAATGAAAATACCCGTCCAACCTCAAGATAGAAGTTGAACGGGTATCGTGCGAAAGGGCCGTGATTCAATTAAACAAGCGCCGGATGCACTTCACTGTGGAGTATAACACAAAAGGGAGTTTGATATGAACAAAATAATTATACTCGTTCTGGTCTTAGCAATAACGGCAATAACGAGTCTTGCCCAACAGCCCAACAGCGAGTGGACCTTTCCCTCACAAGGCATGCAGGGGATATATGACGAACGATTAAAGGGCGTTGTATATGATTTGGGGGACGGGTTTTATGGAAGCCATGTTAAGGTTAGAGGCGTTCCTGTAGTGGTAGTCACTCTAGCAAAGGGTGCTCCGCAAGAAATGTCTGACGCGGATTTAACCTTGCTGGTCGCCTCTAAGACAATTCGCCTTCACCCTACGCTAAAAGACGCACTTCAAGGCCACACAATCGGACGTGAGTACAAGTTCAAAACTTTCAACGGAAGAATAGCAGGCGTGACACTCTCACACGATAGAAAAACCGCAATCGTTCGCATCATCGAAGCCAAGAAAAAACGGAAGCGACCTTAACGCTTTTTCTTCACCCTTGCCTTGAGAGCTTCTAAGGCTAACGACAAGTGTGCGGGTATGGCTCGCACACCGCGCTCCCACCTAGAGACGGTCATTATATGCACGCTCAGAGCATCCGCAAGCTCTTGCTGCGTCATTTCTAGCTTCTCACGCTCTCTTTTTAACTCTTCTCCGCCCACAACCACATACTAGACCTTTGGCTTATTTCTTGTCAATGCCTAACTAAACCACTGGCATACAAGAGGCGAACGGAAGCTAAGCCATAGGCTTACGATTTTACTTGACGCTAACTAAGCCAACGGCTTATAATGTATTCCATCAAGCGGGCAACAACAAAGACAGGAGCAACGAAGATGGGAGAGACCAAAGAGCAAAAACAAGAGACACCGGAAGAGACAGCCGAAGAAAAAGCCAAGCGTCAAGAGCTTAATCGCAAGATGTTCGATTGGTATTTCGGCTAACTCGCAACGCGAAACGAGAGAGGAAAGCGGTAGCTCGCTTCCTCTCTCATGGCCCACAACCTACTACTTAGAAAGGGCAGGAGATTATGAGCAGACAAACCTTAGCGCGAGTACGCGATGAAATCAAGGACGCGCTCGCCATTGCTAACACGGGCAACCGAGCGGTCAACAACCCCGCAGATAACGGCATCCTCAGTGTTGACGTTTTTCAGCAAATTGCCCAACCGCTACGACGCGCCCTGCGATTAGTTGAAACCAAGCCGGAGGCGGTAGTTCGCGCAGAGCTTCGCAAGCAACTGGCGCACGATATTACATCAATTCTCGCCAATCCCGAATGTCCGACAGCACTCTACAACGACCTCGCATCAGGGGTGCTCGAAATCTTCAATGCTATTCCGACCGCACAGCTTGACCAGTCAGTACCCTACACGCTTGCTCTGCTTGACGAGTACGCGGCATCTCAGGAGGAAAGCGATGAGCACAGAGTTTAACGCAGGCGACGAAATAACCTTTAAGTACGAAGGGAACATAACCGCAACCCTAGAGGAAGTGAAAGACGAAGGCGGCGGAACGTGGCTCAAGGCTTCGTCTCTGCTCTCGTTTGAAGTTCCTGCTAGTCAGGTTGCCACTTGTGAGTCTGCGGAGGGTGAAGCGTGAAAACCAAAGCCTGCCCTACATGTGGGAAGGCAAAGCCGCTTAGTGATTTCTACGAGAGGGTAGTCGGCGGTCGGGCCTACCCCTCTAGCAAATGTCGCGCGTGCGCCATAGTCTACGCCAAGAGCCACAGAGGAGCAAAGGTGGAAAACAGGGTGAAGAGTCGCGCGTACGACAAGCTCCGGCGACGGAAGTTACGCCGCGAAGTGTTGGCGGCATACGGAGGCAAGTGCGCGTGCTGCGGGGAGAGCGGGGATCGGTTTTTAGTCATAGACCACGTTGATGGTGGCGGTAACGCGCATCGCCGCCTTATTTCTAATTCCAAATACTGCCCTTCTACTACCTTTCACAGGTGGCTACGCAATAACAACTACCCGAAGGGATTCCAAGTGCTCTGCAATAACTGCAATATGGCAAAGGCCCTTTACGGCGCATGTCCACACAACAGGAGCACGGACAATGCCGCACCTAGAAGCGAGACGTACGGGCCGTACATAAGGCGACACACGTCCGACAAAAGAGAACTGCCGTGTGGAGGTTTCAAAACCTGTTCAATGTGTGGACTAACAAAGCCGCTTGAGCACTTCCAGCGTGAACGATCACGAAAGGACGGAAGAAGAAACAGGTGTAAGGAGTGCGTTGCGACGAAAACGGCAGAATGGAGGAGAGCGCACCCAGACTGTAAATACGGCGATGGTCGCTATACGCGCGAATGGCAAAAGGCATTACGAGGGCGGGTTCTTGATGCCTATGGAAGAGTCTGTGCATGTTGTGGGGAGGGCGAAGCGCGATTTCTCGCCATTGACCACATCAAAAACGATGGCGCACAGCATCGAGCAGAAATTGGCGGCGGGTCGGTTTACGCTTGGCTTGCAGCAAACAACTTCCCTAAAGAGAATTTCCAGCTCTTATGTCACAACTGTAATATGGCAAAGGGTGTTTGCGGCGAGTGTCCGCACGGGACAAGCTAATGAAGGCAGTACAGAGCCGTAATTTTCAAATAATGCGCTACTCAGCATTCGCGCTCTGCGAAGCAGTATAACATAAACCTCAAGGATTACTACCAATATAAAAGAAGAGGGCAAACATTCCGAGTATTACAACTAAAACAAAGATAGCAATCAAGCAGGACCAGCAGCCGCCCTCTGCTATCTGATGTAAAAACCCATGCTCTGCCATACGTGGGAGAATATCAAACAAAACAAAAAAGGAGCAAGGCCGTAGCCTGCCCCTTCCTCAAGTAAACACGTTGAATTAGCTTCACGCTGCGGCCAGCCTGTAAAGAACCCTCTCGCTCTGGCGCAGTTGGGAGATGGTTGGATTACGCCTGCGCTGTACGGCGTCAAGTTTCTTTAGTAGCCTTTTCAGAAGCGGCTCAAGTGCCCAACCTAACGGGGCTAGAAGCCATCGTGTCCTATAAAGGCTTCTAGTGAATGGCGAGTGCTGGATGATTAGAAAGTGAACCCCCTCTGCCGTCTTTGCGGCAACTTCCTTGACTTCTACTGACCAAGCCTTGCTCTCTTCTATGAAGGGGCTGGACACTTCCTGGTCCATACTTTCGACAATACAGCGCGCGAGCAGATTTCCTATTTCAGCATAGGCGTCCGGCCTACGCATGATGGCGGTATTCAGCCCGTAAAACACCTTGAATGTGGCAGAGTCAACGCTAACCTTATCGTGCAGGGCTAAACCCATCAGTTTTATTCTGGCTTCCGCAAAGTAAGCCTGAGTCCGCTCGTCACGGATTTGCTTTTCTACTTTACGCCGATCAAGCCAGCTTAATGTTCCGAGCACGAGGTTACGCAATGCCCACAGCACGACTACGATAAAAAGAAACGTCAGAAATGTTATCATTTGTCTCCACTCCCCGCTTCTTCGGATGGCTTGGCTGGTTTTTTGGTTGGAAATGGGCGATCACCTTCCATCGCCTTGCGAGCTGTCACGGCATCTGGGAATTCATTCTGCATGGCAAGTCTTTCGGCCTGCTCAAATGTGTATCCGAATTTTTCAACAAAGACAATAACGCGCCACATCCTGACTTCTTCAGCAACACGTTGGAGGCTCTTTTCCTTTTCCTTTAGGGCGCGGTCGGTGTCGCGGTCTTTCCTTTTATCATTATAGCGTTTGTAGACCCCGCTCACAATAAGTAAAAGGGCGATAAGGCCGAACGTCCCCCAGAATCCGAAGGTGTTGTAGAGGGTCTGGATAAGTCGCCCGGCAGCATCTAGGATAGGAGACCAGCCCTCTTGAGGTAGTTGCTGAAAAGTCATAGGCGACGAGCTATCAAGCCAAATCTATAGAGTGTCTCTTATTGTGTGCCGCGGGCGAAGCATAGCAGAAGAGGTGAAAGCGGAGCAAGGGTGTGGAGGGTGGAAGGAAGCATAAGAGATAGTCTGTCCAACCTTGCCTCCATCCTGACAAAAACTGTACACTCTAGGGGTATCAATAATTGATACTTCAGTTAATAGGGGCTAACGGATGGGCGAAGACACCACTCAAGACATCTCCGATAAATACGACACCAAGCCCACAATAGAAACGGTGCTGGAACGTATAACTGCGCTCGCAGACCAGATGCAGAAGGGTTTCGAGAGGATAGAAACCCGCATGGATAGGATTGAGAGTGAAGTGAAAATCGTTCACTCCGAAATGCTCACGCTGAGGGCAGACTTCCGCGAGTTGCGGTCTCAGTTGAAAGAGCCTGCATAAATCCCCAAAGAAATAGCCATGCCTTTCACTCAGACATGGCCTCAACTACTAAGACACACTAGCAGCATCCCTTGTCCTACCTACACGGTTTCGGCCCAAGAGGTCTTTAGTACGAATATGCAACCAAGTCGAAGATAAGGGATTTACGACTGCTGGCCGATGACGTATAGCTGAGAGTATTTATCTGCCGTAGCAGTAGGTACGAATGGACGCCGACGTAGCTGCTTTGCCAGATCAACCTTTACGGACTGCAAGCAATCCACTGGCCCGTTGCGGCGAAAACCTTTTACGGAACTCTCTTTAATCATTCAGCCTTAACCGCCCCTTGTATTTGCGGAAAGTCAGTCTGGCTTGAGGTAAAGCACCCTCGCGCTGTGGCCCGTAGGCTAAGCATAAACGGGCATCAAGCGCGTGGCCTTGATTTTTCAGATAGACAAGGCCGGAGCAACTGTGCCAGACTATGCACCCTGTTACGGTTAGTCTGGCAAACTTGGTTTTGCCTCAGTCAGTGGGCGTGGTCATCAGAAGTGGCCGCGCCCCTTTCTTTTCAAGCGAAAACCGCTATCACTTAGATGAGTAGAGCATCAAGCAATAGCGGTTAAGCGTCCGACGTTTGGTTGTAAAGGCGTGTGGTCTCTACTCCCAAACGCCGAACTTTGAACACCCTGATTATAACATAGTCGTTACTCTTTCGTTCGCCTTTTTAAGAGATGTGCTATCCCTCTTCGACCTGTGGCTCAACTATCGGAGCACGGCGAGTTCTGGTGGGAGTCGTTGGTGCTTCAACAGATTGCACAGTAGTCACCTCCCGACCTTCCGGCAACGATGCTTCCGTCTTCTCTTCGACTACGGAAGACACGGGCGAAGCAAGCACCTGTCCATCTACTACCGCTACGCGAACGAGGTTTGGACGGTCAGACGCCTGAGCACGCAAAGATTCGGTTTCTCTCTTCGCGGCTTCCCTCGCATCTACCCTGTCTTGCGCTCTTTGCTCACGCCGAAGTTCTCCTTTTGTCTGACCATTCGGGAGCACGTAATCATCATCGCCAAGTTGAATTTCGCGTGAAAGCTGGCTTGCGCCTTCCGCTGACATAACCTGTTCATCTGCCATATCCACTCCTTTAGACTAATGTCGCGCTGCCATTCCTGACTCTCAAGATGGCTATGCCTCCCGAAGCGTCCTCTCTGTCAATATCGAATGAAAGATTTAACGCGGCATCTGTATCATCAGTATCGCTTTCAACCATCAGGTTAGAGAGTGGATACTTGATTTCAAACTCGTAGGATTCGGGGGTAACGCCAATCGGATCGCCCTTAAAAACAAATGTCAGGTCCGTGATGTCCGTATTATCTCTAGCCGTTACCCACTCTGCCAGGTCTTCGTCCATCGAGACTTTGATGGTCGGCGTGTAGGTGCGCTTGCCCCGATGAATATCTCGCATGTACGCGCCTGTGCGCCGGTCGCCCGCCGTTCTGAATGGGTCGCCCGGATGAGGCTTTACGACGATGCTATTGCCTATCCCACAACGCCCGCTAATGAGCCTTGCGTCTGCCGCAAAGTCTCTCAGACTTCCATCATTGAAGGTCGCAAGGATGGCCGCAGGGTGCATGTAGTGATAGGAGGGAAGCGAGGGAACGACTATCGCAGGGTCAAGGTCTCCCACACGTTGAAACGAGTTGCCCGTGTTTCTCAAAGTAGCAGACCATTCGGGCGAAGCATCCCCGCCGAAGTTAATCTCGAATGTGTCTACCGCTAAAGACGCATGAAGGAAATCATAACCCCCTAACAGGAAGGCGAGGGTGGTGAGTTTCGGGATTCTACCCTGAGCTTTGGTCTGAAGCGCAACAAAGTGGTCCCACGATGCACCTGTCGTAATGACTGTATTCGTGGTAGAGCCGCCGAACGCTCTGGCAGCTAAGGCGGCGGCAATCTCGGTATTCAACATTCCGCCGATGGGCAGGTCAAAGGGTTGCCAGTAGATGTTCCGAGACTTGCGCCCCCATTCGTTAGCACCGCCGACTTGGTTGTCTTTAATCTTCCCTAACTGTGGAACGGGAGGCATCATTGAATTAACGAGCGCAGATTTGAAATCAGCCGATGTGGTGTAGGGAGTATTGACCGCAGTTTCGGGTGCGGCACTATAGATTATTTCAGCATCTTCAAGTAGAAATCTCGCCATGATTTGCCCTTCCTTATCTGACCGCTATCGGCTGCATCTCAACACTCAAACTGCCATCGCCGCGATGCACGATCACATCTCCCGACGCGCCCCGCATCTTTCCGAGTCTGAGCCGGATTCTCAACTGCGTATGCTTATTAACTCCCACAACTTCTAATTTCGGGTTCTGAGCCAGCGCAAATTGAACCTTGAGAACTTCATCCCTGATTCGCTTTTCTGACCCCACATCATGCGAATAAAAGACCTGCACTCGATAAACAAAGGCTGGCTCTATACTGCGAACGGTTGAGCTGTCGGGGTCATCCGGCGCGACAAAGGTTAGTATCCAGGCGTGGATTCGTTTCTGGCCTTCAGCGTCCAGGTCTTCGCCGCTCTTTAAAGAGCCGACCCACAGCGATTCGTCAATATTAACGGGGTCTTCCGTAAGCACTTTGGCTGCGGGCGCGGTTTCTTGGATAACCGCGCCGATTGCATCCTGAATATCTTCGCCAAGCTGTGCATACTCATCGCCCGTCATTTCAATTTGTTCCCGGCACGGTCCATAATCGCTCCGATTGCGCCCTCTGAGCGTTCAATGCCCCGCTCGGCTACCCTTCGGCCCACATAATCGCTCTCGCCTTTACGCTTGATAACGCCCGCATACCCACCTGCCTCCGGCGCTTCAATCATCACCGTCCGAGAGTCGCCGCTTTCCTCCGTGTCCGTGACACGCACCGATTGCAGATAATTTCCGGTATCAATGAGCTGGACGTGAATGATCTGCCCCTTCCAGTTCGCGGCTATTTCGCGGGCTATCTCATCCTGCGCGCCCCTAAATACCTCAAGGGCAATCCGGTCTAGATGGCGCACGCTCTCGGAAATAAACACTTCGCTCATACGGGCGTGTACCTCTTGCCTGTCGCGGCGGCGGCTATGCGCCAGTATGGTTTGACTCCCGCTGGCATCGTCGTTTCCCGGTTGATCGCGTGAAGCTGGTTATTCAGCGAAGCGTTGGAAGAGTCAATCACAAGCAGGAACGCCGCATCTTCTACCTTTGAATTGAATGCCGCGTCAGTAATGGCGATGTTAAAAACAGGTGAACTTAAAAACCTGTCGAAACCAAGCGACCAGCTAGATTCAATTCTCTCCAATTCATTACGCTCGCTGTCCAAGAGTAGAAGCTTTGAACCTTCGCCCAAAAGAATTTCACGCTCGGCATTTAACTGCCCAGCTCGGATAGCAGTTAAATCCAGAGACTTCATATAATCGAAGCCCCGTTTGAAAGCTGCGCTTATGGCGTCCACCACTCTCCTCGCTTGTATTCGGACCTTTCAGCTCCGCGAGTCGCCTTGAGCACCCTGAACCCGCCATCCAATCGTTTCACGAGTTCCTTCCAGTCGCTCAAGCGGTTTTCCCATAAAATACTCCCCATGTTATCGGGGAGGGATACACTGGAAGGCTGAAGGGAGAAACGGGCGATGAGACCCTTTGCCAATTCAATCTTGGCTCGTCGCTCGTCATTCCCGAACCTTGCCAGTACTCCGTCTATCGTCTCATCTTCAAGTAAATGCCCATCTTCCACCGTATCGCCTAAATCAAAACGAATGCGGCTCAAGGCACTACTTAAAGAATCATCAAAGGAAAAGCTCATTCAAAGACCCGCGTAATCGTGCCGTTCTTTCCGGTGACAACATCGGATTTGGCTGCCTGCGCGTTGTGGGCTTCTGCGTGCTCGACGGCAGCCCTGATTTTCTCTATGGAGGCGGGGCCGATTCCTTCTACGGCATCCAACTCATCATCAGATGCGCCTCGAATCTTCTCTATAGAATCGAATCCAGCTCCCTCTAGCTGCTCTTTGTTCGGGAAATCTTCGTAAAGTTTCATTCCTACCTCCTTACGAGAATGTTGGCGCAACGTATCCGCCAGAACCAGCCACCCTGATGTTCGCAACCGCCGTCCGGTTATTAACGCCGATGCCGAAATACTGCAGCAGCACGGCTTGGTCCAGCGGGTAGAGAGACCTTGAGCGAACAAACGCGCCGCGCCCTCTCTGCTCGTCATATCTCCAAGCTAGAGGATTGCGCGGATTCAGGTTTCCGAAGGATTTGTAGATGGTGATGTTGGCATCCGAATAGTCAAGGATGGGTTTGCGCACCCTTACATCCTTGTCGAAGACGCCGACATATTGGTTGGGGTCAACCTGTGCCTCTGCCGTACCCGAACCCTGCCGGATAAGCTCAGAGCCTGCCGCGATGAAATCGGGAGCACCCAGCGCGACAATGGCATCTATCTGGGCCTGCGGGCCTATCAGGTCAAACGGTCCAACTTGCCACCTACGCAACTCGGCGACAGCAGCCTTGAGACCAGCCGAGAGCGAGCCGGAGGCTACGCGGAAGTAAAGGGTATAGCTATTGGGGAGGGCCGTACCATCAGGGTAATTGCCAGAAAAGACGTTATCGCCCGTGCCAGAGCCAGCAAAGCCCGGACTCGTCACGGTTGTCTTTTTGTCAACTCTGATTTCAGCATCACTCGTTAGACGCCTCAATACCTCTCTGCGGTGGCGCGTCTTTGCGCCCAGAATCATGCTGTCCACGTTTAGAAGGATGCGATTGAGCGACATGCTCTCAAGCCCTTCTTCGGTAAGCATGACGGAGCTGTCGTACTTCCTGAGCGGCAACATGTGGG
>DASWMI010000036.1:0-2473 GCA_036399835.1 Pyrinomonadaceae bacterium | reverse complement strand
GGGTGCTGCAAATTTTAAGATTGAGAAGATACTTCATGCTCCGATGTTCACGCCCGCGACGGCGAGTCTCGGCAGCGTGCTCGCGCAGATGCAGACAGAGAAGATGCACCTGGCTTTCGTCATTGACGAGCACGGCGGCATCGAAGGCATCGTCACGCTCGAAGATTTGCTCGAAGAGATCGTCGGCGAGATTAACGACGAGTATGATGAAGAGGTGCGCGAGCAGATTGTCAAGGAGGACGACTCTTACGTGCTCGACGGGATGCTGGCCGTGCGCGATGCTAATCGCCACTTCAAGCTCGGCCTGCCGGAAGAGGCAGGCTATACGACCATCGCCGGATTTCTTCTGGCGAAGGCCGGACGCCTACTGCGGCAGGGCGAGACGGTCGAGCACGACGGCGCAAGCTTTACGGTCGAACGCATAGAGCGCCGCCGCATACGCAGAATACGCTTCAGGCCCACTGTAGGTGGTCAGGGCCAGCGGCTCGCCGCGCTTCTCCCGCTCGTCTGCTCCACAGTTGCAGCCGCGTTTGCTTAAAGCAAGTTTTGAATTGAGGTCAGGAAGAACTGTCCTGCCGGTCCTGCGCTTCCGTGCCGGATTCCTGCGACAACTGATTTTCCGTCCCGCCCACTTCGACTTCAGCCTCCTCGCGGCCTTCATCATTTTTCTGAAAATCCTCAGCCGGAGCGTGATAGGCAAAGACGGCATCATCTTCCGTTGACGGCAGGACACGCGAGGCCAGGTCCGCCAGGAAGTTGCGGAAGCGGCCCGGCTCTGCCTCTGTCGAGGCGTGGGCGGCCAATTCACCAGCCGTGCTCGTTTCGGATTCGAGGCGAATCAACTGCGCAGTGATGCGGCGACAGAAATCGCAGGCCACCAGATGTGAGATGAGCGGGGCGGATTCGGTTTCGCCCAGACGGCCTTCGACAAAAGCCGTGAGAGCGTCTTCATCAAGATGAGCACGAGAGGCGAGCGGGGCGAGCTTGTGCGCGCCGCGCCGCAGATGTTGATGAATCAGGCGGCGGATTGCTTCTGTCTCTCTGTTGCTCTTAGGTCTAGGCACTTCGGGTTCTCCACTTCCTCCTGCAAGGTGGACGGCTACTCGTCCTTTTCTTTGCTAACATTTTCCTCTGAAACGTTCATTAAATGATGCCGAACATCTTCGGGCGCGAGGTCTTCGGTCGCCATCTCGACGCAAATCGCTATCTCTTCGGCCTTGAGTCCCGCCCGCTCCTTTAAATCATCCCGAAACTGTTCCAGGACTTTCCCGTAAACTTTTTCGAGCCAGCGCATGATGGTTGACTCGTGGACGCGCGCTTCGGGAGCACTGGTCCGCCTTTTCGACTGTCTTTGAAACCAGCGGCGCAAAGGCGAGACAGGCTCTTCGACCAGCCGCGCAATCTCGCGCAGCTTTAGCCCCTCGACATGATAATAAAGCAGCAGCAGCTTTTCATGATCGTCCAGCCCGGCCAGCGAGCGATTAAGGGCCGCGAGCGTGGCCGCGCGATAACGCTCCTGCGCGAGACGTTCGATCATCGCAGCCTCGCCGCCACGCGCCTCGGCGCGCCAGCCCGGACGGTCATGTGCTTCGCCACCCTTCTCGGACCAGTCATCTATCGAAATCTCATCGTGACGGGCGCGATGCAGGTCAACGACGGCGTGCCAGACAACCGTCCGCAGCCAGCCGCGCAGCGTCCCGCGCCCGGAATAGGTCGCAAACTTTGAGAGTCGCACTTCATTCACGACGCGTGTCCCGTAGAGTTCCACGTAAACGGAATCCGTGACCTCTTCGGCTTCCGTTTCGGCGCTCGCCAGATGCCGCGCGATGCGTTCGATGTAGGGCCTGTACTCCTGGTCAAAATCCCACCAGGCGTGCTCGCTCCCGCGCGCGCAGGCCATCGCCAGGTAAAGGTCGCCCGCTTGCAGCTCACTCAAAAATTGCCTGACAGCCTCGATCGTCGGCCAGCTTCCGTTCTCAGCCGGACCAAACAGATACTTCTCTACAGCATGCTTGACGGCCTCTTTAAACTCTTCACAGGCGAGGCCGTAATTGGGCGCAGCTTCGGCGCAGCGCGCATAGATGGCATTCAGCTCGGCAGCGCACGCGCTCAGGACACCTTCAAGTTTTGCTGGAGATTGGGTGCTCACTTGCTGGTCCTGATTATAAATGAAAGGACGCGCTTTCGACTACCGCTTTCGTTTGGCAAAGAGCATTTGGACCAATCATGCCCGAAAAAAACAACTGGACCACCAAAGGGTCTTGAACCGGGCCGGGCAAACTTTCGCCGCCGCCTTCTGTCTGGCTTCCAACGCATCCGGCTGGCTTGTTTTCTCTATCGAGCGGGAAAGCAGGGCTTATCTGAGGCGACCGCTCTCGATTCGATGGACGGCGAGGACCGTAGAATTTTGCAGAGAATAATTGACATCTAACTGGAAAAATTTGAGAGACAATAAATTCAAGAGGCCAGCCGA
>DASWMI010000035.1:0-35790 GCA_036399835.1 Pyrinomonadaceae bacterium | reverse complement strand
GCTTCGTCGCGCCTCTTTATGAACCTGCGCGAAGAAAAGGGCTACACCTACGGCGCATATTCGAGCCTCGACGCGCGGCGCACAGCCGGCACGTTCCGCGCTTCGGCTGACGTGCGCACGCCCGTCACGGGAGATTCGCTCAGAGAGTTTTTCTACGAGCTAAACCGTATACGCGATGAAGAGGTCTCGGAGAAAGAGATTAATGACGCGAAGGCTTATCTGACGGGCGTCTTTCCCATCCGGCTGGAGACGCTGGAAGGGCTGATTGACCAACTGGTCCAGATTAAGATGTTCAACCTGCCTGACGATTATCTACAGGTTTACCGCGAGCGCGTCAGCGCCGTGACGACCGCAGAGATACAGCGCGCCGCCAACCTTTACATC
Organism: Pyrinomonadaceae bacterium; assembly: GCA_036399835.1. GTDB lineage: Bacteria > Acidobacteriota > Blastocatellia > Pyrinomonadales > Pyrinomonadaceae > DASYML01. The sequence continues at coordinate 35,406 of DASWMI010000035.1, read as the reverse complement.
ACGCCGGACAGGTTCGCCATCGTCATCGTCGGCGACGGCGTGGCGATTCTGGACCAGATCAGGCCCTATTCCGAAGAGATAGAGCTTTATAATACTTCCGGCAAACGCAAGGAGCTGGATTCGCTGGCGGACAGGCAGCCGGGCGCGAGTGCTGCGGATGCGGGGCAGATGGTCGGATTATGGTCGCTCAGCATCGAAACGCCTTTCGGCCAGAGCGTCTCCGCCACCCTCGACATCAGTCTGGATGGAGACCGCGTCAGCGGTCATCTTCGCTCCCCTATGGGAGAAGCGCCGCTGAGCGGTTTCACCTTACAGGGCAAAGATTTTAATGCCGTGCTTTCGCTCGACATGCAGGGCGAGCTAATGGAAGCGACCGTCACGGGCAGCGTCCTGGAAAATCATGTCAAAGGCGATATTGTCATCCCCAACGCGCCGCCCTTGAGCTTTACGGGCGAGCGGAAATAGGCTTGACAGATTCCGAGCGAGACACGGGGTTTTCCGCCTGAGCGAACAAAAAAAGCCGCCCGGTGTTGGCTCAAAACACCGGGCGGAAGTTCACAGGAGGAATCGAATGTTACCCAACCGCTTTCCCCTCGCGGCTGTTGTCGGTAACCTTGCTCAAATATTCTGATGCGATGTCCAGAGGATTGGGTTGCCAGCCGCAACGCGTGCGGCCTTGAACTCTCATCCACAGACGGAATTCAGCCGCCGCCCGCTTAAATTGTTCAGACATCTCGGAAGTGGACCAGTATGAAAAAGATGCTCACGTGCGGCGAGGCTCGGATGATTTATCAGGCGGCGCTTCCGTTACCGGATTTTCCGTTCCTATCCTCACTGATATATCTCTCTAAAACGCCGATAAAGGCATCAAGTTTTTCCTCTGTGTGCCTGTGTGTCTCGGCCATCACCGCAACCACTTCATTCAGGTGAGCTTGCGTTCGCGCCATCTCTGCCATATTCGTCTCAAGCCGTGCGACTCTCTCGTCTGTCTGCTGCTGGTCGGCTGTCAGTTGAGCTTGCTGCTCCAGGATAAACTGGCGGTCGTCTACAAAACGGGCTTGATTCCCCAGGATAAGCTGCTGATTAGCTGCAAACTGGCCTTGCTGCTCCAAAATAAACTGCATGGCCTTTTCTAGTTCTGCGTTTGTCATACAGGGTTTAATCCTCCTGAAGGCGCTCAAAGCTCTCTTTAGAGTTTAGCCAAAAGAGCAGCAAAGACAAAAGAGGAAGCCGGGAGGCTAACGCTCGTACTCCAAAACCATTCCGTCTCCGCCGACGGCCCAGCCTTTTTTCTTGTCGACAAAGAGCGCGTAAAGATGCTGTTTGGTCCCGGTCTCCTGCTGGACCCAGCTCCGGCCTCCGTCCTCCGAATGCAGAATCAATCCGCCACGCCCGATAATCCATCCTTCGTTTTCATCAATAAATCGCACGCTGAGGAGCGTGGCGCGCAAGGGAACGATGACGGTCACCCACGTCTGGCCGCCGTCCGTCGTGCGCAGGATGGTGGCACGCTCGCCGACGGCCCAGCCAGTGTTTTTGTTGCGAAAGCCTACGTGATAGAGCGTGGCCTGCGTGCCCGAAGGCTCTCTGGTCCAGTTCTGGCCGCCGTCCTTCGTGTGCAGGATTGTGCCCGCCGCGCCGACGATCCAGCCGCGCTCATCATCCGCGAAATCCAGATGAATCAACTCCCCTCGCGTCGGCACACGCTTTTGCTGCCAGGAGGCTCCGCCGTCGTCCGTGTAAACGACCAGGCTGTCTACGACCTGATCGCGGCGGCTGACAGAGCCGACGACCCAGCCTCTCTTCTTGCCCGTAAAACGCACGCTGTACAGCTCCGGCATAGCCCCGCCGAAATGGGCCGGAAGAAAACGGCTCAGCTCGCGCCATTGCCTGCCCCCGTCTCGCGTGTTGAAGATGCTGTTGCCAGCCAGCAAATAGCCTTCATCTTTATTGCGAAAGTAGATGTCGTTGATGGCATCTGTCGTCCCCGTCGTCTGCTGCGACCAGGTACGCCCGCCGTCTTCCGTGTAACCGACAAATCCATCATCACCCGCGATCCACCCGCGCTTTGAATCGACAAAATAGACCGCGTTTAAATCTTTCCCGGCAGGACCGCGCCGCGCCCCCACCCATCCCTGCTGCGCCTCTACCAGACTCGCCGAAAGAAGAAATAAGAGAAAGAGGCTCAACCGTAAAAACCTCACCCTGTACGCTGGTCCAATTCTCATTCAACTAGCTCCTCAAGATAACCCGCATGATTCCAGGCCGGACGCGCCTCTTCCGGTCGCGCCGACTGTCTGCCGTTGTACACGAAATGCGGCTCGCAAGACAAGAAGCCACGCGACTACCATTGATAGCCGCGTGGCTTTTGAAGGCATGAAGATAAACATGCTCGCAGGGCTGGCTATGGCGTCGCGGCGTTGACGCGATAGACGCGGCCCTCGAAGACGACTATGACACGCTCGCCGAGCGAGAAGAACTCCGCCAGCCTGGGCTTGTCCTTGAGCAGCGCGAAGTAGGCATCGCTGCCAAAGACGAGCGTCGTTTCCGGCAGACGCGCATCGGCGTTGAACTCCGCATCGGTCCAGACTTCTTCACGCATGTAGAAGGTCTTCCCCCCGACTTTGCGCACAGCAGCCCTGGAGACCCTGATCGTCTCGTCTTCGTCATAGACGCGCAAGGCTTCCTGCTGCGCGCGGTCGCGCTTGCTCTGCACGACAGCTCCCGCCCCCGTCGAGGAAAGCCCTTCGACACGCATCTGGCGCGGAGCTGCGGCTTTATCTTTGGACGGAGCCGCCGTGACGCTCGGTAGCGCCCTGACGATGCGCGAGTCGCTCGGCCTGTTAGATTGCTGGTCCATCGCTACAGCGCCCGGCTCAAGCGCCAGGTAAGAGGTGTAGGGCGTGACGATGCCGTAGCGTGTGCCTAGGTCAACGATCTCATCGCGCAGCTCTTTCTGCTCGCCGTTGGTCCGAATCTGCTCCATCAGCCAGCCGACGCGGCGCGTGGCCCAGAGGCGCGGCAGGAATTCGTTGTTCTCCTCCCTGGCCGGAAAACGCAGGTGCTGGTACATAAAATCTCGCGTCTCCTTGCCCGCGCGTCCTCTTAAAAGCGCCGTCACGTCGCTCAACTCACGCTCGTTGCGATAGCGGCCAATCAGCGCGAGCTGCGTTCCCTTGAACAAGTCGGGCAAATCGCGCGGGTAAACGAGGTCGGTCTGCACGTCGCCCAGGTTAAGCGCGAGGTTGGTCAGCACGGGCGAGCTGACTTTGGCGAAGAAGCTTGAGACCTTGAGTTCAAGGTCTTCCTTCGGCTCGACGTAATCGGCGACGCCGCCGTTCTCAGCCGCCAGCCTGTCAAGTAGCGCCGTGTTGACATCATAGCCGACGCCGAAAGTGAAGATGCGCGTGTCGGCCTGTCTTGCGCTGCGTGCGTTCTCTACTATGCGCTGGATGTTTGTCTCGCCGACGGTCGGCAGCCCGTCCGTCATGAAGACCAGTATCTTCGGGCGATTACTGTTTTCAAACTGCCTCAGGGCCGCGCGCAGCGAGTCGTTGATATTGGTCCCGCCCGTGGCGCGCAGGCCGTTGACAAACTGAAGCCCGCGAGCGCGTCCCTGCTCGTTGGCCGCGACCAGTCCCCGCTCCATCAAGTGTTCTTCACCGGCGAACGAGACGACGTTAAAGCGGTCTTCGGCGCGCAGACTCCTGATGCCGAAGAGGAGCGCGGCGCGCGCCTTCTCCATCTTGCCGGCATCGGACATGGAGCCTGAAGTGTCTAGCACAAAGACTATGTCCTTGGCGGCATACTCGGTCTCGGCCCACTCATCTTTGGGAGAAATCAGCAGGAGGAAATAACCGTCCTTGCCCGGCTCTCTATGCGTCAGGAGCGAGAGGCCGAAATCTTCTTTTGAGACAGAGTAGAAGAGCTGGAAATCCTGCGGCTCTCTGCCCGCCTGCGATTCAAAAGAGAGACGCGCCGTCCGCGACCCGTGATGGGCCAGGTCTATCTGGTGGCTGGGGCTGTAGATATTGCGTATAGGCTCTCTGCCTTCAAGCTCTACGCGCCCCGAAACCAACCCGATTGATTGCAGGTTGCGCCCTGTGCCGAGCGGGTAACGATAAGAGACCGTCCCGGATTCCGCGCGCAGAACCTGCGTGTAAGTAATCTCCAGCTTCTTATCAGAGCGCGGCGGGATGGGAAAGATGCTCGCCTGGAAAAGGTCTTTCCCGGCGTATTCGAGCAGTCCGGGGTCACGCTGCCGGCGCACTATCTCGTCATAAATGCGGCGCGCCTCTTCGCGCGAGCGGACTTCGCCGACCAGCCTGCGATTGCCGTCCCAGATGGCAAACTCCGAGATCGAGGCTGATTCCGGAATCGGGAAGAGGTATGTCCCTTCGAGCGTCGCATCCGTCTCGTTGCGAAAGACCTGCTCGACGTGCGTCGTCGCCACCTGTCCGGAAATCTTCGTCTCAATCTTGATTGAGCTAATCGGCAGGGCGCGCGGCAAAGTCACAGGGCGCGGCGGCCTGGGGCAGCGTTCGCATGGACGCGGCACGATCACGCCTTGCGCGCTTGCGCTCGCGGCGGCGGCCAGCAAAATCAGAACCATCAACAGCAAACCGGACCATCTACTGCTTCGCATAGCTTTCTTCTCCTCGGCTTCTAATCGCGCGGGCACGATGCATACAGTCCGCGCCTTTGCCTCCTAGAACGTCTCGCAGACCCTTTCTTGCAAGATAAAACCTGTCCCGTCCCCTTTGGATGAGATAATGCGCCCCGCGCTTCTTTAAAATCAACGCAGCTCTCGCAGACCCTTATCCTTGATGGCAACGATGATGACGAAGAGAGCAATCACAAGGCCGCCCGCGACGAAGGTATGCGGCGCGCCAAAGCGATGCGAGGCGACTCCCGCGATAAGATTGCTAATCGGCATCGCGCCGATAAAGGAGAGCATAAACATGCTCATCACGCGACCGCGCATCTTGTCCTGGACCAGTTGCTGCAAGAGCGTGTTTGAGACGGCCACGCTGGCGACTATCGAAACGCCCATGCAGAAGATGAAGATCACGGAGATGACTGGCTGAACCGAGAGCGCGAAGCCAATCAGGCAGACGGCGAAAGAGAAAGCGCCGCCGAGCACGGACCAGCCCTTGTATTTGAAATCGCCCAGATAAGCGAGCACCAGCGCGCCGCAGAAAGCGCCCGCTCCCGATGCTCCCATCAAAATCGAGAGCCCCCATTCGCCCAGGTGCAGTATGTCCCGCGCGAAATGCGGCATCATCGAAAGATACGGCGCGCCGAAGAGACTCGTCACAGCCGAAATCAGCAGCAGCATAAAAACTCTCGGTCGCCCGCGCACATAGCGGAAGCCTTCAATCAGGTCGGGCCAGAAGGCATGCTTCTCCGGCGTCGCTCTCTCCTGCGCGGCGAGGGGCTGCGGCAAGTCGCGTTTGGTCCGGCCCAGGTGGACCATTGAAAGCGCGATGATGATCAGCACATAAGAGAGGCCGTTGGCGAAGAAGCACCCGGCCAGACCGAAGACAGTGAGAGCTGGACCAGCCAGCGCAGGCCCGACCAGCCGTCCCAGTTGAAACTGCGTCGAGTTGAGCGCGACGGCGTTTGCCAAATCTTCGCGCTCGACCAGATCAAACGTAATCGCCTGGTAAGACGGCCCGGCCAGCGACATACAGCAACCCGTGACGAACGTCAGGAGAAGCACGATCCAGACATCCGCGGCCTCTTTGACAGCGCCCGTCATGATTAATGCGCCGAGCACGAGGGCCGAGATTCCAGAGCCAGCTTGCGTATAGATGAGCAGCTTTTTGCGGTCAATGAGGTCTGCGAAAACGCCGCCCGCGAGCGTCAGCACGAGGCCGGGCGCAGTCGCCATAAACCCGTCCATGCCGAGCCAGAAGGGAGAGTTCGTCAGTTGCAGCACAAGCCAGCCCTGCGCCACAGCCTGCATCCAAGTGCCGACGTTGGAGAGAAACGCGCCGGTCCAGAAGAGCCTGTAATTGCGGTGCGACAGCGCGCGAAACATCCCGCCGACACGATGCGGCTCGCCAGCCCCTTTGATTTCCGCCTGTAAAGCCATTGCAGGAAACGATGAAAAAGGAATGAGCAACGATGAAGGAAAAGCTATTGGAGCATTGTTTTATTGATTCAATGGTCCATTGCTTCGATGAAGCAAGGCTTTTAGCTCATCTTTTATCGCGCGGGTTCCGCGTTTCTAATCTCTCCTTCCTGCGCCATGCAGAGAGGGGCTGTCCTGTGCCGCCGCGGCGCTTGGCGACGATCTCTGCGAGAATCGCAAGCGCGACTTCTTCAGGCGAGACCGCGCCGATGTCCAGTCCGATAGGCCCTCTGACTTCGAGTAGCTGTGATTCATTTGCGCCGTTTGCGCGTAAGCGTTCGAGCACGATGTTGGTGCGACGCCGGCTGCCGATCAGCCCGACGTAATCCGGGCGCGCAGAGAGCACCGCGCGCAGGCATTCTTCATCCTCGTTATGACCGCGCGTGACGACCGCGACGGACACGCCGCGACCCTTCCCAATCACCTCGCGGACCGCTTCGCTCCAACTACGCGCCGTGACCAGCTCTATGCCCTCGGACGGAAAGCGCTCGCGCGCGACAAAATCTGCGCGGTCGTCAACGAGCGTGGTCCGATAACCTATCAGGCGTGCCAGCCGCGCGAGCGATGCGCCGACATGCCCTGCCCCGCAAACCACCAGTCGCGGCTCGGGCTCTATACGCTCGAAGAGCACGCGCGCGGCGAGCCAGTCTGCCAACTCCGGCGCAATCTCCGCGCACGTCACAGTCGCAGCCTCGGCACGCGTCGAGAGGAAAGACTTTGAGTAGTGCGCGACCGCCTGGTCCAGTGCTTCATCGCCGAGGCTGCCCGTGAGCGCGCCCGTTTCCTCGCAGAGCATCTTCGCCCCGACGCCTCGCGGCGCTTCGACGAGCGTCGAGAGCGCGGCCAGCGAGCTTTCTTCCAGAACCCGCGAGATGGCCGCGGCGAGAATTGCGTGGGATGTGTGGCCGCCTGCGTCTGGCATGCGCTTGGAGATAGTGTGCGAGAAAAGAGGCTGACTATTTATTTTGAAGAAGCCTTATGCAGGCCGAGCGCCGTCGCGGCCCTGCGCACAAGCCACCAGGGACCGACCAGCAGGTAAACGGGATTGCGGAAGAAGGCGGGCTGGTTGCCCTCTATGGCATGGCCCACAAATTGAAGAATCCAGCCGACGACGAAGAGCAAGAGCGCCCAGCGCCAACTAAAGAAGAAGAGAGGCAGCGAGACAACGATCATCGGAATGCCTACGCTGTGCGTCAGCCTGTTCAAAGGATGCCTGTGCTTGGCCTTATAATCTTCGACGAAAGATGCCGGCATAAAAACCTCCTAATAGTGACAAGTGACGGGTGAGAGGAAAGAACAGGTGCTTCTCCTGTCACCCGTCACTTGTCACCTATCACTGCTTGACGCATCCCACACATCTATAAAAATCTCCATCGTTCCGCCGCAGACCATGCCTTCTTCGCTGGCTTCATCCGCCGTCAGCTTGAAGTGTTGAAGCACGCTCGCGCCCGTTCGCATGGCTTGGCGCGCTTCGGCCCAGACTTCGGCTTCGATGCAGCCGCCGCCGACAGTTCCCGCTATCTCGCCGCTCTCGAAAAAGAGCATCTTGGCTCCACGGCGTTGCGGCGTAGAGCCTCTGGTCTCAGCGACGGTGGCGACGACGACGCGCTCGCCGCGCTCCTGGGCCGCGTTGATTAAACGATAAAGCTCGCTCTGCGCAATCGTACCCATCAGTTGAAAAAAATTATCCGGCGATAATCAGACAGCGTTGACGGACAGCCTGAGCGTCATGATTCTATCACGCCCCGGCGGTGATTGCTGCCCGTTGACAAGCCGCTTGCGGGCGGCTCTCTTTCAGGGCAGAGGGCTTGATGAGGGGGCGCTGTTCGGCTGTGGCGGCGAAGTGGTGGCAGGCTCCGTGGCAGCGGGTTGAGCTGTGCTGCCGTTGTTCGTATTGTTCTGCGTGGCGTTGGTCTGGGTGTTGTCTGTTTCCAGCAAACGGCGCAGACGTTCTACCTCTGCGTCTGCGTTGGCGACGGCCACTTCCAGTCGAGAGCGGTCGGCTGTTACCTGGTCCAGCAGCGTGCGCACTTTATTACGCTCAATCTCAAGCTGGCGGCGGCGCTGCTCGCGCAACTCTTCGGGGCGCGTGCTGCCATAGACGGAGGTCGAGCGCTCTATGTTTTCCGGCTTGACCTCGTAGTCCAACTGGTCCGAGCGAGCCTGAAGCTCTCCCTGCTTGGTCTGCACGTCGCGCAGTTGAGCATGAAGATTTTCGGCGCGCTGCTCTGCGCGCGTCAGCCTTTCGAGATTAACGAGCGTGCGCTGCTGCTCTTCCATCTGGCTAATCTTATCCGTCAGCCTGTTGACCTGCGACGAGAGCCTGTTGACGGTCCGGCGCATGGATTCCTGCTCGGATGCGGGCGCGCCACTACCGCGCGAGCGATTGGTCCTCTGCGCACGCGCAGCATTTTGATCCTCGCTCTGCTCGCTCGTCTGGTCCTCCGCCGTGCTGACGATTTGCGGCTCGGTCGCGGAGGCTGGCGGAGTCTCTGTCGTCGTAGCGGGCGCTGTGTTGATGACAGGATTGCTGATGCGGCGCGAGCGCCTGCTGCGTCGTCTCTGCGCGCTGGCTTCAAACAGACAAAGACCAATCACAATTAGCGCAACCAGTGATAAAGCAATCGGACGAAACAGCTTAACCCGCATGATGCAACCTCCAACTTCTAAACGTCTCTTAAAACCCAAGTATAATTAGCAGATGCCACGCCTGACCCCGAGGATGCTTACACGCTCTGGTCCAGCAAGAAGTTCCGCAAGATGAGACGCCATGAGCGCGCTGGACTGGCAGACGACTTCTCCACGCACTTCAGACGATTATCCTGCCTGAATCTTAAAGCTGATGTCCATGGCGCGTGCTGAATGTGTCAGCGCGCCGACGCTAATCAGGTCAACGCCTGTCTCCGCGTAGGCGCGCACGTTTTCAAGCGTGATGCCGCCGGATGATTCAAGCAAAACCTGCGGCGAGAGCGAGCGCGCCAGCTCGACCATCTGCGAGGTCTGCTCCGGCGTCAGATTATCAAGCAAGATAATGTCCGCGCCGCTACTTATCGCCTCGCGCAAATCCTTCTCATTCGAGACCTCGACCTCTACCTTGTGAAGGTGGCCCACCTTCTCGCGCGCGGAGCGGACAGCCGTCCCGACCCCGCCTGCCAGCGCGATGTGGTTATCCTTGATGAGCACGCCGTCGTCCAGCCCATAGCGATGATTGCGTCCGCCGCCGAGGAGCACAGCATATTTCTCAAGCATACGCAGGCCCGGCGTAGTCTTGCGCGTGTCCACGATCTGCGCCCGCGTGCCTTCGATGGCGCGAACAAAGGAGCGCGTCAAGGTCGCGATGCCGGAAAGACGTTGCAGCAGGTTGAGCGCGACGCGCTCGCCGGCCAGAAGCACATCCGCAAAGCCGCTCGTGCGCGCGATAACTTTTCCCGCCTCGACCTCTTCGCCGTCGGAGACGAAGGCTTCTATCTGCTGCTGCGCATCAAGCGAGCTGAAGACGGCCTCCGCCGCTTCCAGCCCCGCGACGACCATCTGCTCTTTAGCCAGAAAACGCCCGCGCGCGCGCGCATTACGCATGATGGTTGATTGCGTCGTGATGTCTCCGCGACCCATGTCCTCGCGCAGAAAGAGACCGATTTCGGAATAAAGCGCGCCCTCGTCCATCCAGTTCATTTGAGCGCCTCCAGATTCTGCCCGAGCATCTCTGTGCGCCGCGCTATGTCGTCCAGACGCTCTCGAATCTCTGAGACCTTTTCGGCGGGCGCGCGCTCGACAAACTGCTGGTTGGCAAGCTGCGCCTCAAGCTTTCCGGCTTCCTTCTGCAATTTTTCGCGCTCACGTGCAAGCCTTGCGGTCTCCTGCGCGAAATCAATCAAGCCTTCGAGTGGGACGCACACTTCCGCGCCTCCGGCCAGGACCGCACGCGCAGAAGCTCTCGGCGTTTGAATTCCATCGCCGATATTTATCTCCGACGCGCGCGCGAGCCTGGTAATCTGGTCCAGGCTCGACTCAAAGACGCTGCGCAGCTCCGCGTCGGCAGAGTTAACAATCAGGCGCACGCGCTCGCCCGGCTTGATGTTCATCTCCGAGCGTATATTGCGCACGCGCGAGATGAGGTCTATGACGGCCTGCATGTGGCTTTGCGCGCGTTCGTCAACGCGTGCGGCGTCGCCCTTCGGATAACTCGCCAGCATGATGGTCGGCTGCGCGCCCTGGTAAGCGGGATGCAGCAGCTTTTCATCCACACCCGGCAGGCGCTGCCACAGCTCTTCCGTGATGTAAGGCATCAAGGGATGCAGCAAACGCAGAGCCTGTTCGAGCACGGAGATGAGCCGCGTGCGTGCCGCCGCCCTCGCGTGCGAAGCGGTTTCCGCAGCCACCTCCTGCTTTGACAACTCTATGTACCAGTCGCAGAAATCATCCCAGAAGAAGTGGTAGAGCATCTGGACCACCGCGTAAAACTCATAACGCTCAAGCGCGGCATTGACATCGAGCGCGGTGCGGTTGAGCCGAGAGACAATCCAGCGATCATGAAGTGATAGCTCCTCGCCCGTCTGGTCCAGAGAAGCGGGATCGACTCGTGCGCCTTCTGAATTGAGCAGGCAGAAGCGCGCGGCGTTCCAGATTTTGTTGGCGAAGTTGCGATAAGACTCTACGTTGTTATCGTTCCAGCGCGTATCGGTGCTGCCAATGGAAGCGAGCACGAGCCTCGTCGCATCCACCCCATACTTTTCAAACACGTCGAGCGGGTCAATCCCGTTGAGCTTGGTCTTGGACATCCGCTGCCCCTGCTTGTCCAGGACCGTGCCCGTGATGAAGACATCCGCGAAGGGCTGCTGGTCCATAAACTTCATCCCGGTCATGACCATGCGAGAGACCCACAGGAAGATGATGTCGCGCCCGGTAATCAGAACGGAGGTCGGGTAGAAAGTCTTGAGGTCTTCGGTTTCGTCGGGCCAGCCGAGCGTCGAAAAAGGCCAGAGCGCGGACGAAAACCATGTGTCGAGCACGTCTTCATCCTGCTTCAACTCGTCGGTCCCCGCCTTAACGCGCGCCTCTTCCTCGGAGCGCGCGACGAAGAGATTCCCTTCCTTATCGTACCAGGCGGGAATCTGGTGCCCCCACCATAGTTGCCGCGAGATGGTCCAGTCGCGCAGGTTTTCGAGCCAGCTCGTATAAACCTTCTCGTAAGGCACTTCCGGCACGAAGCGCGGTCTCTTCTCGCTTCTCATTGATTCCAGCGCGAGGTCGCGCATCTGGTCCATACGGCAGAACCACTGCGTCATAATCAGCGGCTCGATGACAGTCTTGCAGCGTTCGCACTTCGAGATGGAGAACTCGTAATCAACCACCTTCTCTAAAAGACCCAGCTCTGCAAATTTTTCAACGACACGCTCGCGCGCCTGGTAACGGTCCAGACCGCTAAAATTCTCGCCCGCGGCCTCAGTCATGCGCGCGTTCTGGTCTATCACGATGACCTGCGGCAGACTGTGGCGCACGCCCATCTCGTAATCGTTCGGGTCGTGCGCGGGCGTCACCTTGACCGCACCCGTGCCAAATTGAGGGTCAACAAATTCATCCGCGACCAGCGGAATCTCGCGACCCGCGAGAGGCAGCACGAGAGTTTTGCCGACCAGCTCGCGGTAACGCTCGTCTTGAGGATTGACGGCGACAGCCGTATCGCCGAGCATCGTTTCGGGCCGCGTCGTCGCCACAGTCACGCGGCGCTCGCTATCCTTGACCGGATACTGCAAATAGTAGAGCTTCCCGGATTGCGGCGTCTTCTCGACCTCAAGATCGGAGAGCACTGTCTGGTCCTGCGGGCACCAGTTGACGATGCGGTCGCCGCGATAAATCCAGCCCTCCTCGTAAAGACGCACGAAGACTTCGCGCACCGCGCGCGAGAGTCCCTCGTCCATCGTGAAACGCTCTCTGGACCAGTCAACGCTTGCTCCCTCGCGCCGCATCTGGCTGAGAATCTGCCCGCCCGATTCGTGCTTCCATTGCCAGACGCGCTCGACGAATTTTTCTCGGCCCAGATCGTGCCGCGTCAGCCCCTGCTTCTTCAGCTCGCGCGAGACCATGAGCTGCGTCGAAATCCCAGCGTGGTCCATGCCTGGCAGCCAGAGAGTCCTGTAGCCCTTCATACGCTTGTGCCGCGAGAGCACGTCCATCAAAGTATGTTGCAGCGCGTGGCCCATGTGTAGCGAGCCTGTCACGTTCGGCGGCGGGATGACTATGGAATAGATGGGAGCCTGGGGGTCGCGGTTGATTTCGGGCGCAAAGCAGCCCTGCTCCTCCCAGCGCGCGTAGTGGCTCTGCTCGGCCTGCTTCGGATCGTAAGACTTCGGAATCTCCATGTTGTGGTCAGACAATCGGCAATCAGTAATCAGTAATCGGTAATCTGTTTTGGTTCTTCCTCGCGTCCGGTTATTGTAAAGGAAATGGCTGTGGGTTTCATCTCTGGCGTAGACCTGTATGGGATTCGGGCCATCTGTTATCAAAAAAAAAGAGGGCGACGGCATTGATGGCCGTCGCCCTTTGAAGGTTCGCTGAGGCGGCTTTTATTGGACCACGGGAGCGTTGGCGAACGCCAGGTCCGAGACCTGTAGCGCGCCCGTAGAGGTTTGGTCGAACTTGAATTGGACCGAGCGTATATCGGACAGATTGACGCCCGCGAAAGCCGAGAGCGGGAGGCGCACAGTGTTCAAGAAAATCTTGGGCACGGAGGCCACGCTGCCCGGCGGGAAAAAGAGCGCGTCCGAATAATCACTGAGACGCACGATGCTGGTCGCGCCCGTGCCGTCCGTCAGGATCACGCTGAAGTTCTGAGGCGCGTTCGCAGTGTTGCGCGTGTCGTTGTAATTAAGGCTGACGCGGAATTGCAGCGCCTGGAATCCGCTCACGTCTCTTGAGCCGAGAGGCAGATCGTTGGTGTAGGTCGAGTTGATTGCGCCCCAGCCCGTGCGCAACTGGCTCAGGCCGCGCCTGGTTGAAAGCGCGCTGGCGACAGTGTGCGGCTGCCTCGTAGTCGCTTGCGTAGAAGGCAGACACTGCGCCGGCTGCGGAGAATCGCCGCCGCAGAGGTCATGCGGCGTGAGACCGCTTTGCGTCGTCGCTCCGCCGAGAGTGTTGGTCGCAAGATTGGTGGAAGTGAGCAGCCGGTTGACGTCGCGTCGGGTCGTGGCCGAGTCCGGCGCGTGATAAGAGACGTGCAGGTTGGTCGTCTGGGCCGAAGCCGGGGGCGGCGCGGCGCTCGTCAGAATCGGCAGGAACTGGCTCTCGCCACCGACGTAAACGCGCATGAAGGCGGAAGTGTATGCCAACCCGACGCCCTGCTGCTGCGCAGCCGTCAGACGCTTGTTGCCTGAGACCGTCCCGCATTGTGGGTCCGACGTGCCGCCGCTCGTGTAAGCGGACCAATCGTCTGCCGTGCCAGCCGGAAAGAGGCCGGGCGTCCAGACCGTATTGAAGTAGTTGTGATTGCCGCCCATCACCTGAACAGTGTGCTTGGCTCCGGTATCGCCCGCCACGTTGTAGCGCGCGTCGTCGAAATAATGCACGCCCTGGTTATCGTTAACGTCGCCGTCGCAATAAGGCAGGACAACTTCGAGCGCGACGTTATTGATGACAAAGCGGCTGAAATCAACGGGTGCAAGCGGGAGTACGGCCCGCACATTATAAGGAGAGCCGAGCGAAGCGTTATAGCTGAAGTGACGGACGACTCCCTCGCCGCCGCGCGAATGGCCCATCGTCCCGACGCGCGTGAGGTCCACTTTACCGACGAACTTGGTCCCGAAGGGCGCAGCCCCCGTGGTATTGAAGCTTCGCCACTGGTCCAGATGTCTCTGCATCAGCTCGGCGCGCGCCTTCGCTCCGTAATCTGCGACCTGATTGTCATAGGCATTAATGCCGTTGGCGCTGATAGAGATGACTATGTAGCCGTTGCTCGCCAATTTTTGAGCCATGTAGTCATAGCCCTGATAGCTCGGAATCGGCTGTTCGGTGGACCTGCAAGGCCAGCGCAGCCCCGTCACGGAGCCTTTGTAGCAGGTCGAATGGCGACCGTGCAGAAAAACAATCAGCGGAAAAGGACCATTAGTCATGTCTGTCGGATGATGCACGGAGGCAATCAATTCAACCGAGATGGGAAAGCCCGTCGGCTGGAAAGCCTGATTGCCGTAGTTATATTCTTCGCGTGTCACAGCATAAGGGCCGGTTGCGCCGGGGTCCGGGGTCTGTGCTGATGCGAGGTGCGCTCCCGTGAGGAGCATCAACAGAACAAAAGATGAGGTGATGTAAAATCTAAATCCGGTCTTCATTGATTACCTCCCCTGGGGCCATCGAGCTTGAGCTTTTCGGGCAGCGCGACGCGGTCCGTTTTGTCTTCCTTATCTCCGTAAGAAAGATAGATGGTTGCTCCTTCACGTAGCAGCGACTGGTCGAACGTGATGGCTGTGATAGCATTGAGGTCTTCGTTCTCAACGCCGTAACCGATGGGCGTATCGTCAATCCAGACGACGGGCGGCAGCGCGCGGACGGGGAAAGGGCCGCCCACTATCGTCAGACGATAAGCCTGCGTCGCATGAACTTTCTGCCCGCGAATCTCGACTTCGACAGTGCGCGGCAGCGTCAACTCTTCGACGCGATAACGGGCCACTCTGTATTTGCCGACGGCCCTCTGGTTAGCGCCTTCGCCAAGAACTTTTCCCGGCAGCTTGAGTAAGTCAGACACGCTCAACTCCTGGTCCGTTTGTGGGGCGACGGGACTCTGCGCCAGTCCCAGAGATGCGCTCGCGATAATGACGAGCAGGAAACCGGCCAGCGCGAGGATGCTCTTTATCCGGCGCGAGCCATGTAAGAAATTTTCCAGGTGCATAAATCTCCTTCTACATTTGTGAAGAGGTTACGGGTCATCAGTATTCGGCCACGCGCGCGCAAGGAAGAGGTATCTCGCATAGGACTTCCACAGAGTATTTCAGGCGCATGCTGACGCTGCGTCTCTCTCAGGCGCTCTATCCTTAGGCCTCACGGCGGCGCGAGGCTCTATGCGCGGCGTTTATCGTTTACTGTCTTCGGGTTTTAAGCGAACGGTTGATGAGCATTTCCAGAGTCCGCAGATGCAACACAGCCTCCCACGCTGCTTTATCTTAAAACTCCATCTCAGGTGACGAACTAAACAGGCGCTGCCGAGACTGAAACAGGCAGGAACAACCTGCACGGACACATCGGACAGCATGAGGACGCGACATCAACTCATTCTTTCATCTTGATTAATTCAGGCCGTTAACGTGAGGCTTTAAGACTTTGACAGTGAGGCCTCAGCCACGAGCTTTTGGGGGAGCAACACACTACTCATCTTCTGGACCAATGTCAAGCCGACTGGTCCAATAATGAGTAGGGGCTGCGTCGCCCGTCGCGGCTGAGTGGCCCTTCAATCCTCGATACACACACCGTCCGCCGGAAAACACACGGTCTGCCAAAAAGAGAAAGGATCGAGCTTGAGGCCCGTTTTGATTGGGCCTTAAGCTCGATCCTTCCGCTGTCTCTGTTTAGCGTCTTAGCGCGGCTGCGACTGTTCTTCTTCGAGGCGGCGCTTGATGAGAAGCTCTGCCAGTTGCGGGACGACTTCCCAGGCAATCTCCTGAACGACGCGCTCGGAAAGCTGTTCGACGGCGCGACGCGCGATGGCTTCAATCACTTCGGGCGCGAGCTGGTCCAGAGTAATCAACCCCGCGGGAGCATGAGACGCGGCGGCGCTGGCGCTTTCGGCCTGCGGCGGTTGAGCCAAGGGCGCGTCCTGTGCGGCCTCGGGCTGCGGCTCTGCCATGGAAAGGCTTTCGTCGCGGTCCGCCTCGCCCGTCGCTTGCCATCCGGCGAGAGATGCGGACGATGCGGCGGGCTGCGTCCGTTCTTCTTCAAGGATGTCGGATGCGGCGTACACATTTTGAGAGGGCGCGGCTGCTTGCTGTGACTGCGGACTGCCGTAAAAGGCTTGGTCCTCCAAGTCCAGTATAAAGTCGTCCGGCTCCTGGTTGGTGGAAGCTGTTTCGGGGTCGCCGAGATCGAGCAGCATGTCGTCCGCATTCGCGGCAACATTTACTTGTGGTCCAGTGCCCGCCTGCGCGTAAGCGTTTTCTCTTATTTCTTCCATATGAAAAGGCTGCCAATTCTCCTGTACTTGATCTTCATCAACGGCCTGCTGGTGCGCCGCAGTTTCAAAGGCAGGAAGGTCCTCGTCCTGCTGGTCCAAAATTCCCGAGAGACTCTCGCTCGCAGGGCTGCTCATGGCGGCGTACTCAAACGGTTGCGCCTCGTCGCTGCTCTCGTGCAAGCTTGCCGCGCCGGATTGCATCTGCCCTTCGCGCTCGACGTGAACGGCTGGGAGGGGCGCTGTATCGGCTGTGGCACGCTCAAGCTCTTCCTCATTCATGGACGTGGCAGGAGCAGGCGCATCATCAGGCCGGGTCAGCCTCATGGTGGATTTCATATCTTCGTCCGCCGCGCCGCCGCCGAGGAGTTTGCCGACTTTGCCAATCAGTTGTTTGATGGATTGAAATGGTTTGGTCAAGTGATCGTCCGCGCCGACTCTGCGCGCCTCCGTCTCATCGAACGGCTCGAATGAGCCGACCAGCAGCAGGACCGGAATGTGCTGCAATCGCTCATCCTGTTTGATGTACTCGCAGACTTCGTAACCGCTGCGTCCTGGCATGTGAACATCCGCGAGCACGATGTCCGGGAGCATCTCTGCGAGCCTGGCAAGCGCCTGCTCGCCGTCGCCGACCGTGACAACCTCCATCCCTTCATCGCTGAAGGTCAGGTCAACGACCTTTTGGATGGTGACTGAATCGTCCGCGAGCAGTAATTTGCGTACCGTCACCAGGTTGATCCTCCCATTGTTTGAGGGGGCGCCACCAGCGGGGGCTTTTGAAGTGTCTGCATCCTCCGCCGAGGATGACGCGGGGCAGTTAGCGTGTGACTTTCAGAGTGAGCCTGCCACTGTCGCAAGCCACTCTTGAAACCTAACACCCGCCGCAAGCCAGCGTCAAGAAAAAAAGGGTCAAGCGGGAACGCAGCAATGTTGAAGTCAAAGCTCTAGTCTTTGATTCATCGTCGCCGCGTTCATCTTTCATCCTTTTCTGATGATGTCGTCAGCCGTGCCGGGCTTGCCATCGGGGCCTGGAGAGCGCAAGGTGTAGCCGGAAGCCGTACCTTCGTAGAGGTATGGATTGTGCCAGGGGTCAACGCGAATCACGTTCTTGAGATAGCGCGGGTTGAGGTGGTCCAGAAGAGCGCTCGAATTATCGGCCACGACGTAAAAGCCGCGCTCGCGCCGGAAAGCTTCGAGCGCGCCCGCTAAGGACTCAAGCTCGGCCTGCGCCCTGCCTGTCTTCTCCGCATTGAGCCCGCGCACCAGCAGGTCCACATTCTCCCACTTGTTATTGCCCGTCCTCATCTCCACCACGCGCCACTTGCCGTCATCGCCTCTCGTCAGACGAAAGGCCGTCTCGACCTGCGCGACGACGACCGCCGAAGAGCCTAGCGCGGAGACTTGCTTGACGCGCACGGCACTCGAAGGCAGCTCTATCCCGGCCATCCGCGCGATGATTTTACGAGCCTCGCCCGGACTGAGTTCGCCTGCGGCCCGCGTGTAAACAACAACTGAGAGCGAGCCTGCCATCAGACATAAAGCCAGACCCGCCAGACGGATTCTTGTGCTCATAAGCTTTGCCTTTATCATCAGCGACGTGCGGCTCGCTCGTCATGCTGCTTTGACACTTAGCGTCAGGACTTGCTGCTTTTGCTCACCAACATGCGCACCATAATCTGTAGCTGCGCGGTAGTGAAAGGCTTGGGAAGAAAGACGACCGCCCCTGCGGCGAAGCTGTCTGAGGAGAGCTTGGGATTCTGCTCGGCTGTCATCATCATGATGGGAATGCGCATCAGCCGCTTTTCCGTCTGCATATAGCGGACCAGCTCAGGGCCAGAGATGTGCGGCATGACGACATCGAAGATGCCCGCGATAAAATCGGAATCGCTCTGCAAGATTTTGTAGGCTTCGCGCCCGTCGCGCGCGGCGACCACCACGTAGCCTTCCTTTTCAACGATGGCAGTGACCAGCCGCAGGATCGCCGGGTCGTCGTCGGCGACAAGAATACGGCGTGAGGCTTCGTTTGTTTTCTTCGTCGGCTCTTTTGACATGAGAGGTCCTTAAATTTCGACGGCACGCCCGGATTCTTCTGCGCGTAAGGCCAACTGTGCGGCGAGCGTGATGGCCGCCAGCATACTCGAATGCTCGGCCAGACCCTTGCCGGCGATGTCGAAGGCCGTGCCGTGGTCCACTGAGGTTCGTATAAAGGGGAGTCCGAGTGTAACGTTGACGGCCTCGCCAAAAGAGAGGCACTTGACGGGAATCATCGCCTGGTCGTGATAGCAGGCGATGACCGCATCAAACTCGCCGCGCGAGGCGCGCAAGAAAACCGTGTCGGCGGAGAAAGGCCCTTGCACGTTCAAGTCTTCCTTCCCATGACAAGCTTCGACAGCCGGGACGATCTCCGCAGCCTCTTCGACGCCGAACAGCCCGCCTTCCGCCCCATGAGGGTTGAGCGCGGCGACGGCTATACGCGGGCGCTCTATGCCCCAGCGCTTTAATTCTCGGTGCGCCAGCTGAATCACGCGCAGGAGACGGTCGCGCTCAACGAGACGTATAGCCTCAGCCAGAGGAACGTGTGTGGAAAGAAGCACGATGCGCAGATTGGCCGCCACGAAAGCCATAGCGTATTCTTCCGCGCCGGTCAGGTGGGCCAGAAATTCCGTGTGGCCCGGAAAGCTGTAGCCGCCCAGAAAGAGCGCGCGCTTGTTAATGGGCGCGGTCGTAATCGCATCCAGGAGGCCCGCCGCGCACAACTCGACGGCGGCCTCTATATACTCTGCGGCAGCCTTTCCCGCCACGCCGGATTCAATCCCAAGCTCTATGTGCCCGCTGATATTATCAAGGTGAAAGATGAGAGGCTCGCTCAGGCGCTGAGGGAAGGTTTCGCCGCGACGCAGGATGTCGTAGCCGCATGTCAGATCAAGGGTGCGCGCCGTGTGGGCCAAAAGCTGCGCGTCACCGATAATCACAGGCACACAGACGCGCAGGACTTCCTCTTCGGCGACAGCCTTGAGCACAACCTCTGGACCAATGCCCGCCGGGTCGCCCATCGTGATGCCGATACGAGGCAGTCGCCGCCTGTGGCGAGGGCCTACGGAAGATAAACTGTGCAGCGATTCTGTCATGACTCAACGCGGCACAATGAGAAGGCGCGAAGTTTTTCTCTAATGAAGCACGCGCGACTCGCTCCTCGCCTAGACGAGCGGGAGCGAGAGTTTATTTCTCGTCCTTACTCTCTTTGGTCTCTTTGCCGTCGCGCTCGTCAGCCTTGTACATATATTTGATGTTGTGCTTGAGCACTAACAGGTTCGGCAAAGACTTGCGATTGACCTTGAGCGCACTCTTATCATACCACTCGATAGTGCCCTCGATCTCTTCGCCGTCCTGTAGCACGATGACCATCAGCGTGTGCGCGTCAATCTGCTTTTTATAGTAGAAAAGCTCCGCGTTTGTTTCGTTCGGAGGGGGCGTGCGTTTGCGCACCTGTACGGATGATGCGGAAGATGAATGTTGCGCGGGGCGCGATGGCGCTGACTGCGAGCCACCGTCGCCGCTTGAAGAAGTCCGGGTTGCGGGAGCGCTGACGCGCTCTCTCGGCGGGGCGCTATCGCGTCCCTTTGCTTTGACGTCGGCCAGTGTTGTGCGAATAAGTTTACGATTCACTTTGCTCTCTTACCTCCAAAATCTGGGGGACTGTGGCTCTCGCACCCGGCGCATACTTGCGCTCTGGACATGGCGCGAAACCAATAACCTACCTCTCGCAGGCTGCGGCCATTCGAGGAGAGTAAATTGTTAAGACCCGTATGGAAAATTCCTGCGGTGAATGTGCGACATGCTACACGAGAAGAAGTAAAAAGGCAAAGTGAAGAAAGCAAACTAAAGACGTAAATCGTGAATCGTGAATGGACCAAACAGCCATTCACGATTCACGATTTACGTTTTACGTCGTCTTGGCGTCCTCTTTTAATCTGCCTTCTTGCGAATAAAGGTCGGGACATCCAGATCGTCCGTGCGCGTAGGGTTGACGGTCGGGCGCTGCAAGTCATCGCCCGGACGCTGCGTGTAGCGCTGTGGGGTTGCTGGCAAAGAGGCGCTCCCGGTTGGCGCGCCAATGTCGGCTATCTCCTTATCAAAGCCCGTGGCGATGACCGTGATCTTCATCTCGTCGCGCATGTTTTCATCAATCACCGCGCCGAAGATGATGTTGGCGTCTTCATCCGCCGCCTCGCGTATGATGGAGGATGCTTCGTTGACCTCGTAGAGCGTCAGGTCTGGTCCACCCGTGATGTTGATGAGCACGCCCTTCGCGCCTTCTATCGTCGCCTCTTCCAGAAGCGGGCTGGAGATGGCCTGATGCGTCGCTTCCATCGCGCGATGCTCACCGCTGGCTCGCCCCGCTCCCATCAACGCCAGACCCATGCCGGCCATGATCGCCTTCACGTCCGCGAAGTCCAGGTTAATGAGTCCGGGCACAGTGATGAGGTCGCTGATTCCCTGCACGGCCTGTCGCAGCACATCATCCGCGACCTTGAAAGAATCCGAGAGCGAAGAATTGCGTTCGACCGTGTGAAGCAGGCGCTCATTGGGAATCGTAATCACCGTATCAACACACTCGCGCAATTCCCTCAAACCCTGCTCGGCCTGCTGCATGCGACGACGACCCTCGAAGTGAAAAGGCTTGGTCACGACGGCGACCGTGAGCGCGTTGAGTTCCGTCGCCAGGCTGGCGATGATGGGAGCCGCGCCTGTCCCTGTGCCGCCGCCCAACCCGGTCGTGACGAAGACCATATCCGCGCCCTCAAGCACCTCGATAATCTTCTCTGTATCTTCGAGCGCAGCTTCGCGACCGATGTTCGGATTAGCGCCCGCGCCGAGACCCTTCGTCAGACGCCCACCCAGTTGAATCTTGATCGGCGCACGCGAGCGTTTCAAAGCTTGCAGGTCCGTGTTGGCGACGAGGAATTCAATGCCTTCGATGCCGGCTTCGATCATGCGGTTGACGGCGTTGCCTCCACCGCCGCCGACGCCAATCACCTTGATGCGTGCGCCTGTAATCGGCGGATCGTCATCAATGAAAATATTGATACCACTGCCCGGTTGGCGGCCATCCGGTGTCATAATGTCTATCCTTTCACTCAAAGCGGTTTTGTCGCTCCGAAGCACGAAGTAGGTTATCTTGGGTGCTGCGCGCCGGAGGCACTATATCTTGCGGACTACATCTTGTGCCGGCTGGCGTCGCAGCATACAACAACTTGTCAAAAAATACTACTAAAACGATTCCGAAATTTTGAAACAAAGTGGGTCAGGCGTCCGGCAGAGCCTCTGCGTCCCATACCGGCCCGGGCTTCAGCATCCTGCGCGCGTTGCGCGACCAGTGAGAGACCCGTGGCGGCGGCCCAGGCGGGGCTTTGCACGTCTTCGACCAGCCCGCCGAAGCGGTCTCTTTCAGGATAGCCGAGCCGCACGGGAGCGTCGAAGACCTGCTCGGCGATCTCGCATATACCATCGAGTAGCGCCCCGCCCCCTGAGAGCACGACGCCGCTCGACAACTGCCTCTCCCACCCGGAATCCCTGATCTCATCCGCGACGTGCATCAAGACCTCTTCGGCGCGCGGCTGCAAGATGTCGCACAATATCTGTCGCGAAAGTTGTCGCGGCGCGCGCCCTCCGACGGAAGGCACCTCAATCAATTCTCCGCGCTCCATCTCGTTGAGGCTCGCGCTGTAAGCGCAGCCGACCGTGCGTTTAATCTTCTCGGCTTCGGGAATCGGCGTGCGCAGCCCGAAGGCTATATCGTTGGTAAAGTGCGAGCCGCCGAGCGGGAAGACCGCCGTGTGCTGGACAGCGCCGCGCTGGTAGATGACCAGCCCTGTGGTCTCCGCGCCGATGTCAACGAGGGCCGCGCCGAACTCCTTGTCATCATCAGACAGCGTGGCCTCTGCGGCAGCAAGTTGTTCGAGCACCATGTCGGCGACGACCAGTCCGGCGCGGTTGACGGCATTGATGGCGTTCTGTCGCGCCGTCACGGGGCTGGTCACGATGTGAACCTTGACGGCGAGGCGAGCGCCGATCATGCCCACAGGGTCGTTGATGCCGTCCTGATCGTCTACGATAAACTCCTGCGGCAATCGGTCCACAATCTCGCGTCCAGCAGGAAGCTGTATGGCGCAGGCGGAATCAATCGCGCGCCTGACATCATCGGCTGTGATTTCGCGGTCGCGGCCTGAGACGGCGACAATCGCCTGCCCGTTAAAACCCATAATGTGCGAGCCTGCGAGATTGATCGTGACCTCCTCGGCTTCGAGGCCGCTCATGCGCTCGGCATCATCCACTGCGCGCTTGATGGCATCGACAGCCGCATCGGGGTTGACGATAACGCCTTTACGAAGCCCGCGCGCTTCCGCCTCGCCTATCCCGACGACTTCGAGCAGACCACTGTCGCCCTGCTCGCCGATGATACACGTCACCTTGCTTGTCCCTATATCTAGGCCGACAGTGTGTGACGCGCGTTTAGCCATGGCTTCCTTTCGGTTAAGAGATTAAATCTTCAGGCACACGAGTTTTAACGAGAGCCTGGAATCGCTTTAGCCGACCCTGCGTGGACGAGTCTCAGATTTAGCGTCGTCCTTAGCATTGTCCTTTGACTTCCTCTTCTTATCGCGCTCTTTATCAGCTTCCCTCTTATCAGCCTGCCGCTCGCTCTTTCTGTTCGCAGGCTTATCCGTACTCTCTTTTTTCCGGCTCGCAGCAGGCGCGACGCTGGTTTCACGCTCATTCGTTGTGGCTGTATTGGTCGCGCCGCTCGTGGAATCTTCGCTGGCAACTTCTGTGGCCGACGGTGCGCCCGCACTGGTCCCGATGACTGTCCGCGTGTCGAGCGCCATGACGTAAGTGATGAAGGGTCCGCGCGCCGTCCGTCGTTCTTCGTCGAGCACTTTCAGAGCGCGTCTGAGCCTGTTCGTAAAATCCTTTTCGCCGAGCCGCACTTCGATCTGCGAATCGTCGCCAGCCAGTTGCACACGCAGATCATGCAGGTCGCCGAGGTTAATTTCGCTAATCCGGTGGACCAGTCCAGCCGCACTCCAATCGCGCGCCAGCGCCAGATAGCTCTGCATGCGCAGACGATTCTCGGCGCGTCCTTCATTGGTCCCGGATTCATCCCAGCCGCGTATAAAGAAGTCCGGCATCTGGTCCGTCGTAGACATCGCGCCGAGGCTGACCGCATCGTCGTCAACCCAGATAAACTTTCCACCAGAGGTGCGGACCACTGCGCGCGGCACGCGCTCTATGACGCGGACGCGCAGACCGTCCGGCAAGACGCGCGAGACGACGGCCTGACGCACCCAGGGCAGACGCTCAAGCTCTGCGCTGAGCATGTTGAGGTCTGCGCGCCAGACCCCCGTCTGGACCACATTTCGTCTGACGATGGCTCGCACGTCTTCCGCGCTCACGCGCGCGACGCCGCTCACGTCAAGGCTGTGCGCCTGGAAGAAGGAGGCGGAGGCCGCCGCGCGATAGCCTGCAAAGATCAGAATGCCTGCCGCCACGGCCAGCAATACTTTGATGATGAGCGGCGCATAAGAGAGAAATTTTCGCAGGCCGCCGCGCGAGCGCGCGTTGCCGCTGCCGCCACGCTCACGCCTGGCCGGACGCTGCGCGACTCCGTTTGAGCGCCCACGGCTGCCCGCCGACGCGCTTCGTCCCGCTCTCGGTGTGATGACCTGCTCTCTCAACTCTCCTCCACAAGTCTGGAGTCTGGAGTCTGGAGTCCGGAGTCTGTTTGCTGGTCCAGATTCTTATCCTTTGACTCCGTGCTCTGAGCTTCAGTCTCCGAGCTTTCCTTTGCTTCCCGCGCAAACCACAGCTCGACTTCGTATTCCAATTCAATCCCGCGCTCGCGCCGCATACGTTCTCTAATCTCTTCGGCCAGCGCGAGGGCGTCGCTCGCGCTCGCGTGCTCGCCTTCTGTGACGATGAAGTTAGCGTGAACGGGCGAGACCACTGCGCTGCCGCGCCTGGTTCCCTTGAGACCCATTTCGTCAATCATCTTGCCCGTGCCGATAGGGCTGCCCGGCGGATTTTTGAAGAAGCAGCCGGCGCTGCGCGAGCCGTGCGGCTGCGTGGACAGCCGCTGCCGCTTGGCCTCTTCCATACGCTCTTTAATCTTTTCAGGCTCATCCGGTCTCAGCCTGAGAGTCGCGCCGAGCAGCAGTTCGCCCTCGCGGAAAGAGGTGTGGCGATAGTCCCACTTGATTTCGCTCCCGGGGACAACCTCTACGCGCCCCTCGCGTGCGACCCTGACCGATTCAGTGACGCCGCCAATCTCGTGCCCATACGCGCCCGCGTTCATCCAGAGCGCGCCGCCGACAGTGCCCGGGATGCCTCCCAGCCCCTCTATCCCGGCCAGCCCGCGCCTCCCTGCTTCAACGCACAGGCGCGGCAGAGAGTAGCCCGCAGAGATAGAGACTCTTTCGCCTTCAAACTGCGCAGAGCCTTTCAACTCTTTCGTGCTCACGACGACATAGTGATGCTCGGCATCATCGGCCAGCACGTTGCTGCCGGAGCCGAGCGCGCGCCAGGCGATGCCCGACTGGTCCAGCGCATGAATGATAGCCGCCGCCTGTCCCTCTGTCTCAGGCGAGATGACCCAATCAATCGCTCCGCCCACGCGCAAGCTCGTCAACTCTGCAAAGCGCCGCCCGCGCTCTGCACGCACTCCGAGCCGCGACGCGATCTCTTCAATCGCCGCGTCGCGCGCTTCCAGGTCCAATTTTTTCTCTACCTGTGCAGACATAAAACTTCAAACGGCTGTGGCCCTGCCGCGCAAGAGAGCCAGCAGTTGGTCCGCGACGCGATTGATACTGCCCGCGCCGAGTGTAATCATCAGGTCGCCTTCGCGCAGGTAATCGAGCAGCGTCTGCGCAGCGCTCTCAAGCGGCCCGATGTAGTGCGCCTCCTTGTGCCCGTAACGCTGTATGGCATCGGTCAGCGCTTCGGACGTGATGCCCTCGATAGGGTCCTCGCTCGCCGCGTAGATGTCCGTCACGAGCAGCACATCCGCGTTATTGAAAGAGCGCGCAAACTCTTCCAGCTGGTCTTTCGTCCGCGAATACCTGTGCGGTTGAAAGAGGACCACTATCCGACGACCAGCCGAGCCGATCTTGGCTGCGGCCAGCGTAGCCTTGATCTCCGTCGGATGATGACCGTAATCGTCCACGACGAGCACGCCTGCCTCTTCACCCTTAAACTGAAAACGCCTGTCCGCGTTTGTAAAATGGCCCAGTGCTTCCGCGATCTGCTCGAAGGGAACTTTCAATTCAAGCCCGACGGCAATGGCCGCCAGCGAGTTATAGACGTTGTGCATGCCCGGGACGCGTAAAGCCACTTCGCCAATCGGCTGAGTCCCCTGCCAGACCGTGAAGGACGAGCCGAACGACTGGTCGAAACGAATCGCGTGTGCAGAGACATCCGCCTGCGCGCTCAACCCGTAGGTCAAGCGCCTGCGCAGGACGCGAGGAATGACTGCCTGCACATGCGGGTCGTCAAGACAGAGGACCGATGCGCCGTAGAACGGTACTTTGTTGACGAAATCCGCGAAGCACTTCTGCACGTCATCCATGTCGTTGTAATAGTCCATGTGCTCGCGGTCTATATTCGTCACGACGGCGATGGTCGGCGAGAGCATCAGGAACGAACGGTCGCTCTCGTCCGCTTCAACGACCATTAAATCACTCTTCCCCAAACGTGCATTCGACCCGAAAGCCTTGACCACGCCGCCGACCACGACGGTCGGGTCAAGCCCTCCGTGACCGAGCACGGAAGCGACCATGGAGGTCGTCGTAGTCTTCCCGTGCGAGCCTGCGACGGCCACCGAATGCGGCCTCAGTCGCATCAATTCCGCCAGCATCTCCGCGCGCGGGATAACCGGAATCGAACGACGCCTGGCTTCCTGAATCTCAGGGTTATCATCGCGCACGGCGGTTGAGCGGACGACCACATGAGCATCGCCGACATGCTTGGCATCGTGGCTCTCGAAAAACTCAACGCCCAGTGTCTTGAGCCTGTCCGTCACGCTCGAATGTTTCATGTCAGAGCCGGAGACGCGGAAGCCCAGGTTAGCCAGCACCTCTGCTATCCCGGACATGCCGATGCCACCGATCCCTACGAAATGAATATGTTGAATGCGACGAAACATTAATCAGTTTTCAGTTTTCAGTTTTCAGTTCTCAGCTTCTGTTTTGGCTGATGGCTGATTGCTGTTTCTGATGAGCCCTTCTATCAAATTTACTGTGGCGGCGGCGGCATCACTGCGTGCAAGCTTGCGGCTCGCCTCTGCCATTTGCGTCAAGGCTTCGGGCGCGCTGGCGAGCGAGACTATCTCGCGCGCGAGCCTTTCGCCTGTCAATTCATCTTGCAAGATCATGCGGGCCGCGCCCGCCTCCTGCAAGGCTTCTGCATTCTTGCGCTGCTCAAGCTGGCCCGGCAGCGGAATCATGATCGCGGTGCGGCCCGCCGCCATCAACTCCGCGCTCGTGGTTGCGCCAGCGCGACTGATGATGAGACTCGCGCCCGCAAAGGCAGCGACCATGTCATCAATATACTTGCGAACCTCGGCACGCTCTTCCCAGCCCGCCAACTTGTAACCCTGGACCACCTTCTCGAAATCCAGCTCGCCCGTCTGGTGCGTGATAGAGAGCACTTTGCGCTGGCTCTCAAGATGCGGCAGCGCGGCGAGCATGGCTTCGTTGATGGCGCGTGCGCCCAGCGAACCGCCGAAGACGAGCAGCGAAAAGCTCTCGGCATCGCGCGTCTGCGGCGGAATATCAAAGAACTCACGGCGGATGGGATTGCCCGTCACCACTCCCTTACCGCCAAAGTAAGGCAGCGCCGCATCAAACGAAGTGGCGGCCCGATCAACGAAACGCGCGAGCATGCGGTTGGTAAAACCCGGCACGGCGTTCGATTCCATGACGAGCGTCGGGACGCGCAAGAGAGCGGCTGTCAGGAGCACTGGACCGGAAACATAACCGCCCGCGCCAACCACCGCATCCGGCTTGAACTCGCGGATTAAACGTCGCGCCGATTGCATCCCCTTCGGGATTAACCAGAGGCTGCGCAGCCGCGCTCCGAGTCCGACGTTGACCAGCCCCGCGCTTTCAATGAGCGATAGTTCAAACCCTGCCTGCGGGACGAGCCGGGTTTCCATTTTCCCCGCCGTCCCGATGAACCTGACGACCGCTGTCGGGTCGCGGCGCATGACCTCTTTCGCCACGGCGATGGCCGGATAGATATGCCCGCCGGTCCCTCCGGCGGCAAACATCACGCGCATCGCTCTATCTCATCCCCTGTGCTGCGCCAATCCGCCGTCGCCATGAAGAGATAGTTTGCGCTGAACCTTTGCGCGAGCGCTTCTCTTCATCCTTAGTCTTTCCGGCGCGGACTCCTGCCTGTGAATCCACGCCGCCTCCGGCGTTCGCATACTGCGAAATATTCATCAGGATGCCAGCCGCGACGAGCGTCGGCACAAGCGACGAACCGCCGTAAGAGATAAAGGGGAGCGGAATGCCCTTCGTCGGCACGAGCGAGAGCACCACGCTGATGTTAAAGAGCGCCTGCGCGATAATCGAAGTGACCAGCCCCAGCCCCAGCAGCATCCCGAACCTGTCAGGCGCAAGCAGCGCAGCGCGCACTCCGCGCCACAGGAAGACTGCGAAAATCGCCATGACAGTCAGCGCTCCGAGCAATCCCAATTCCTCGCCGACCACCGCGAAGATAAAATCCGAATGTGCAAACGGCAGAAAGAACAGCTTCTGCTTGCCCTGCGCGAATCCCAGCCCGTTGATCCCGCCCGAACCGACAGCGATTAAAGACTGGACCACCTGAAAACCCTTGTCGCGCGGGTCTGCCCAGGGGTCCAGGAAAGTCACCATCCGCTGCAATCGCCAGGGCACGAAGATTAATAGTCCGGCCACGCCGACGAGCGCGGGCGCAGCCGCCAGTCCCAGGTGCAGGACCCTCACGCCCGCCGTAAAACACATCACGAAACAGACGACCGCGAGCATCATGGCCGTCCCCAAATCCGGCTCGGCGACGACCAGCACGGCGAGCAGCCCCGTCACCATCATGCACGGCACAAAGGTTCGCCAGAAAGAGCTTTCCTCGCCCGCGCGCTTCTCCAGAAAGTATGCCAGGAAGATTGTCAAAGCGAGCTTGGACATCTCGGAAGGCTGTATGGAAAAGCCTGCCAGCCTGATCCAGCGATGCGCGCCGTTGATCCGCGGAAAAGCAAAGACTCCGACGAGCAAGAGGGCCGTCGCAGCGAGCAGCGCGTAGATAATCTTGCGATTACGCAGGCGCTGGTAATCGAAATGCATGACGACGAGCATCGCCCCAAAGCCTATGGCGGTCCACATCCCCTGCTTGATGACGTAGTAATACTGGTTGCCGTTCTCTTGCGCGGCCATCACGGCGGACGCGCTATAGACCATCACGACGCCGAACAGGGCCAGCCCCGCCGTCGCCGCAAACAACCATTTATCCGCCTGTAGCTTTCGTGCCATAACTAAAACCAGATACTAGGTGCTGAGTGCTGAGTGAAAAGGAATTGACTCAATGCTCAGCACTCAGCACTATTTGTTTACCAACTCTTTCACCGCTTCTTTAAAGACCTCTCCGCGATGCTCGAAGCTCTTGAACATGTCGAAGCTGGCGCAAGCGGGCGCGAGCAGCACTGTGTCGCCCGGCTCGGCGGCCCTGTATGCACGCTTGACCGCATCCTGCATATTGCCGGCGCGCTCGCCCTCGACGATGCCGGACAACTCCTTTTCAATCACGCCCGCGTCCTCGCCTATGAGAACCAGCTTGCGCGCATGCTCTCGGACAAGCTCGGCCAGCGGAGCATAAGGGGCTTGCTTACCGCGCCCGCCCATGATGAGGACGACCTTGCCCGCATCGTCCGCGAAGGCCTCCAAAGCCTTGAGGGTCGCATCAACGCTCGTCGCCTTCGAGTCGTTGTAAAACTTGACGCCGCCCATCTCGGCGACAAACTCAAGCCGATGCTCGACTGGACCAAAGCCGCGCACGCTTTCGCGCATGGAATCGGGCGATGCGCCGCAAGCCAGCCCGGCAGCCAGCGCCGCCAACACATTCTCCACGTTATGCAGCCCGCGCAGTTGCATCTCTTCGCGCCTCAACAACACGCGCTCTCCCGCGCGCGTGCGCGCCACCAGCTCGCGCCCGCCCCTTAGAAACAGACCCTCTTCAAGCTCGCTCCGGACGCTGAACTGGACCACATGCGCCTTTAAGCCACTGGACCAGGATGAGACCACCTCGTCGTCCGCATTGAGTATCGCCACGTCGCCTTCCGTCTGGTTGCGAAAGATTCTGTGCTTGGCCGCCGCGTAATCCATAAAGGACTCGTAACGGTCCATGTGGTTCGGCGTGACGTTCAGGACGAGGGCGACTGCCGGATGAAAATCCCTGATCGTCTCAAGCTGAAAACTGGAGACCTCCGCCACTGTCCAGCCATCTTCACGCGAAGCCTCAACCAGAGAAATAAGCGGCGTCCCGATGTTGCCGCCGACCTGCACTGGAAGCCCCGCGTCCCTCAACAACTGGCCGACGAGCGTGGTCGTCGTCGTCTTTCCGTTGGTCCCCGTGATGGCGACGATGCGCCCGCGCATGAATCTGTAGGCCAGCTCAATCTCGCCGATGACCTCTGCGCCCGCGCGCTCCGCATAACGCACCGGGATGCTTCCCGTCGGGACGCCAGGGCTGATCACGACCAGCTCAATCTGGTCCAGCAGCCAGGATGGGACATCGCCAGGTAAAAGGCCGATGCCTTCAGCGCGTAAGCCCTGCGCTTCAATGGTCCAGTCTTCAAGCGCTTTGCGGTCGTGCAGCGCGACTGTTGCGCCGCGCGCCGCCAGGAAACGCGCCGCCGCAATGCCGCTGCGCGCCGCGCCCATCACCAGAACTTTCCTGCCCCTGACTTCCAACTCTCTGACTTTCGCCTTTCAAAGATCAAACAAACAATTCTTTCGTCTCAACGCAGCTTGAGAGTCGAGAGACTCAGGAGCGCGAAGAGAATCGCCAGAATCAGGAAACGAAAGACCACCTTCGTCTCGACCGTTCTCTGACCGAATCGCGGCTCCCACTGCAACTCGAAGTGATGATGCAGCGGCGACATCTTGAAGATGCGGCGTTTCGTCATCTTGAAGGACGCCACCTGCAACATCACGGACATGGCTTCGATGACAAACACGCCGCCGACCATGACCAGCATAAATTCCTGCTTGGTGAGCACCGCGATAGTCCCAATCGCGCCGCCGATGGCGAGGCTGCCGACATCTCCCATAAAGACTTCTGCGGGCGGCGCGTTGTACCAGAGAAACCCGAGGCTTGCGCCCGCCATCGCTCCGCAGAAGACGGTCAACTCGGCTGCCTCAGGCTTCCAGGTCAGGTCCAGGTAAGCGGCCCAGCGCGCGTCGCTGCTCAGATAAGTAAAGGCCGTCAGCGCCGCCATCGCGATAAAGGTGACGCTGGTCGCCAGCCCGTCCAGCCCGTCCGTCAGGTTCACCGCGTTCGATGCGCCCATCAAGACGACGATGATAAAGAACAGGTAGAGATATGGACCAATATCGCTGATGCCGCGCGGGATGGCCGTCAGCTTGAAGAAAGGGATGCTCACATTCCACGAATAATCCGTGAAGAAATAGAGCACGGCCCAGACGCCCACGGCGATGAGAAACTGCGCGAGCAGCTTCTGCTTGCCGGTCAGGCCCAGATTCTGCTTCTTCGCCATCTTCTGGTAATCGTCCGAAAAACCTATGGCCGCAAAGAGCAGTGTGGCCGCCATGACGATCCAGATATAAAGGTTCGAGAGCCTGGCCCAGAGCAATGTCGAGAGCAGCACAGAACCGACAATCAGCACGCCTCCCATCGTCGGCGTCCCGCGCTTAGCCATGTGCGACTGCGGCCCTTCTTCACGAATATGCTGGCCCACATTCCACTGGCGCAAAGCCTTGATGACGCGCCCGCCGAAGACCAGCGCGATGAGTAGCGCCGTCACCGAAGCATAAGCCGTGCGGAAAGTGACGTACTGAAAAACGTTGAGCGCCTTTACGAGAAAAGACTCTCCGCCCTTCAGTTGGTTGTAGAGCAACTCGTAAAAGATGTAATAGATCATCTGTTCAACGTTTAAGAGTCAGGAGTCTGAGACTCATCTTTCATCGGCCCCGACGAGCGGGAACTGCTCACGCAGAGCCTTGACCACCTTGTCCGTCTGCACGCCGCGTGAGCCTTTAACTAAAATCAGGTCGCCCGCGCGGACAGAGCCTTTGAGCGCTGCGGCGGCCTCTTCCGAAGTAGCGAAGAAGCGTGCCTCTTGCACGCCAGCCTCGCGCGCGCCCGCGACTATCTCTTCGGCCATTCCGCGCACGCCCCAGACTATCTCTATCCCGGCCCGCGCCATCTCGCGCCCGGCCTCGCGGTGCATCTCTGCGCTCTCGTCTCCCAGTTCAAGCATCTCGCCCGCAACGACGATGCGGCGCGTTGCGTGCGCCTCGCTCCCCGCAATCGTCTGGACCATACTCAGGAGCGAGCGCGGGTTGGAGTTGTAGGAATCATCTACAACCGTGAACTCGCCCGCGAAGTCGAAGACCTCTCCGCGCATCCGCGGCGGCCTGACGCTCCTGAGCGCGTGCGCGATCTCTTCCGGCCCGATGCTGAAACAGCTTGCGACCGCCGCAGCCGCGAGCGCGTTCATCAGGTTGTGGCGGCCTGGCAGCGGCAACTCGGCCCGGGCCTCGCCGAGAGGCGTGCGCAAGAGAAAGCGGCTGCGCCCGAATCTGGACGTGTCAACATTGATTGCCATCACGTCCGATGCGTGCTCTATACCGAAAGTGACGGTTGGTCCATCGTGGCGGCTGCGCATGGCGAGCACGCGTTCGTCATCCGCATTGAGAACAGCCGTGCCACCGGCCTTGAGTCCTTCGATTAACTCGGCCTTCGCCTCGGCGATGGCTTCAATCGTCTTCAAGTATTCGAGATGCACCGGCGCGACGAGCAACTCGACGCCGATGTCCGGCGGCGTAATCCTGCACAGCCGCTCGATCTCGTGCGTCGGCGAAGACATGCCCATCTCAAGCACGGCCAGGTCGTAGTCAGACGGGCTGTGCCCTTGCGAGACCATTTGCAGAACGGCGAGCGGCAGGCCCAGCCCGTTGTTATAGTTGCGCTCGCTCTTGAGCACGCGCCTTCCTGCCAGCTTGAGGACATGCGCCGTCAGCTCCTTGGCCGTCGTCTTCCCGGCGCTGCCGGTGATGGCGACGACCGGACGCGCCCAGGCTTCGTAGACCTTGCGCGCGAGCGTCTGTAAGGCCGCGATGCAATCGTCAACCAGCAGCAGACGGTCTCTGAAGCGAGCCAGCTTCGCATCATTCTCTACGCTCGCGCGGCGTGCGACCGCGGCAACAGCGCCGCACTCGAAGGCCTGCTCGATGAAGAGATGGCCGTCGGCAAACTCGCCGTTAAAGCCCGCGCGAGTATAGTCTGGCTGCGAGAGCGCAAAGAACAACTCGCCCCGCACGGTCGAGCGCGAATCAATGGAAAATCCTGCTATTTGTTTGTCAAACAACTCGGCGCTCAGAGCCTCGCAGCCCGCGCCCATCAAACTCGCTGCCTCTCTTAAATCCACGCCCCTTTTGCTACCTCCTCCGAGCGCTCAATCCTGCACACGGAAGCGGCTTCGGTCAACCTCTGTCGCAAATCGCGCTTCGAGCCAGCAGACGCCCGCCTCCATATCAATCAAGATATTTGTCGCCAGCCGCGAACGCAAACCTTCAGGCTTTTCCAGCACGACGTCATGACGGGTCAACTCAACGTCCTTGCCATCCTGTATCTTGCTCCGGCGCATGGTGCGAACCGTTCGCAAACGTTTGCGACAGGCCGCAACTCTCTTTCTGACTTCCTGACCGGCATCCTCTTTTTTGGGGGTCTGTCGAGGGGACATGGTTTTTATTTTCGATTGGGTGTCATCATCCGACTTAAAGCTCTCATCCCGGATTTGAATCTCTAGCCTTAGATTTGAATCTCCAAAAAGCAGATCGCAAATCAAAAATCAAAAATTCCTTTCAGTCGCTTCTCGCAAAATCAATCCTGACAATCTGCCCGGCCATCACCTCTGCGCCCGCCGCCGGACTCTGTCGCAGAGCGCGTCCTTCCCCTTGCGCTTCGAGTTCCAACCCGAGCCGCGCGCAGATAATCGCCGCATCGCGCACGCTGCGACCGCGCAGGTCCGGCATCAAGACGGCACGCTCGGTCGCCTGCGCGTAAACGACCTCGCCCGCTCGCCCTTTATCCTGCGAGACCTGCGGGAGAGTCGCTTCGCGTGCCTGAGCTTCGCGTTGAAGCTCTTCGAGTATGCTCGCCTGCGCTTCGGAGAGACGGGAGGCCTGCGCAATCTGTTCGGGCGCGGACCTCAATTCCGTATCCGGCGCGACATTGAGATCGGGCAGAATCTGTTCAGCTATCTCGCGGAAGACGGGCGCGGCCACGTCTCCGCCGTGATAAGCGCCAGCCGGTTCGTCTATCACGACGATAATCACGACGGCCGGATTCTGGACCGGAGCGAAGCCGACAAACGAGCCGATGAATTTCGTCTTTGAATAAGTTTTCGTCTGCGGGTCAATCTTCTGCGCCGTGCCGGTCTTGCCAGCCGCCGAGTAGCCGTCGAGCTGCGCCTTCTTGGCTGTGCCGTTCAAGGTCACGCCCTCCAGCATGCTACGCAGCATCCTGGCAGTCTCGCTACTGATGACGCGATGCTGCTCCGGCTGGGCCTGCGCCAGCGTCTTGCCGTCCGCCGCGCGAATCTCTCGGACCAAGTGCGGCGCGATGCGCACTCCGTCATTAGCGAGCGCGCCGAAGGCCGCGGCCATCTGCAAGGGCGTCACGCCAACCTCCTGCCCCATCGCAATCGAGCCGATGGAGGAAGGCTGCCAGCGTCTGACCGGACGCAGCAGACCGTTGGCCTCGCCGGGCAGTTCGATGCTGGTCCGCGCGCCAAACCCGAAGCGCGTAATGTAGTCGTGCATCGTCTCATCGCCGACGCGCAGACCCAGCTTGATGGCCGCCACGTTGCTGGATTTAGCGAGCGCCTCCGCGATGGTCAAAGAGCCGAACGCGTGATGATCGTGGACCACACGCCCGGCCACTGTAATCGCTCCCATCTGGCAATCAATACGGTCTTCGGGCTTGACCAGCCCCATCTCAATCGCCGCCGAATACGCGACGATCTTGAAGGTCGAGCCAGGCTCGTAGATGGTTTGCAGCGCCCCGTTGCGACGCATCTCTGGCTGCGATGCCGCTACATTATTCGGGTTGAAGGTCGGCGCGTTGGCGAGCGCCAGGATTTCGCCCGTGCGCGGGTCCAGCACGATGGCCGTGCCGGATTTGGCGTGCGAGCTGGCGACGGCAGACGCGAGCGCGCGTTCCGTGCGGTACTGGACCATCTGGTCAATCGTCAGGACGACCGTCTGCCCTGGACGCGACTGCACTTCAAAGCTTCCGTAGGGACGCTGGTGCGCGTCGCATTCGATAAAGACCTGGCCCGGCTCGCCCTTGATGCGTTCGTTATAAAACTGTTCGACCCCTGCGAGGCCCACTTCGTCCAGTCCGACAAAGCCGAGCACATGCGCAGCCATCTCGCCGTTCGGATAGAAACGCTTAGGCTCTTTGAGAGAGTGTATGCCTTCGAGCTTTAAAGCACGGACCTTCGCCGCCTGCTCCTCATCCAGCCTGCGAGCAATCCAGGCAAACTTTTTATTGGCGTCCCGCGCCTCCTGCAAACGTTTGCCGAGCGACGCGCGTTCCTTATTATCAATTTGAAGAATCTGCGCGAGCCTCGCCACCGTCCCGTCAACATCCTTCACATCGGCAGGAATGGCGAAGAAGGATTCGGTCTCGATACTGCGCGCCAGCTCGCGCCCGCTCCGGTCCAGGACCAGCCCGCGCAGAGGCGTAGTCTCGACTTCGCCCTGCTGCTGCGCACGCGCCCTGTCGCTCAGCGCATCGTGCTGGACCATTTGCAGGTAAGCGAGCCTCAACCCGATGATGAACA